>CAKQLR010000022.1 GCA_934254725.1 uncultured Clostridia bacterium | reverse complement strand
TGCGACGGAAGAATTTTTCGCATTCAGTATACCTGCGTTTTCCCATTCCAGATATTTAAGTATTTCTTTAAAAGCTACATTTGCGCCGTACGCCGCAGAAGTTTCTGTATCCGCCATGGCGGTAATCAAAACGGCTTTTTTCCCTCCGTGTAAAGCGTCGTCGTTCGCGTAAAATCTGTCAATTACCGCTTTAATCTGTGCATTGAGCGTAAAATAGTAGATAGGGGAGACAAAAGCCACAACGTCTGCATCGAGTAAATACGGGTTTAATGTTTTCATATCATCCGCATGAAACGCGCATTGCCCGGTTCTGCGACACGTATCGCATCCTATGCACGGATGAACGGAGCGAAACGCCGCGTCGAAGCGAAAAACTTCATGTCCCGCGTCGGAAGCGCCCTGCTAGAATTTATCAGCAAGCGTTGCCGTTGTGCCGTGTTTGTGCGCGCTGCCCGTGAGTATAACTACTTTCATTTTAACCTCCGCAAATTCCGCCGACTTTAATTTTTTATTATTATAGCATAATTCCCCGAATTTTTCAACGTTTTAATGCCGCAACAAAAAACGGACTGCAAGAAATAACTTACAGCCCGTTATACTTGATGTGAAAAATAGGGAATACCGCCGCGTGTGGCATATTTTCATAATAAAAAGTCGGAACGAAGCAAATTCCGTTCCGACGTGTGAACGCAAAAGTCTTAATCTTTTCAAAATCACTTAAAGTATGTATCGTAATAAGGTGGTTTATTTCTTCGGCACTCTTATCTTACCATTCAGATCTCGTTTTTCTCCAGGAACTTTTCCATTAAGTCAATATAATACTCTGACCGAACTATAAATCCCACATGCCCGCCCGGAACACTGAGAATTTCCGCATCGAGTTTTCTGAATAAATCCGCAAGACGGTCCTGATCTTCTTTTTTGAAAATGTCTTTCTCCGGGATGAGAACTTGTATTTTTTCCATCAGATACTCGAAATCGCTTTCTTTGAAATACGGATAGTCCTTCAGCATATATACACACTTGAAACTATGAATAAACCGCTGTTTATAGTTCAGGTCGGAAGCCACCGTTTCGTAGAAACCTTTGCCGTATTCCCAATCCTCTTCCGATTCGCATTCCAAAAATCCCGTGCTTTTTTTAACAACAATTTCATTTCCGTTTTTGCGGGAACAAGTTTCAGTAAAAGAAGGAATATAGGGGTTGAAAAGCGCTCTTTTTTAATATCTCTTACATAATCGGAGTCCACAGTCAAAGTAGTCGTCAGGATCATTGACAAAACGGATTCCGGGTGTCTTTTCGCAAAAATCTGGGCATATACACCGCCGTCGCTTGCGCCGATCAAAATCACTTTTTCAATAGACAGCGCTTTCAATAGTTTTGCAGCAAAGTCGATCTGCTCGTCCGCGTTAGTGGTATAAAACGGATATTCATAAATAACAAATCTGTATTTCTTCCCGAGCTTTTCGGCATACGGCATCCACATTTCCTGCATCTCCAATCCGTGAAAAAAGAGAATGACAGGCGCTCCGTCCTTGCCGCCATATTGATATCTTACCTTCACGCCGTCAATAACTGTCGTCTGATACGGAACCTTCTTTAAAAAGGCGTCATACTCTTTTTTGAAATTTCTGTTATCATTCATGATCGGCACCCTCCCGATTCCCGTTTTTGATAAAAAATCGGAACGAAGCAAAGTCCGTCCCGATTTTGGTGCGGATGAAGGGACTCGAACCCCCACGTCGGTGACACCAGCTCCTAAGGCTGGCGCGTCTGCCAGTTCCGCCACATCCGCAAATAACCGAAAGCCGAAGCATTGGTTACACAAATATTATACGCAAAAAAACGCCGAAAAGCAAGCGTTTTAAGGCACATTCCTCTTATTGTAAAAAAATCGGGCGATGAAACCCGATGCGCAACGCAAGCCCTGCGCTTGACAAAACAGCAAACCGTGTGATAAAATTAAATAAAAAAGGATGCTTCCAAAAATGAATTTCGGTTATAAGCAAAGTGCAGATCCCCGCGAAAGGTTGCAGCGCAGATATCTGACCGCGCGTTTAAATCTGCTTCTCGTAATAGCTCTCACTCTTGTCAATATAATACTGCTGTTTTGCGGTTCGGAAACGTATTTTCTGTTTTCTGCTTCAATTCCTTATTATCTTACGTTTTTCGGAATGGTGCTTACGGGCAAAATAGCTGCGGAGGGCATAAATCCGGGCGACGCTTTACCCGTCGGCGTGCTTATCGCGCTTGTCGCCGTAGCCGTTATTATTCTGGCAGTATATTTTTTGTGTTTCTATTTCGGAAAGAAAAAGCCTGTCTGGCTGATAATCGCCCTTGTTCTGTTCACTCTCGATACGATTGCTTTGATTGTACTCGCGACTTATTCGGGCGAATTTCCCGTTGTAGATTTGCTCATGCATGCATACGTTCTCCTGTATTTAGGTTTCGGCGTTTACGGTCATTTCGCGCTTAAAAAAATGGACAGGGAAGAAGAGGGGAAGAACGGAATCCCAAACCAAGAAACATAAAAAGCCGCCTTTATCGCGCATTATCTACACAATTCAAATAAAAAACGCTTGAGACAACCGTCTGTTTACACAAGTTGCCACAAGCGTATTTTTTTGCTTTCGGCTGAATTTACTTCGCCGCAATTACATTCCCGAAAGTCATTTATCAATTACATTTCAGAAAAATCATCTGACCGCAATTACGCGTTCTGAATAAACATCGGCAGAGTGACGGTAAACGTAGTGCCGTTTCCTTCGCTGCTCTGGCATTTAATTTCGCCTTTCATTCTTTCCACGGAAGATTTTGCAATCGCAAGTCCCAAGCCTGCGCCTCCGCCTTGTTTTGTTCTGACCTTATCCGTCTGGTAAAATCTGTCGAAAATTTTCTTTAATTCGCTGTCGGGAATAACCTCGCCGAAATCCGTCACGGTGAATACCGCTTTGTTTTTAACGGCTTTAAGGGTTATATCTATATTCTTATTGTTATGCGAAAATTTAACCGCGTTGTCTATCAGTATGCCTATAACGGCGCGCAGCTCGTTTTCGTCGCCTTTTACTTCTATGTTCTTTTCTATGTCGGTGTTTATGATAATGCCCTTTTCAAACGCAACGGAGTCGAAAGTAAGCGAGCAGGCAAACAAAATTTCGGATAAATCCAGCGTTTTGTCGTCGCTTTTAAGCATGCGCGCGTCGGACTTTGCAAGGTACAGCATATCTTCCAGCATGCGTTTCATCGTTTCGGCTTCTTCCTTTGTGCTGAGAAGCCACTTTTCGTCCTCTTTATTTTCAACGTGATTGAGCATTATGTTGTTGTTTGCGAGTATAACGGTAAGCGGGGTTTTCAGCTCGTGAGAGGCGTCCGCAATAAAACGGCTTTGCTGTTCCCACGCCGTTTCCGCAGGCTGTATAAACTTGTACGACATATATTCGCTCACTGCAAAAATACCAATAAGGCACAGAATGCAGCAGGTTATGGAAACGCCGTGCATCTTCACCACGAACCTTGTTTCGTGAACGGTCTTACAGTAAGTTATAACATATCTGTTGAACTCGTCCTTCATGACGAAAAAGCGAATTTCATGGTCTCTGAGCACTCCGTTCGTCTTTTTTGTCATAATTATCTCGTTTGTAATTTCGTAAAGCTCTTCGGTGGAACAGGTAGTTCCCTTTTGTTTTGCCACTATCTCCGCCTGAAGTTTGTCGTTAATGTAAACGGCTTCTATCTTTACTACGCCGCTCAGATATTTTAAGTCGGAGGGGAGCGTAAACTCCTTGTCCTCGTCGGTTGTTATATCCTGTTCTGCCAAAGCCTGTAGCGCCCGGTTATAGGAATTTTTCAGATTTATCGTGTTCACGGAGAACACCGCAATGAAAATTCCCATAACTATAAGTCCGGTTATTATCATTATTAAAACGACAAAGCGCCTGCGCAGCTTTTTAAACATTACCGCCCTCCAGAATGTATCCGACCTTTCTTACCGTGGCAATGGAAACGCTCGAACCGATAAAAGTCAGCTTCTTTCTCAAAAAGGAAATATACGCTTCCACGTTGTTGTCTTCCGCGTCGGAGTCCATACCCCAGACCTTGCAGATAAGGTCGTCCTTAAGCACTATGCGTTTTGCGTTGGACATTAAAATCTTCATAATTTCAAACTCTTTAAAGCCGAGGTGCACGCACTTGTCTTTACAGCTCAGAGAGTAATCTGAAAACGTAAGATTTATATCCGCAAACGTAATTTTGTCCATTACTACTTCGCCCTGCCGCCTCGAAAGCGCTTTTACTCTGGCAAGAAGTTCTTCCGGAGCGAACGGCTTTGTCATATAATCGTCCGCGCCCTTGTTAAGCCCTGTAATTTTATCGTCCACGGTATCCCTTGCCGAAAGTATCAACACGGGGGTAGTAACTTTTTTATTGCGCATTTCGGCAACCACGTCGAAGCCGCTTTTGAACGGAAGCATTACGTCGAGTATAACCACGTCGTAAATTCCGCTCAGTGCGTAATCCAGCCCGTCCTTTCCGTTGTACACTACGTCTACGAGATATTTTTCTTCTTTTAAAATCTGAGCGATGGCTTCTGCAAGCCTACGTTCGTCCTCAACAACAAGTATCTGCATAATAAACCCCTTGTAGGAATGGAATGAATCCTTTTTTTAGTGTAATTCCGTTTTTCTCGGGCGGTTGCCGCTAAAACAACCGTCGATGGGGAAACGAAATCATCGGATATATTCTATTATACCACGCTTAAACTAAACTGAAAAATATTTTTTTAAAGTTTTTTTAAATTTTAAGAATAATTTAAGATTTGAGTGCTAAAATGCAGACATATAAAAAGAACATACCCCCTACTTCTTTATATATTCCCACATCTTAAAGGACGGCAAGCAATTGCCGTCCTTTAAGTATGTCTTAAATCAGCAGGAAGAACCCGCCCTCGCCGAGCAAGAGAGGGGAAATAAAACTTTTTCCGACGCTCCCGACAGTTGTACGCCTGATAAAATGAAGTTTGCCCCGTAACAGCCGCGGCAACCCGACAGTCGGGCACAACAAAAAAGAGGGGAATAAAAAAAGAGAGAAGCTTTTCTCCCTTTTTCCGAATTAAAACTTTTTTCTAAACCGAAATTTTTCCGAATTAAAATTTTTTTATTTACCGGTGGAGCCGAAACCGCCCGCACCCCTTGTTGTATCCGATAACTCTTCGCTTTCGATAAACTCGCATTTAAGATATGGCGCTATTACAAGCTGAGCAATTCTGTCCCCGTATTTGACCGTTTTAGCCTCGCCCGATTGATTGAACAGCGCAACCACAAGTTCCCCGCGGTAGTCAGAGTCTATAACTCCCACCTTGTTTGCGGGCGCAAGTCCCTGTTTGCAGGCAAGCCCGCTTCTCGCATAGACCAGCCCCACGTAGCCTTCGGGAATTTCCGTCGCAAGCCCCGTGTGAATAAACGCCGTCTGCCCCGGCTGAATAACAACTTCTTCGTCGGTAAGCGCGTATAAATCCGCACCCGCGCTGTAAGCAGAGCCGTAAGTGGGGATTATCGCCTTTTCGTTTAATTTTTTTATATTGATTTTCATTTTTACCAGTCCTTATTTATAAAAAGAATTTTGCCTTGCCGTATTTATAACGCGCCGTGTTTATAAAAAGAATTTTTCAGCCTCTTCGAAGCTTGTTATAACGTAATCAGCATTAAGCTCTTTTTCGGGATTTTTGCAATCGGCATACCTGCGGTTTCTGTCGATAAGGCAGGTTGTGAATCCGAACTTTTTAGCGGGCATATCCGCCGTTACCGAATCGCCCAGCAAAAGAGCCTCGTTTATATCGAAGCCTTCTATGTTATCCGCAACGTAATCGAAATACTCCTCGGACGGTTTTCTGAAGCCGATCTCTTCGGAAATAAACACGCCTTCGGCAAGCTTATCCAAGCCGTTCAGCGCAAGCCTGCTTTTCTGTATAACCGTGCGCCCGTTGGTCACAATGTAAAACCGCGCGGCTTCCGCAATTTTGTTAAGGGTGGGGAAAACGTCGTCGAAAACAAACGAGCCGAGCGCAAGATTTTTTTCGTACTCGTTTCTGAAAGCAACTTCGTCCATTTCAAGTCCGCGTTTTTCAAAGTATATTTTAAACCTTGTCCTTGCAATCTCGTCCGAAGAGGACAGCTCTCCCCGCTCGTAAGCCTTCCACAGCGAATCGTTTATCTCCGAATACATATTCAGATAATAATCGGTGTAAGGCACTCCGAAACGAACGTGTGCGGCGATAAGTGCGCTGTGCTCCGCCTTGTGAAAGTCCATTATCGTGTCGTCTGCATCCGCAAGCAAAAATTTAAATTTCTTCATAAAAAAATTATATCAAAAAACAAATATGAAAGCAAATGTTCTAAACTTAAAATTTCGCAAATATATTAGTGTTGTAAATCGTAGGAGGTATCTTATTATGCAGTGTGTGCCGGAATACTCGAACGCGGAATTTTACGGAAGGGCAACAATAACCAAAACTTTTACCGTGGAATGCTCCGTTCAGGAAGCCGAAAACATTAAAACCGTACTTGCCGTGGGGTGTTCCATTTTGCCGGGCGGCGAGGAAATCGTTGCCGGCGGAGTGAACGTCTCCGGCAGGGCAGCCTTTTATCTGGCTTATGAAGACAACGACGGTAAGTTAAAGAAAACGGAGTGCGGGGCGGAGTTCTCAGTTAAAGCGGAAAGCGACGTAAAAATAGAAAAAGTCGCCTTTATCGCGTGTTATCAGGGCGAATCCGTCGTGACTGACACTGAAAACGGGCAGAAGAAAATAGAGACGGAAGTAACCGTAAGGCTCGAATGCGTCACCGTAAACAGACAAAGAACTCTGCTTAAGGGCGAAGGTCTTTTATGCAAAAACGATAAAGCGCCCTTCTGCACGATAGTCGGCTTCGGCGAAACCCGCGAGGCGATAGAGGAGGAATTCCGCGTAAACTATCGCGTTTCGGACGTCCTCATGCGTACCGAGTGCGCCTGCATTTCGGAAGTGCAGTGCGGCGTTGGCAGCGTTATTGTAGACGGAAATATATTTTTAAGGCTTCTTAACTTGCAAAACGGAGAAAAAAACGCTATAATAGCAGAAGAGAGAAAAATTCCGTTCAGAACCGAGGTTGAGATAGAAGGCGTAACGCCCGATATGACCGCCACCGCTGCCGCACCGTTCGTGCGCTCGTCCCTCAAAGCCGTGGTTGACGAGGACAAAAACTACACGGATTTCACCTTTAATTTCGATATAATAATCAAAGCCATGGCGTGCACCGTTTCGGAGAGGGAGTTCGTTTCGGACGCGTACTCACCCGTGAACGAAGTGGAAATAGCAAAGCAAAACTTCGATTCCTGCGTGTTTAACGGCACTTTCGGCGTAACTGAAAAGGTATTTGCCGGTACGGGTTTCGCCCCGCAGAGCGATGAAGAGCTTATCGCGGTAACGGGCGAGCGCGTTGAAAACGTCACGCTGGCGGATGACGGCACAGTAAGCGGAATCCTTTCCGCATACGCTATAACAAAAAGTCTGAACGGCTATTATCAGGTGCCCGTAAACGGCGCGTTTTCCTTCCCGCTCGCGACGGAAAAGGGTGTAAACCAAGCGGATATTCGCCTTATGTGCACCACGATAGAAAGCTTTTCTTACAGACTTCGCGCGGAAGTCGAGCTTGAAGCCACCCTTTCTTTGGGCTTCGTCAAATGTTCCTGCCAAAGCGTAAACACCGTTGTAGGCGTTACCGTAGGCGAAGAAAAACAGGCGGAAACTTCGGCTATAAGCGTGTATGTGGCAAGGCGCGGCGATACCGCGTGGGACGTGTGCAAACAGCTCGGCGAGAGCGAGGAAACAATAAACAAGTTCAACACGGGTCTTGTTTACCCGTTAAACGGCGACGAAAGAATTATAGTCTATCGCGGTCTGTAAAACAAGAAAGTGCCCTTTATCGCGCGAAAATAATACATTTTTACAAGTAAATACATATGAAAACAGTAAAAGTAAAGGCTAACGGCAAACTGAATTTAGGTTTAAACGTCACGGGTCGGGAGGGTGAATATCACTCTCTCGATACCGTCATGTGCGCGATAAACATAGCGGACGCGGTCACCGTTACCACGTCTAAGAAGAAAGAAATAACTCTTAAAAGCACCGGCTACGACCTGTCCGACGTAAGCTTGTCCGACAACGTGGTGTATAAAGCCGCGCGCGCTTTTTGCGAAGAGTTCGGCACCGCAGGCGGCAGCGTTCTGCTTAAAAAAATAATCCCCGCGGGCGGAGGGCTTGGCGGAAGTTCTTCCGATATAGTCGCTACCGTAAAGGCGTTTCAAAAGGCTTACGGCGTGGAGGACGACGTTCTCCCGCTCATAAAAAAGCTGTGCTCGGACGGCGAGTTTTTATATGAAAACGGCGTCGCGCATGTGACGGGCAGGGGGAGCGTTCAAAACAGAATTTTCCTTAAACAACCTCGGTTTTTCGTTATAGCCGTCCCCGAAGAAAAGTGCGTCACTGCGGAAGTTTTCAAGGAGTTCGACCGCGGCGATTACCCCTCCGTCGGGTGCGACGTAGAAAACGTTTTCTCTTCCGTTTCGCGCGGGGAAAACCCTGCCTCGCGGGAGCTTTTCAACGCGTTATATCTCCCCGCAAAAAATCTTAACAAAAGCGTCGGCGACGCATATGAACATATGCGCTCGCTTTCACCCGACTTTTTCGGAATGACCGGCAGCGGCTCATCCGTTTACGGTTGCTTTTCCTCGGTGGAGCTTTGCCTTTGGGCGCAGGACAAATTAAGAAGGACTGCAAAGGAAGTTTTCGTAAGAGAATCCATTTAACCCGCACGGCTGTATCTCCGCACGGCTTTATTTCTGTCGCGTTACCGCTAATGACAGACTGCTTACCGTTTATGTCGGGCGCTACCTTGACGTGCAACCGTCTGCAACCGATATATTAACACAAAATATTAAAACCCCGTTTATCGCACGTAAACGAGGTTTTTTATTTTATTCAAACGCTATGACTATAATCTTTCCGTCTTTGTAGCAAAACGAAACGGTCTTTTTCCTGTAACTCATTTTGTAAATTCTTTCGCCGTCTTTTTTGTACGCGGGGCGAGGGTTCTGAGCTAAAATCTCCCTGATTTCTTCCTTGAAGTTTTCATCCAACCCCTCGGCGCTTCCCGAAAAATCAACTTCGGTAAAGGCTTCTTCGCCGTCAACCGAATATCCGCCGGAAGCACCCGCCGCGCTGTCCGCATAGGGCAGGTAGGGTTTAATGTCGTACACGGGCGTGCCGTTCATAATGTCCGCTCCTTCCACTATAAGAACGGGCGAGTCCTTGCGGTCGTAGTCCACTTTCACAAGCTTCACCAGCGAAAGCCCTATGGGGTTCGGTCTGAACGGCGCGCGCGAAGCAAACACGCCTACCCGTTCGTTCCCGCCCAGCTTAGGCGGCCTTACCGTCGGCGACCATGTATCCCTGTCCGCAAGCGAAAATTTCCATATAACCCACAGGTGAGAAAATTCTTCTATTCTGTTAAAAGCTTCTTTAACCCTGTACTCGGGTTTGAACACGATTTCGGATTTTATCGCGGTCAGTCCGCTCTGTCTCGGAATGCCGAATTTCTCGTTGAAGCCGTTATAAACGTTGGCAATTTCTTTCATAATTTCATTTTACTATAAATGAAAACAAAAAGCAAATTTTTTATATGCGCCCGCGCCCGAAACTATGCGGTTTCGCCTGCAATCCGCCGTCCTGTATTTATTAAGCCGCCCTCGTATAATATTGACAAGTCGCCCTCGTATATGCTAAAATAAAATTAAATTAAATTAAAAAGGTAGGTGAGCAATATAAAAACAGACATCGAAATTGCAAGAGAGGTAAACCCCGAGCATATTCTGAAAATTGCCGAAAGGGCTAACATCGACGAAAAATATGTAGAGCTCTACGGCAGGAACAAGGCGAAAATAGACCTTTCGCTTTTAAACGATTTAAAGGATAAACCGAATGGAAAACTCATTCTGGTAACTGCAATTACGCCCACCCCCGCGGGCGAGGGCAAAACAACCACGACTATAGGTCTTGCGGACGGGCTAAGAAGAATAGGTAAAAAAGTCACCGTAGCTTTAAGGGAACCTTCTCTCGGTCCGGTTTTCGGCGTCAAGGGCGGCGCTGCGGGCGGCGGGTATGCTCAGGTAATCCCGATGGAAGATATAAACCTTCACTTCACGGGCGACTTTCACGCGATAGGCGCGGCGAACAATTTGCTTGCGGCTATGCTCGATAACCACATTCAGCAGGACAACCGCCTCGGCATAGATACGAGAAAAATCACCTGGAAGCGTTGCGTCGATATGAACGACCGTCAGCTTCGCTTTGTCGTAGACGGTCTCGGCGGAAAGGTCAACGGCGTTCCGAGGGAGGACGGCTTCGATATAACCGTGGCGTCGGAAATCATGGCGGTGCTCTGCCTTGCTTCCTCGCTTTCCGATTTAAAGGAAAGGTTGAAGAGAATTATCGTAGGCTACACGTTTGACGACAAGCCGGTGACTGCGGGCGATCTGAAAGCCGCGGGTGCAATGTGCGCGCTTCTTAAGGACGCGTTAAAACCCAACCTCGTGCAGACTTTGGAGGGAACCCCCGCACTCGTTCACGGCGGACCTTTTGCGAATATCGCCCACGGGTGCAACTCCGTAATTGCAACGAAAACCGCTCTTAAACTCGGCGACTATACCGTTACGGAAGCGGGCTTCGGCGCAGATCTCGGCGCGGAAAAATTCCTGGACATCAAGTGCCGAATGGCTTCGCTCACTCCGGACGCGGTAGTTATGGTTGCCACCGTCAGGGCGCTTAAAATGCACGGCGGACTTAAAAAGACCGAGCTTGCAAACGAAGATCTCAACGCCCTCGAAAAGGGAATACCCAATCTTCTCCGCCATGTGGAGAATATCAAAAAAGTGTATAAACTGCCCTGCGTCGTAGCGGTAAATCGCTTCCCGACGGATACGGACAAAGAGATTGATTTCATCATAAAAAAATGCAGGGAGCTCGGCGTTAATACCGTTCTTTCGACCGTCTGGGCGGAAGGCGGAAAGGGCGGCGAGGCTCTCGCGAAAGAGGTTGTAAGGCTTTGCACCGAGGAGAAAGGGGACTTTACTTTCAGCTATTCAAGCGACCTTTCGCTTAAAGAAAAGATTGAAGCCGTGGTGACCAAAGTGTACGGCGGCGCAGGCGTAACGTATCTTCCCGCAGCCGAAAAACAGCTGTTAAACTTAGAAAAAGGCGGCTTTGGCGATTGTCCCGTATGTATTGCAAAAACTCAGTACAGCTTTTCGGACGATCCGACCAAACTCGGTGCACCCACAGGTTTTACCGTCACCGTTAAAAACGTAAAGGTTTCGGCAGGAGCGGGCTTCGTTGTCGTTCTGACCGGCGATATTATGACTATGCCCGGGCTTCCCAAAGTTCCCGCGGCGGAAAATATCGACGTGGACGACGACGGAAATATTGTAGGGCTATTCTGAGATTTTTGAAATCAAGGTCAATAAAACAAAAAAGCGCGTTTCCTTTAAAAGGGAAGCGCGCTTTAAAAATGCAAAACTTAAAAAATGCAAAAGATTATCTTCTTACCGTAACGCCGTCGAGCGTGAAAATATAAATATCTTTTTCAATGGGCATAACCCCGCCGTCGAGCGCAAAAATCGCACCCGCAAGCATATCGAGCGAGCGTTGCGCGTCGTCCTTTTTCAAATCGTTAAGGTAGACGATCGCGGGCTGGTTATTTTTAAGCGTTTCTATAATTTTCTGAATATCTTCAAACGAACGCGGGTGAAAAACCTGCATTGCGCCGCCGTTGGTTTCCCTTGTGTTTATGGGTTTACCGATGGACGGCGTTTTGCGTTCGTCCTTTTTTTCGTTAACTTCCTTGGTGAAAAAATCAAAAATTCCCATTGCATCTCCTATGTGTAATTACAGTTTGACAGATTTCTTTTTTGAAAAAATAAGGAATAACGCAAGCGTGAATACCGCCGCGCCGAGTAATATTACCACCACCGCGTAAACGGTGTAGTCCGCATTGGTCACTCTTTCGGATAGTTCGGAGTTGCCCTTTGTCGGGGGAAGAAGCTCTCTCGTCACCTCGCCGCCCGGCGTAAACGCCTTTTCTCCGTTTTGGTTTTCGATAAGTAAATAGGTGATTCCGTTCATCTCGTATTTCGCCAGAACGGAAACTTCTTCGCCTTTTTTAAGGGGGAAGGAGCGGTAATCGCCGTCTGCAACGGGCAGAAGATAAGCCGAGCACTCATGTATGATGTAGCCTTTTTCGCGCGTTATCGCCGTGTTTTCGTTTATCGCGGTTACGTTTGAAATGGCTGTAAGGCAGAAGCCTCGTTTTCCGTACAGCACAGCGTAGCCTTCCGTTTCGGACAGTTTGACGAAATCTTCTTCGCTATCTGACTTAGCGGATTTATCGTAATCGAACACCCCGCCGTCAAGCAAAATTCCGTCGTGAATGGAAGCGCCTTTTGCAACTTTAACGGTATCGGGGGCTTCGGAAAATTCTACTTTCGCGTCGGTCGGTATTTTAACGTCGAACAGATAGTCGCGTAAATTCTCGCCGAGGTACCCGCAAATCATAAGTTTATTGTCGGTCGCGTTCACAAAGATAATTTCGCCGTTCAGCTCGCTCAGCCCGCAAATTTTTATTCCGGCAATGCCGCCCGCAGCCGAGCCGTCCGTTAAACTCACCACGCATTTTATTTCGTTTCCGTCAAAACGGAAAATTCCGTCCGCATTGGTAAAATACGGCTCGCCGTTTATGCACGCGGCGTAATCCGCAACGGCAATGCAAACGCGCCTGTTTTTTTCGTAAAGGTTACCGTCTATAAAAAAGTACTCGGTATCGCCTGCAAAGCAAACTTTTGCCAGGGGCAGGTAGGTGGAAGCTTGCGCGTCGAACTCGTACGGCAAGGGTTTCTTTACAAACCCTTCGTAATAATTCATTCCCGTGTTTGTGAGCGAAATAAGCTTTTCGCCGCTGAAAGCGAAGCCGTTTGCGCCTATCGGATTGTCGTCCGCGTCGGAAACCGTTCCGTGAACGAATTCGCCTATCTCCACCCTGCCGAGCACGTTGTCCTTGGAGTAGTATAGGTAGTTTCCGTTCCTCAGAATGTTCCCCGCCACTTTAATTTTTTTAATGTAAATCTTTCCGTCGTAGAAGAAAACGGTGCGCTCACCGTCGGCAACGGCAACCACGTCTTCGTCGGCGTATACCCACGTGGGGGAAACAAACGTAAAATCCAGATAGCTTATGGAGTTAAGCGTTTTTTCGTCTTCGTCGGCGCCTGCCACGGTAAATCCGCTGCGTTTTGGGAAAAACCCGAGCAAAAGAGAAATCAGCGAGAACAAAAGCAAAGCGAAAAAACCCGCGCGGAGTATCCCCGCAGGCGAAAGTAGGCTTTTATAAAGAATTGTTCTGCTTTTAAACTCTTTCATATTACACCCGGCGCAAACGCCGCCGTTAAGTATCCGAGATGGATGGCGGAAGTACTGACTTGCTTCCGCTCCCTGTGTATATCTGACTTCCGATTTCTATGTAGCGCAAACGCCGTTGTTAAGTATCCGAGGGGTCGGGATGGAATATTAACCGACTTCCGCTCCCTGTGTATATCTGACTTCCGATTTCTATGTAGCGCAAACGCCGCCGTTAAGTATCCGAGATGTTGGGAGGGAATATTAACCGACTTCTGCTCTCCATACGGCGCAAACGCCTCTGATAAGTATTTTAATTAGCTTTGTATATATATTAACACATTTAAAGCGGGCTTGTCTATAAAATCAACAAAAGTTTCGATATTTTATTTCTAAACGTGCAATATGTTGTCATATTTAGCGTGATATAATGCGAACATAAACACGAACAAATGTTCGCATAAGCAAACTATTGTATCACGGCTTTTATCGAAAAGCGAAACCGAACGCCGTTTTTTTCGATAAATTAAAATAATGGCTTGACTGCGGCTGACAGCGAGTTTGCGATTATATAATACGAGCGTAAACGTTTTGCGGAAAAAGACGAAAAAACCGCCTTTCGGGTTCATAGATAAAGCCCCGGCTGAAAGACCGGAAGCTTAGTAACTTTTTCCCGCAGAACAAAACGACGTACCCCTCAGGGAGGAAAAGCTTATGCAAATAAAATCAAAAACGTTGGTAAAGGCGTATTCCAAGCTCGACGAAATCTCCGCCGAATACGCAAGTTTTGCCGAGCAGACGGCTGTCCGAAGCTTTTACGACTTCAGCCCCGCGTCTGTTCTGGCGGAGCGCATAGCCGAGCTTTACGAAAAAAGCAATCTGGCGGCTCTTTTAAAAAAGAAAATAAAACAGGCTTTTAAAACGCTTACGGAAGAGGAGCTTAAAATTCTCTCTTCCTGGAAAAAGGGAAATCGCGAAGGTCTGTACATTTCCGAGCGCAGTTATTTCAGAAAACTCTCCCGCGCGTTCACCAAGCTTGAAAGCTCTCTGAAGCTTGTCGGCGTTACGGACGAAGTGTTTTATAACGTGTTCTGTAAAAAACTCGTGTACGTAAAAACGCTCGCTTCCATTTACGAGGTAGAGGCGCAGGGCATAGCAAAACGCCTTAAATCTTTAAAGCTCAATCGCTCGTTTACGTCGAGTTTAAAGACCGTAGGCGCGGCTTCGGCAAAGACGGAATAAAAACTAAAAACCGTGTAAATCGCGCATTATCACCGTTTTTTAAGTCGTAAAGGCAGAGTAACGGCGTAAAATTATTCGTTGTCCTCGGTGTAGGCGTTGTGCTTTTGTCTGTTTTTCGGCAGGAAGATAACGTACATGGCGGTAACCGCTATAACGCACAGCGCGGATATTAAAATGACCTTGCTCGCGTCGGAAGAAAAGAACCCGCCTTTATCCGGCTCGTCGCTTTCTACTGCAGGCTCGAGCGTTCTTTCTATAGGCATCGGGTCGGAGTGGGGAGGTATGACGATCTCCTCGAAAACCTCCGCCGAGTAGTACCCGAATTTCCCGCCGCACAAAACGTAGCAGTATCTCTCGCCCTGCGTTCGCGTGTAGTAGCCGTAGAAGAACGGGTCGCTAAGCCCCTCGGTTTCGCTTGCGGAATAGTACTTCGTAAATTCCGCGTTCTTGTAAAACGTGCCGCTGCCCTCCTTTTTCGGGAATACGTTGGGGAAGCTTTTGCCCCTCGGCGGTTCGGTTTGCAGCAGAACGTCCGAACATTTAACGTAGCCGTAAACGCCGCGCGCGTAATCGTAATCCTCGTAGCAGTACACGGCGCGGCAGGTTTCGCCGACAATCTCCTTTACCGAAAGATAGTAGGTATCGGGCAGCGTGAAAATCTTTTCCTTTATGCCGACGTCCGAAAAGAAGTCAACTTTCTTGCCGTTTACCCTCGCGTATACGGGCAGGTCGGAAGATAGAAGCTCGGTTGCCTCGCTCACGGTAAGGGCGTAAACGTTTTCGGCTTGCGCGCCGAGCGGCGGCGGAAAAACGAACGCGCCCGTTAAAAAATATAATATTGTCAAAGCGAGTACCGCTTTTTTAAACAAAACCGATTTCATAAGACAGGAAGATTATACAATATTCCGCCACGGTAAAAAATGCTCGTTTTGAAGTTATTTATATTATATTGTCGAAAAGGAAATTTAGGCAACCCCGCACGGCTCAAAACGACGCAATAACAGCCGAGAAGAATGACAAGTCCGCCCCGACAAACGTCCCGCTAAACACAAAGAGAAAACAAAAAAGCCGACGAACTTTAAAAATTCATCGGCATAAATTTAAATTTCTCCGTATTACTGTTTTTTCGCGTTCATATCGTACAGCATTTTTAGCCCCTCGAGGGTTAGCGTTCTGTCCACGATATCAATGCACGGGGTTTCTTTGGAGATAAACTCCCCAAGCCCGCCGGTAGCTATTACCTTGGTGTCCTGGCGGGAAGTTTCTTCCTTCATCATTCCCACGATGCGTTCCACCAGCCCCGCGAAGCCGTACAAAAGACCTGCCTGCATGTTGGTAACGGTGTCCGTGCATACGACTTTGCCGGGGAATTCCAATTCCACGTCGGGCAGTTTAGCCGTGCCGTTCACAAGGGAATCGAGCGAGGCTTTAATTCCGGGCGCTATCACACCGCCTATAAGTTTTGCGTCCTCGGTGATAACGTTGAAAGTCGTCGCCGTGCCGAAGTCTATAACGATGCACGGGCCGCCGTACTTTTTGTACGCCGCCACGCTGTTTACGATTCTGTCCGCGCCTACTTCCTTGGAGTTTTCAACCCGCAGGTTTAACCCCGTTTTTATGCCGGGGCCTACTTCCAGGGGCTTTATGCCGAAGAAGTATTCGCACATATGGCAAATGGTGTAGTTGAGCGCGGGGATTACGGAGGAGAGGATTATTCCGCCTATGTCCGCGGTGGAAATTCCCTTGCTCGAAAGCAAGTTTAAAAGTATCGCGCCGTACTCGTCGGCGGTTTTCTTCGCCGCAGAGGTAACGCGGAAGCTTGCTTTAAGTTCGTTTCCGTCAAACACCCCGTATTTTATGTTGGTGTTCCCTACGTCTATTACAAGAATCATTGTTCCGTTCTCCGTTTTAGTTTAAAATTTGTTTTCTACAAGTCTGTAAACGGTAAATACCGACGGCGCAAGTATAAGGTTTATGCTAAGCTCCGTAAGGAAGTTTACCCCCGCGCACCCGATAACCAAAAAGTAGAAAACCGATTGCCCGTCCGCTACGAAATTAGCAGAAAGGGTGTCGCTCATAAACAGCGCGCCCAATATAAATAAGGACGTGTTGACCACGGGCGCGACCGCTGCCGCTACGAACGTCGATACCTTTTTGTTGGTTATCGCTTTGAAAACCAAGCCCGAAACGAAGCCTGAGGCAGTTCCTTTAACAAGGCAGGTGGCGGCAGTAAGCAACGGGTGATCGGTAAAAAGCACGTAGGTGAAAGGGTCTGCGCCGGTTATCCCCGCGATAAGCGTTACAAGCCCGAATGCAAAGCCCAGAAAAGCGCCCGCAAGCGGACCCAAAACCATCGCTCCCACAACTATCGGCACGAGCGTGAGGGATATTGTCACCGCGCCTATTTTTATGCCCGAAGCGAAAATCTGCAGCACGATTACAAGGGCGAGCAACACCGCAAGCGCGGTTATATTCCTCGCCGTAAAAAAGCTTTTGTTCTGTTTTTCCATTTTGTTCCTCCAATCAAATTTGCCCTCGGCGAGCGAAATTATACCCTCACCTATGCAATATCTGTTATTAAAACCGATTTTTATTATAACACAGAGGAAAGGAAAAATCAAGCGTTGCAAAGGTTTGTTTTATTTTGCGTTTTTGCGGGATAATCCGCGATAAAGGCGGTTTTTTAAGTTTTTGCACGACTTTAAAAAAGTTGGCGTGTAATGTTTTTGCCGTAAAAAAGTATGGTAATATGTTGGGCGAGGAGGCAATCCGAAAGTTTTTCGGAAAAATCCGTCGGAAGGAAATTGTAGTATTTCGCTCGCCGTTGCGACGTTGGATTTACAGTTATTCGGGGCGTTCGTTTCGTCGTAACACAAGGAGATTTGATTTTCGTGATAAAAAAATTTTATACCGTAACGCCGATGCTTTACCCCGACGGGGGAAGCTCCGACGCGGACGTGATAAACAGAATAATCGAGATAGAAAAGGAGCAGGAAAGGCGGCTGAGCAATGCCCTCGCAACGTATAACGCGGGGAAAAAGGTTCACAAAAAACAGCTTGCGTTTCACAAAAGCAAGTGCCGCAACAGATGGGTTTTCGGCGGTAACCGCAGCGGCAAAACGGAGTGCGGGGCGGTGGAGTGCCTTTACATCGCCCTCGGCATTCACCCGTACAGGCAAAACAAAAAGGACGTTTTCGGCTGGGTGGTTTCGCCGTCCTCTCAGGTGCAGAGGGACGTTGCCCAAAAGAAAATTCTTCACTACCTCGATAAAAGCAAAATTGCGGATATCACGATGATTTCCGGCAGAAAAGAGTTTCCCGAAAACGGCGTTATCGACCAGATACGCGTTAAAAACGTTTTCGGCGGAATTTCAGTCATCGGGTTTAAATCGTGCGATCAGGGCAGGGAGAAATTTCAGGGTTCTTCGCTTGATTTCGTTTGGTTCGACGAGGAGCCGCCGAAAGAGATTTACGACGAATGCCGGATGAGGGTTCTTGATAAACGAGGGGATATTTTCGGTACGATGACCCCGCTCAAAGGTCTTACCTTCGCCTATACCGATTTGTACCTGAAAGCGGACGGCGAAAAAATCTGGTGCGAGTTTATGGAGTGGAAGGACAACCCGTATCTTCCCGAAAGAGAAATAGAAATGCTCACCGCCTCGCTCCCGCAGGACGAACTCGAAAGCCGCAGGTACGGCAGGTTTCATTCCGCAGAAGGGCTTGTTTATACGGAATTTACAGAGGACTGCATTATAGAACCGTTCTCCGTTCCGTTCGATTGGCAGGATACGCTTTCCATAGACCCGGGGCTAAACAACCCGCTTTCCTGCCACTGGTACTGCACCGATTACGACGGCAACGTTTACGTGGTTGCGGAACATTACGCCGCGGGTAAAACGGTTGACTGGCATGCGGACAGAATTAAGGAAATTTCCGCCTCGCTCGGGTGGCATACGGACGGAAAGGGGCGTTTGCGAGCGCTTATAGATTCCGCGGCGAATCAGAAAACGCTCGCCTCTCCGCGCTCCGTTTCGGACTTGTTTTTCGATCAGGGCATACTTGTGAATACCAACGTAAACAAGGACTTGTTTGCGGGGATAAGTCGCGTAAAACAAGCGTTATCGGAAAAAAAGCTGTTTATTTTCAAGACGTGTACCAACCTTATAAGGGAGCTGAAAAGCTACTGGTGGGGCGATGACGACGTGCCGATAAAGAAAGACGACCACGCCCTTGACGAGCTCAGGTACTATATTATGAGCAAACGGCAGTTTGCGCCTCCTCTTCCCGTCCCGACGGAAATTCAGAAGGACAAGGAAAGGCTCGCGCGGAAAATAGAAAGAGAGCGCAGAGCCGCATTCAATATATGAAAAAGACAAGAAAACAACTTGCCCGTGACGCCCTTCTTCTTCGCGCTACGGGCTACGACGCGACCGAAACGGTGGAAGAGTACGCCGATAAAGACGGTGAAATGGTGTTGCTTAAACGCCGCATCGCCGTTAAAAACGTGCCGCCCGACGTTTCCGCCGCTAAGATGATTATCGAGGAACCGGAAATTTCCGTTTCCGATATGACCGACGAACAGCTTAAAAAAGAGAAGGAAAGACTTATAAAAGAGCTTAAAAACATCGGTAAGAAAACCTGACAGGAGTGTTATTCAATGGACGAAAAACTTTTCAAAAAGGCCGAGGAGGCTGAAAGACGAAAGCTTGCCGAAGAGGTGCGCGAGGACTACGAAAACAGGCGCGCCGCACGCAGGGAGCTTGAAAACAAATGGAGGCTTAACCTGAACTTTCTGTCCGGCAAGCAGTTTACGGGCATCACTTCCGCCGGTGACGTGGGCGAAGAACAGCCGTCCTTTTACTGGCAGAGCAGAAACGTGTTCAACCACATTCTGCCCGTGTACGACGCAAGGCTTTGCAAGCTTGCAAAGATACGCCCCGTTATGTCCGTGCGCTCCGCGACCGACGACAACGCCGACCTGAAAACCGCGGAGCTTACTTCCAAAATTCTTAACGCGACCTGTTCGAGGCTTGACGCGGACAAAATTATTTCTTCCGCAACGGCGTTCAGCGAAGCCGTCGGCACGGTGTTTTACGAGGTCGGCTGGAACCCCGACGCGGGGCTTGAAGTAGGTTTCGACGAGAACGGCAAGCCCGTGTGCGAGGGGGATACTTACGTTTCGGTGGTATCGCCTTTCGAGATTTTTCCCGACTCGCTTTCAAGAGAAAACGTGGAGGACTGCGACAGTATCATAAGGGCGAGAATTGTAAAAACAAGCCGAATTTATGAGATTTACGGGGTTAACGTTTGTGAAGAGACTTCATTATTCGCCGCTTCCGCTCCCGAAAAAACGGTTGAGAGAGGTCAGGTAACGCTCATAGAAAGATATGAAAAGCCGTCGGATAAATACCCGCGCGGCAGAATAGTTACCGTTGCGGGCGGTGAGCTTCTCGCCGTAGAAGAGTTTCCTTACGAGAACGGCGGCGAGGGCAAAAGGACGTACCCGTTTATCAAACAGACGTCAAACGGTTTGCCCGGGTGCTTTTTTGGCTCGGGCGTGGTGGAAAGACTTATTCCCGTGCAGAGGGCGTACAATGCGGTCAAGAACAGAAAGACGGAATTTCTCAACAGAATTTCCATGGGCGTTCTTACCGTGGAGGACGGCTCCGCCGACGTGGACGCGCTTATAGAGGAAGGCATTCAGCCGGGCAAAGTGATAGTTTACAGGCAGGGCGCAAGACCGCCTGAAATGATGGAAGCCGAGTCGCTGCCGTCCGATTTCGAAAAGGAAGAAGAAAAGCTGCTCGAAGAGTTTTCGACGCTCGGCGGCGTCAACGAGGTATCGAAAAATTACAAGTCCTCGCTCGGGGTGACGAGCGCTACGGGGCTTCAGTTGCTGCTGGAACAGGAGGACGACCGTTTACTCGTCTCTGCGGAAAATATCAGGCGTGCCGTCAGGGAAACGGGCAGGCATTTAATCCGATTGTTCCGTCAATTTACGGTTATGCCGCGACTTATGCGCGTGGCGGGCGAAGGGGGAAAAGCCGAAATCGTTTATTTTTCAAAGAGCGACTTCACGAGTGACGACGTCGTTTTTGAAACGGAAAACGAACTAAGCTTCTCGCCCTCACAGCGCAGAAGCAGTATATTCGACCTTGTTAAAAGCGGACTTTTAAACAACGCGGACGGCACGATAGACGAAAACGTGAGGAATAAGCTTTTGCAGCTTCTAGGCTTCTCCAACGTGGGCGGCGCGGTTTCGCTTAAAGCGCTTAACGTAAAGCGCGCGCAGGAGGAAAACGTAAACGCCGACAAAGAGGAGCTTAAAGCCGAAGTTTACGACGACCATCGAATTCACATAGACGAGCATATTCGCTTCCTCGTCGGGCGGGAGTACGTAAAATGCGGGAACGGCGACAGGATAAAAGAAAATATTTTAAGGCACATTGCCGAGCATGAAAGCCTGCTTTCGAGCGTTCCCGATAACGCGGACGAACCACAACGGAGCGAATAAACCGCGTATATTGCGCAAAAACAAAGCTTTTTATTATTTGGAGGAAATTAAATGGAACAAATTCTTGTAAACGGAAAAGACGAGCTTGACCCAGGAAAAAACGACGCAGCGGGCGGAAACGCCGAAATTACGGAGAGCGTCGAAGGTCTGTCAGAGGCGACGGATTTCGAGGAATTTTTAAAACAGTTCCCGGAGGCGGACGCGGAAAAGACTATTAAAGGCGTTATTGAATCGGGAGATTTTCGCAAAGGCGGGTTTACCCGTCAGTACGTAAAAAGCCTAAGAGAGGACGTTGAAAGACTGAAAAGAGAGAACGATTCCGAAGAGGTCCTGATTAAAAAGGCGAGGGAGAACAAAGCCGTTTCGGAGGAAATAGTGAAGGAGTATCTTATGCGCGTTTCCGAAAATAAAAAGGCTTTGAAAAAACGCATAAACGGCGTTGCTCCCGCCATGCCGCCCGCAAAACCGAAAACCGTTTCGGAGGCAGGCAAGCTTGCAAGCGAATTCTTTATAAAAAATTTAAAATAATTTTATTATTCCGGAGGAAATTATGGTAACAATGAACAGCGCGGATAAGGCGCTGAAAAGTTTATATCTCGGCGTGGTTGCCGATCAGCTCAACACTCAGGTAAACCCTTTGCTCGCACGCATCAGGCAGACGACCGAGGACGTCTGGGGCAAGGAAGTAAGAAAACTTGCGAGGTACGGCATTAACGGCGGTATCGGCGCGGGCACGGAAACGGGAGAACTTCCCGACGCGCAGGGCAATAACTACGAGCAATTCGTGCTTACGCTTAAAAACCTTTACGGCACGATTGAAATAAGCGACAAGGCGGTAAGGGCTTCCGAAAACAACGCGGGGGCTTTCGTGAACCTTCTCAATTCCGAAATGGAAGGACTTATAAAATCCTCTTCGTTTAACTTCGGCAGAATGCTGTTCGGCGACGGCACGGGTAAGCTTGCTTCGGTCGCTTCGGTTGAGACGGACGGCACGGTGGTTTTCGACAGCGTAAAGAATATATTCGAAGGTATGGTAGTGGATTTTCTGCACAGCGGTTCGGTTATAAGCGGGTATGCGCAAAGGGTTGTCAAATCGGTCGACAGAACGAATAAAAAAGTAACTTTCGCGGGGACGGCAATCGCTTCTTCCGCTGTAGTTGCGGACGATATTATAACCGTGCAGAATTCGTACAACAGGGAAATTACCGGGCTCGGCGCGATTTTCAAGAGCACGGGCAGCATATACGGGCTTGACAGGGCGAACAACAAATGGCTCGTTCCGTATATGAAATCTTCGGTGGGGAGTATTTCCGAAACGGTTATTCAGAAAGCCATAGACGAAATAGAGGAAAACACCGGCAGCAAGGTGAACTTTATTGTTTGTTCGTCCGGGGTAAAGAGGGCGTTACAGGCGCACCTTGCGCAGTATAAGCGCAACGTGGATATAACTACCCTCGAGGGCGGTTACTCTACCATTACGTTCAACGGCATTCCCGTCGTATCCGACAGGTTCTGCCCGGACGGCACTATGTATTTGCTGAATACCGACGATTTCGCGCTGCATCAGCTTTGCGACTGGCAGTGGCTGGAAACCCAGGACGGAAAGATTTTAAACCAGACGGCGGGCAAACCCGTTTACAACGCTAC
Organism: uncultured Clostridia bacterium; assembly: GCA_934254725.1. Lineage (GTDB taxonomy): Bacteria > Bacillota > Clostridia > Christensenellales > Borkfalkiaceae > RGIG3732. The sequence continues at coordinate 6,904 of CAKQLR010000022.1, read as the reverse complement.
GCTTGTAAAATATGCGGATATACTCTGTTCCCGCCCGTGCGGACAGGGTATGCTTACGGGCATTACCGAAGCGTAAAAAGGTTTTTATGTGCGGCGCTTTGCATTATAAAAAGTGTCGATAACGTTTGATAAAGGCGGTTTATTGCGTTGTTTTAAGTTTCTTTTGCAATGTGGTAAACCGCAAACTTTATGTGGAGCGGAGGTCACTGCATATTATGAAGGTCAAAAATATATTGCTGCTTGCGGCGGAGATTACGGGCAATGACGGCGTAAAAGATTATATTAAAAACGGAGTCGCTTCGGATACGGACACCGCGAAAAGGGATACCGAAAAGCTGCTTGACGCGTACAACTTCGTTAACTCCGAGCTTGCGGGCGAGTACGAAAAACTGTATATAAAAGAGAAGGCGGAAAACGTTTCCGAAGTTGAACTTTCCGCCCTTAAAGAGTACCCTTACGAGATAGTTTCGGTAGAGGGCGCGGACGGCTTCCCTGTGCGATTTAATATTAAAGACGGGAAGATTGCGCTTGAAAACAACGGGACTGTAGTTGTGTTTTACAGGTACATTCCGAAAAAGAAAGGGTTGGAGGACGAGGCGGATTACGGGGAACTTTCGAGAATTACGCCGAGGACGCTTGCCCTGGGTACTGCGAGGGAGTTCCTTTTTAACTGCGGGGCGTATACGCACGCAGCCGAGGTTGATGCTAAATTCAAACAAGCCCTGAATGCCTGCCTGAAACCGAGGGGCAGGAGGGTAATTCCGCAAAGGAGTTGGTTTTTATGAGAAAGATTTTTAGCCCGGGTAAGATTTCCACGAGAATAGTCAGGGGTGTGAACGTTTCCGTTGCGGACGGCGCGGACGAGTGCGTGGGCTTCGAGGAGTACAACGGCGGGCTGAGACGGGGCGTATGCCTGTACAAGGCTAAAAGCAAAACGGGGTCTTTTCTCAATTTGCCCGAAAACATCGCGGCGGAAAATCTGTTTGTTGCGGATACCTCTGCGGGTGAAAGATTTTTTGTGTTTTCTTCGGGCAAGCTTTACGTTACGGACGGGGTTGCTCCCGAACCCGAAATAGACGCGGACGGTGTTACTTTGAGCGGAGTGGCTGCGGGCGGCGGTTCGTCGGAAAACGGCGGTTCGGGTGTTCCCGAGTTGTCTGGCGGCTTGGTAGGAGTGGGAGAGACGGGGGAAAATGCCGACGCGGGGCTTTTTAAACTTGCGGAGGACGTTTCTCTTGTCGGCAGCGTTTCGTTTGCGGAAATTGTGTACGAGGGAAAGAGGTGCGTTTACATCGCGGACGATAACGGCAGGGCTTACGTTTACGACGGGCTTGTGTTTGTAAGCAAAACCATTCCGACGGGGGTGCGCTCGGTCGTTTCGTTCGGCGGGAAAATCATTCTCGTTACGGAGGACAAGGCCTTAGTCGCGGCTAAAGAGGACGGCGCGGACGATACGGACGGGGATACCGGGCTGGATTTCGGGTCGGACGGCGCCGCGGCGTATTCGTTCGGAGCGTACTCGGGTGTTAAAAAAGCCGTTTGCGCGGGCGGCGAAGTTGTTTTCGCTTCGCCGAAAGGTCTGTTCAGGCTCGGCTCCGGAGTGTTTGACGGGGAGTTTTTCTTTAAAAACATAGAGACGGGCGGGATGAAAATTTACCCCGAAACGCTCGCTTCCAAAGAGGGGAAGGCGTTCGTGATGTCCGACGGCGGGCTTATTGTGTACGACGGCGCGGGCGTGAGTGTCAAGCACCCCGAAATATGCGAGCTTATCGCGGAGGGAGTTTTCGGGTTTTCCGCAAAGGGCGGGTACTTCGCCACGGTCGTTTCGCTGTTCCCGTACAGGAAAATTTTTACCGTTTGTTTTAAGGACGGCGGTTACTATAACACGGGGTTGGAAATTATGACGGGCGCGAACAGGGCGGACGGCTCGTTTGCGTTTGTTGAGAGGAAAAAGCGGTATATTTGCGCGTTAGAGGGCACTTCGAGAAGTAAAGGCGAAAAGGCGATTTACAAAACGAACCCGACGGACTTCGGCATAGACGGCAGAAAAACGCTTGCCTATTTAAAACTTTCGGTCAGTAAAAACGTGCTGCTTACCGTCTGCGCGGACGGGGTGAAAAACAAATACGTGCTGCGCTCCGGAAACGGTTACGTAAGACCGTACGTTTCGGGGAAGGAATTTTCCTTTGCGGTGGAGTGCGACTACGACGACTTAAGAATCTTTTCGCCGAGAGCGGAAATAGAATTTGTGTGAGGGGATTTCGTTATGGATTACGGCAAACTTGCTCTTAAAAAAATAGAGGAGTTGGGCGCGATTATCCGCCGCAGCGGTAAAAGCGAGGAGAGAAAGGATTATTCGGTTACGTCCGGTTCGGGCGCGGAGGCTATTGCAAAAGGGGAGACCTTCGAGAAGATTATAAGGGTTAAGGTCCTTGGCGCCTCCGACTTGAAAATAAAGTTTTTCGCTTCGCTCGGCGGCGGGTGTCTGGCGCAGGGCTTTCTGGACGGGAACGTTATTTACTCGTCCGAAGTTACGGGGAGTTTCGACGTTGTGAGGAACTGCTCGGGCGTGGAAAAGGGCGTGCACGAAATTCGATTTACGCTCACGGCGAGCGAGGACAGCAATCTCGTTTCGCTGCTCATTACCGCCGAGGGACTGATTGACCGCGACAGCGACAAGGTGTATATAGACGCGCCGCCCGGCAGCCCGATTTATATTGAAAGTAACCTTTCGAGGGTTTCCGTGTTTAAAGTCGCAAACGGCAAAAAGACGGAAATATACGCGTTTTACGGGGTTTCTTGCGTAAAAATCAAAAAGATCGGCACTAAATACTACCTGCTTGCGGTGACCGAAAACGGGCAGGCGTGCGTTATAAAAATTACCGAAAATCTTCTTAAGCCCGAGTACTTTTACGTGACGGACGACGCAGTTTGCATGGACGGCGTGCCGACGGACAGCGGGAATATTATCCTTTTTGCGAGCAAACGCGGGGTGACGGAAGTGTATTTTTTCGACGTTTCGTCAGGGGAAATAAGAAAATGCTCTTCTTTCGACGGGGGATGCAACGAAATTTCAGCAACCGCTTACGAAAACGGGTATGCGATAATTACGAGAAAGGGCGAAAGCGTGTATCTTTCCGTTTCGGAAGGCGTTTTTGCGGATAAGCTGACGGACAGCTTTACTATTTCGATTTTGGAGAACTGAACATATGCACACTTGCTTTTTTGTTAAACCGAAAGAAAACGGCAAATTTAAAAATACGGCGTTATTGCGCGAAAAAGACGGCTTTTTGGCTTTTAATTCCGCTCTGGAAGGGTTTACTGCCGCAGTAAAAGAGGTTGGCAGGCTGTTTGAAAAAATAACGGTAGCTTATGACGGCGGGGAGATTTCCACCCCGTGTTCGTTCGTTTCCGCGCGGGCGGTTTCGGACGATAAGGCGGAGCTGAATTTTAAAGCCGAGTTTTCGCTTTCCTCTGCAAAAAGCCTTACTTCGGTTTCTTTCGTTTCGGAAAACGGTAAAAAAATTAACGAGGCGAGTTTCCCCGCGGGGACTTCGGCAAGCGGCAGGTTCGAGGTGTTTGCCGCCGCGTATTTTACGAAAAGCGGTAACGTTAATACGTGCGCGGAGGGTTTTTGCGAGCTTGTCTGCGGTATTTTCGGTGTGAAAGAGGTTAAGCTTACCGCCGATTTTGCAAACGCGATTGCCGAAAACAAACAGGGCAGACTTGCAGTTTATAAAACGGTTTCGGAGGAAGGGATTACACTTTCGTTTACGCCGAACGGTGTGACCGAGGCGAAGTACGCCGTGATTTACGCTGACGGGTTGCCCGCCGTGTACATCGAAGCGCAGAGTAAAAGCGTTTCCGCGGATATTCTTTCGGTGACGGAAAACGTTATAGAACCCACGTCTTTTAACAAGGAAATTTCATTGATTGCGGACAGCGCGGTAAATTTATCCGACGACGTTAAAACGAGGGAGGTTGCTATGAGCGTTCTCGGGAAGGAGAGAATTCGGCACCCGTTTATTCCGAGCGTTTCTCGTGCGGCGGCTTCGGGGGAAAACCTGGTTGTTTCGGCAGAGGGCGGGTTTGTGATTTTTAAAAAGAACGGGGATTTTTACCCCGTGAACCCGTTTATACCCGAAACGAGAACGACTTCGTACAAGGATTTTTGCTTAAGCGGAAACTACCTTTTCGTGCTTGACGGAAAACTGAAGAAATTCGAGCTGAAAACGGGCAAGCTTGTGGCGACGTACGACGTGAACTATTCTGCGGACAGGGTTTTCGATATGAATAGAAACCGCTTGCTGTTTTGCGGGACGGGCGGATTTATGGTGGCGAATAGCGGTTCGGGCGTGACGGCTGTTTACAGCGTGAGTATCTCCGGCGGGCGGTATGCGTTTGATCCGGAGACTTCGGTGCTGACCGTTTTTCTGTCCGGCGAGATAAGGCAATACCTGTTAGGAAATTCGTCCTGCAACCTGATTGCGAGCTACACGGGGAACGTGGGCATAACCGAAAATTCTTATTTTGCGGGCAGGTACAAAAAGGCGTTTATTTCCGCAAACGGCGCAGTGCGGATGTTTGATCTTCATAACGGCACGGTAGAAAACGAATATCTGCCTGCCGCGAAGGAGGTTATTCCCGACGGCTCGGGCACGTATTTTGCGGCGGCAAAAGGGGGTAGCTGCGATATTTACAGGTATGATAACGACTTTAAAAAGATAGCGGAAGTTGCGGAGAAAAGGCTTCTGCCAGTGGAAAACGGGTTCGTTTCGGCAAACGGATTTTACCCTTTCGGAGAGGTCGCAAAGCGGTTCGAGATACACTCGTCGGCGCCGTCCGGAAATTACACAGTTTGTAAAGAAACCCCGTATTTCGAAGACGAATCGATAATTTTGACGGTTAAGGGGGTCGTATGAATTTTAAATTTAATAAGTATTATCTGGATGAGGGGAAGTTTATTACCTGCAGTTCTTCGGCGGAGGGCGTCGTAATAAGAATAGGTATGCCCGCGAGAAAAATCGTTTACGGAACCGACGGGGAATTTACAAAAGAGAGGCTAGGGTTCTTCTCGCAGGAAATTCCGTTTATGTCGGGAGTATTGCGTTCTTACGGGTACGACGTCGTGACGAATTGAAAATATAGCTTGGCTGAGATCTGAGATAGGGCGAGAGGATTGTTGTCGGGGTGGTGAGGTTCGTGACGGGGCGCGGCGACAAAATATTGTCGCCGCGCGCTTATACGCGACTCACGACTATGTTTTACTGTTGGCGGATTGCATTTTTTCTCGAATGCGTTTTAATTTGATTTTTTCCGAAAAGTCAGACAATTTTATAGAATTTTTTATCCGAGCGGCGAAAAAAACTTGCTTTTTGCTTTTTATTATTATATACTGTAATGGTATGCAGAACGTTTTTTTACCGACGCTTGCACAGGTGAGCGTGCTTGTTATCTTTATCGTGATCGGTTATATTTTGAAGCTTACCGGTAAAGTTAAAGACGGCAAGGTGCTTTCCTCTTTGTTGTTATGGGTTTTTCTGCCCGCGGTGGTGTTTAAGGTCTTTTCCGAAAACTTTACCGTTTCAAAGTTCGGCGAGGCGAAGGATTATCTTATTGCCGGCTGCGTCGTGTTCGGCGTGGTGCTAGGCTCGGGATATCTGATTGCGTGCAGGTATTCGGACAGAATGAAGAGAAACGTGCTTTGGTACTCTTTCGTCGTGACGAATATGTCTTATGTGGGCATTACGCTTATCGATAAGCTGCTTAACGAGTACGTTCTGTATTATATGGTTTTCATTATGCCGTTCCAGGTTTTCGTTTTTACGGCGGGTTCGGCTATGTTTAAGCCTGAAAAAGAGGGGATTTCGCTTAAAGGTCTGCTGTCGCCCGTCAATATGGCGATGGTGCTCGGTATGATCGTCGGCGTGGTTTTCGACCTTTGCAACGTGCAAATTCCGTCGGTTATCTCTACGATTGTCGCTTCGGCTTCGGGGTGTATGTCGCCTGCGGCTATGCTGCTTACGGGGATTATCCTCGCGGATCAGCCTGTTAAGGAAGTGTTCGGCAGCGTGGAAGCTTACGTGTTTACTTTTTTAAGGCTGGCGGTTTTCCCTGCGCTGTTCGGCGGAATTGCTTATCTGTTGCAGTTGTGGCTCGGCTTTTCCGTGGGAATAGTGAAAATGACTATCATTTACCTGGCTTTGCCTTTCGGGCTTAACTCCGTTGTGTTCTCGGAAGCGTACGGCGGGGACGGGAGCCTCGGCGCGAAAATCGGGTTTTTATCCCACCTGTTCTGCATAATTACGATGCCGCTGTGGTTTATGGCGATTGATTTGATTTAGAGGAAAAGGATTGCTGCGGTGAGCTGCTATAGAGTCGCTTGGGACTGAAAAACGCCCGATAATGTGCGATTTAAGCCACTTTTTAACGGCTGAACCTGAACAAAACTGAATATGCGAATGTAGTTTAATGGCAAAACAGAAGCTTCCCAAGCTTCGGTCGTGGGTTCGATTCCCATCATTCGCTCCAAAACGGAACACCCGCAAGTTTTACGCTTGCGGGTGTTTTTGTTTTGAGGCGAATGCGAGCGGTGAGAACGTGGCGCGGGAGAAATGTGGCGGAGTGGGAGAGACGGGGGGGAGTGAATAAAAAAAGGAAGGCGGTTTTGTGCGATGCCCGCGCCCGGGTTCGCTCAGCCGAGGGGAAAAAGATGGAAGCGGGCGGAGAGATGTTTTTTAGTGCGGGGAATTGCGGGGCGGAAAGAGTTTTACTTCGCCCGAACGCCACGAGCGGAGCGAGTATTCCCATCATTCGCGGTAGAGTGAGCTTGCGGGTGTTTTTGTTTTGAGGCGAATGCGAGCGGTGAGAACGTGGCGCGGGAGAAATGTGGCGGAGTGGGAGA
>CAKQLR010000021.1 GCA_934254725.1 uncultured Clostridia bacterium | reverse complement strand
GTTATATACCACATCTTCTGGCGTTTGTTTACCCCGTCGAGATAAGCCGCTTCATAGATTTCTTTATCGATGCCGTTAAGCCCGGCAAGAAAATACATGGCCGTTCCTCCCGTGCCGCCCCAGGTAACTATAAATATAATCCAGAAATACATCCACCCGGTCGAAAGCTTCCAAGCGATCATTTCCCCGCCGAGGCTTTCTATTATTCGGTTAATAGTGCCGTCGTTAGCGAGCATTACGTTGAAAAACTCGCTGACAATCGCGCCGGAAAGAAGCCCGGGGATATACCATATCATTCTGAAAAAAGTGCTGCCCTTTACTATGGCCTTCATGGCAAGCGAAGCGAGAAAACCGAAAAGCATCCCCGCGACGACAACGCCTACGGCTATCGCGAACGTTATAAAAATCGACCTAAAATATTCCGGGTACCTAAACACATCGACATAATTCTTCCATCCTACCCATTCGGATACAAATTTACCGGCCTTAATCGTTTCGCCGTAATTCGTAAAAGACATTACGAACAGGATCACGATCGGCACGATCGTGAACAGCGCGAAATATATCAGAATGGGCGTCATTACCGCCCACCCTTTTATGTTGTCTCTTTTGCTTTTCTTCATCTCGCTACCTGTTAAGACATTCAACCATTTCGTTGTGAGTCGTATTCATTTGTTCGGTTACTCCCGCTTTGTCAGTCGTGTATACTCTGTTAACGTAAGTTTTCCACGCATCCCATATCAACGAAGCGTTTTTGGTAAATCCGTAAAGGCATTTTACGTTTGTATATCCGCCATCCTGTAACGGGGCGAGAAGAGGTTTAACCGTATCGTAGTGGTATTCGTCGGTTTTTATCGCCTCGTCGTTTACAACCGTTTTTAACGTAGGTAAACAGTAAGTAAGTCTGAGGCAAGTTCTCTGAACGTCCTCGTTCATCATAAGCTCGATGAATTTTGCTGCGAGTTCTTTCTTTTTGCTCGTAGCCATAATTCCGTAATATACCGAGCCTACCGATACGTTGGATTTTATGTTCTTATCTTTGAAAACGGGCAATTCTACGCCTATTATGTCTTTTTCGGAAAGAGTTCCGCGCGAGTTCAGAATTACGTTGCTTCCTTCGACGACGTACGCTGCCTGAGCTTCGTAGAAATATCTGAGCTGGTCGTCCGTCTGCTGAATTCCCTTCGCTCCTTCCGGTCCGGTTTTGCCGAGATCGTACATCATTTGCAATGCTAGTTCGTTTTTGTTAAATGCTATCGTTCCGTCGTCGTTTGCAAAATCTCCGCCCGCCTGACGCATAAACGCCAAAGCTCTCCACTGAGAATCGTCGCCGGTTGTATCGTTGAGAAGATATCCGCCCTTCCCTTTTACGTTGTTCGAAGTATAATAGTCTTTAATATCCCTGCAAACGGTAAGAAGATCTTCCATCGTAGCAGGTTTTAACGGATCTATACCCGCGTCGACGTACTTCTGTGCAACTAAGTCGTTTTTGTCTATAATCTTCGCATTGCGAAGCGCTCTTTTGTTAATCCACAAAGCAAAAGTACCCGTAACCGACGGAACGGCATATATCTTATTGTTGTACATTCCTCTTTCCAGGAGGTCTTCGGACATCAGAGAACGATATTTATCGTCCAACGGTTCAAACGTTTCTCCGTCTATAAGTTTCTTTAGGTACTGTTCGCCGGGAACGACGTCAACCTGAATGTTTGTTATTAGGGCGTTTGAAATCGCCTTATTCAGATCTTCGCCCCAACCCTGGAAAAGAAGTTTGAGCTTCTTACCCTCGTTTCTTTTTTCGAATTCGTCCACAATATATTTAGTATAGAGCGCGGTGGGGTTCTCCTCGTCTACGACAAGAGTCTGCTCGTAATTTACGTCAAGTCCTGCACACCAGACTACTAAGGTATCTTCCGTTATTTCGTTCTTTTTGCAAGCAAAAACGGGAACAAACAATAACAAGCACAGTAACAGACTAAGCGTTTTTACCATTTTTTTCATCTTACTTTTCTCCTTGATTTTTTATTTATAAATACGGTAACAAGAACAATTGCCGCAAACGCCGATACCGAAATTCCTTCATAAGACGATTTACAACCTTTTCCCGAAGCCGAAGCTTTTTGTTCTGACTCACTGACTTTTACTTTTTTCGTAATTTTTAGACTGACGCCTTTCTCTACTTCGTATTCTCCCGCGTAAATCGTGCCCACCACGGAGACGTCGCCAACCTGCGTAGCAGTGGTCCACTTCCATACGACGTCCAGTTCTACGGAGCCTCCTCTTGCAAGGCTTGCGGTGACTTTCCCCGGCAAAGTATGTTTTTCACCGATTTTTATAGCCTTTGATTCGGGTATTTTGCCGATAGAAGTTATATAATCTTTTACTTCGAAATCTATAACGTACTCCGTAGCTATGCCTTCCGCAAACGCATAGGAAGATATAAGTCTCATTTTATTTTGTTTTTTGCCCGTTTCTTCAGCCTTAGTCCACTCGTATTCAACCGTAACGCTTGTGATTTCTCCGTTTATGAGCAGTGCGGGAATTCTGGAGGGAAGAGATATTTCCTTTCCTACAAGAACTGTTTGAGAGCTTTCCGGCAATGTCCCGAGTTTGTCTATAATCAGGTCGCCCGTAACTCTTAATTCCAGCTCTATCACAGAGGTTACGTTTTCGCTTACGAGTTTATTGCCGAATTGTATGGTACCTGTTATAGGCACGTTGCCGTTCCTGACGGCTCTCGTCCAACTCCACCTGACGGCAAAGGTTTCCGTCTTGCCCGTGAACAATTTAACGTTTACGGTTGCGGGAAGAGAGTGATTTTTACCGAGCGTCACCTCGTTCTTCGCCGCGGCGTTAATCTCGCCGAGATCCACCGAAACCGCGTAATCGCTTACGCTGTAATAGACGGTGAAAACATTCGGTTCGGAAGTCGGGACGTCTAATCCCGAAAAATCGAGCGTACCCGTTATTTCGTCGTTTCCTTCCGCGTCGGAAACCTTTAGTTTATCGTAAGAAACGGGAATTATTACCGTTCCGCCGACTTTGGTGTAACCGTTAAAATAATCGGGCAAATTATGATTTTGACCTATGCCGATGAGCTTTCTGGAATATTCGCTCGTATCGGGCAAAGACGATTTGTCTATAGAAAGAATTTGCTTATCATACCCGCATTCGGCAATTTCCTCAGGGGATATTTCGTAAAAATAACGCTTGTTTTTATCCGTCTTATCCCAGCTTAACCCGAAGTAATAATCTCTGTCCAGAGTCCTCGTCGTGTACGGACCGCTCTTTCCGTCGAACGTACCCGCAAGCATTTCTTTTTTCACGGTTATGATATCCGTTCCGTCGAGTTTCAAACCTGCCGCGCCGAGATTCCCGACCGGCCAGTTTATGTTTATCGACACCATATTGCCGTAATCTATGTCGATTTTAACTCTGTCTTCTCCGCTTTCGGGTTTCGTATAAACTTCGGAATAGACAGCCCCCGCGCTTATAAACGTTACGGTAGGCGGCAACAGGCTTTGATTTAACCCGTTAATAAAAACATATTTTCTGAAATCAAGATATTCTTCCGAATTCGGGTTGTCTATGCCCGATTGCGGTTCCTGAAATTTAGCGGCGTCGAGCTGCAAAGTAAGCCCGTAATGAGTGCCGTTATCGGCATCGCGCAAGCCGGAAGCAACTATCTTTGCAGCAGGAATATCGCTTGCCGTTATCTCTTCAAAATAGCGATACTCCGGAGTTTCGCCCCAGACGAGCCTGAAATAATAATCTCTGTCGAGAACGGCCTCCACGTCTTCGTCTTTTTTGAAAGTATTCGTAGGCATTCCCGCTTTGATAACGAATATATCCGTGCCGTCGTACCGAATAAGATCCCCCGCCAGTTTTGCCTGCCAGTTGAAATTAACCGTATAATGCTCGCCCTCGGCGTTTATCGTATACTCCTCTCTTTTTTCACCGTTCGTTTTTTTATAGGTATTGTTAAAACTTTTTTGAGCGGAAACGAAAAATCCGCCCGCGCCTGCAGGGATAACGCTTCTGCCGTTTACCCAAAGATATTCTTTTAAATTGAAGTAAGGGGCTTGCGGATCATGGTTATCAAGCCCCGGAGAAGCGTCCTCCGTATATTCTGCGTCCGTTTCGATAACAAGCCCCACAACTATACCGATTCCCGATAAATCTTCGTATCGGATGGCAAAATCGACAATGGCATTCGTTTCGCCCTCTGCCGAAGCAAAAGCATCGTTCGTTTTATTAAAGGCAAGCGTCGTACCGAGGAAAGCAAAACAAAATGCAATCGCAAACAGTACCGGCATAAATTTCTTTCTAATCATTTTCAACCTCTCGATTAAATGTACAAATACTACGCAAAACAAATATTATCGCGTATTTTTTATATATCGGGATAATAACCTTCTTCCACTCTGTCGCGATAATCGCCGTAAAGTTTAAAGAACGTATAAGGGTCTACGATCTCGAAATTATAATCCGGATATTTATTCTGAAGCGCCTCAAAACTGTTGAACAGATCCGTAGGGGTAACGAGAATAACTCTGCAGACATGGAACATCGGTCTGTTCAGTTCGGTGACGTTGATCGCGTTTGCTTTAAGCGAACTCGAATATTCCGCGGCGTCGTCCGTAAGAAGTTTCAGCACGCCCGCCTGATAGCAAATAGACTTACCTACTTTCCCGGGGTCTTTACCCGTGAATATTACGCCGTTATGTCTGTATATCGTTCTGCTACCGTTAAGAACGGCAACGCCCGAAGGATACAATTTTGCAAGCCCGTTATAAATTCTGTTTCTGAGCGAAGAACTCATTGTGTTGAAATCTTCACCCGAAAAATACGTACCCATAATATCGATATCGTATTTTTTGTTGTAATTTTCTATTATGTCGATATAGTCCTCGAGTGAACCGTTAAGGCCTTCTCTGTCGGAAGAGGCGTAATTCGACCAATAGTTATATCCGTATCCGTTGTTGCCACCGACGAAATAGTCGTTGGACGTGGCGTTTTCATACATATATTCGTAGACGTGAGCGGCTCTCGGCTCGTTTATCGGAATAATCGGCCAACAGAGAGGATAATCGCCAAGACGCGGGTCGGAAAACATAGTGGGAATACTTCTGTTAAGCCAGGAAGCGGCGTCGTAGTCGCCCATATAAAACATTACATAGTTTTTGTTTTCGAGTACCGCGTTGTTTTTCTCCGTTCTCATTCTTACGGCGTTTTTGTTACTGAATTTTGTAGTAGGCTCGTACAATCTGTAAACGGAAGAATTTGCGTATCCGAAGCTGTCCGGCGTCCATACTACGTTGTACTTTGTGAAGAACTTGCTTGCAATACCTTCGCCGCCGCCGGGAGTTGCTGCGCCCGACTGAACGTGGTTTGAATATTTGAGCGCCCAGGGATTTCCTCCGCCTATTTCTATTGGTCCGTCCACCGCTCTCTGATTCTGTTCCGTTAAAATCTCGGCAAGAACCGCGCTGTCCGTCCCCACTTCCTGAGAAAGGTCGTCTATAGGTGCAACAAGATTGTTTGTGGCGAGATCGACGAAGAAAGCTTTTTCGGCAACGTGGTAATCTCTGTGCATCAGGGTGTTTTCCAAAGCCCTGTCCACCCAGCTGATTGCTCCGCCGTGAGCCACCGTGCCGTTACCGAGTCTTCCTCCGTCCGGTGTAAGGTTGTTTACTGGCATAAATCCGTCGGAACCTACCCAGCCGTCTGCGTAATTACTCATTACGTACGGATTGCAAAGATTTGTTTTTATATATTTTTCCATTCCCCAGATATACGCGTCGCATTTTGCCCTACCCGTACTCTCTCTGTCCGTCTGCCATATTTTTTCGTTTCTGTTACCCGTAAACTTATCGGTTAAATCAAGTTTTACTTCAAATAAATCTTTTACTTCATAGTAAACGGAATCCAGATCCTGAGAAAATCTGACGGGTAAAGTATTATTGACGCCGGCGTCGGTCGTCGCTACGTTTGAAGTGGCGGGAACGGAATTATCCCACAGAGCGATACCGCTGACATAATTTTTAAATAATCTTAAAAGCGTGCCGAGGCTGTTTACCGTAACGCGATTTTCTTCACCCGGAAGGAATTTCTTTTCGGAAAGATATTCAAGCCAGAACATATCCGTTTCGCCGTAACCGGTCTGGTATGTTCTCGTATCGAACCTGATATAAAGCTGAGGAATTTCTCTGTTCACTATACCCTGCAGACAAGCCAATAAAGTGCCTAAATCCCACACAGTCTGGTAATTTGCGCGATATTTCTGAAACACTTCCCAGAAATCGTAAACATAGAGTTTTCCTTCCTCGTAAACGATTTTTTTATCTTCCTCGCTCTCATCGAAAGCAAGTGAAACGGGAAGCTCTCCGTTGGAAACACTTCCGTCGTACTTATCAGTGCTTTGCAAAGTAATACGCTGAACGGCTATCGCGTTCAGACCCGTAGAAAATACTCTTACGTCGTACTTGCCTGCTTTCAGAATATCGAACGTGACCGAAAAGGAAGTAAAATCGTCGGTAATAAGCGAGATGCTTCCCGTGATGTGTTGGTTGGCAATAACTTTTCCCGCATTATTTACGACCTGAAGCGCGGCTACGGGATTATAAGTGTTGGTCGCGCCGGATTTTCCCGCCTCGCCGTATACGGCAAGCTCCGCCGTAAGCACGTACGTTCCGCGGAGCAGAGTTACGCCTTCCGCTTCGGCAACAACTCCTTCGTTTTCAAGCGTTACCGTGTTTGCGGTATAATCCTCTATGCCGACTCTCCACGTCCTGTTCTCTGCGGCTTCACCCACTTCGTGAGTAAGCGCGGGATCGGTTCCGTAATAACTGAATACAGTTACTCCGCTTTGTATCTCGCGATCGTCTATTTGCGCGTCTTTATTGCAGGCAAAAAGCAAAGCTGCCATTATAAAAACGATAAGTGCGGATATAACTCTTAAAAAACGATTACGCATTTTCTTTCCCCTTTCCTTTTACGAACGATAATACGGCTGCCGCGAAAACAAACAGCATAAACGGATAAATTTTTCCCGTACTTAAAGAGGAAGAACAACCTCCTCTTTTTTCCGTAACGATTTCTATTTCGGCTTTAAGTTCCGGGTTTGAAACGGCATAAGCCGTTATTTTTGCCTTACCTTCTCCCACGACGGTAACTCTACCTTTTTCGTCTACACACGCTACCGCGCTATTATCCGAAACATAACATATTTCGGACTCGGTGGTATCTGCGGGCGTGAGTATCGGTTGAAGATCAAAAACGTCGTTAATCTTTGTTTTAAGCGACTTCTGAGTAAATTTTACAGAAACCAAAGGTCTCGATTCGTCAAGCACTTTTATTGTTTTTTCGTGTTTTCCCTCATCGCCGAAAAGAGTAAGAGAAACCGTGGCTTCCCCTGCGCCGACAGCTATCAGTGTTCCGTCCGAACGGATTTTCAACACATTTTCATTCGATGATGAAAACACCGCAAAATCTTTGAACGTAGTGTTATCGGGTTTTATTTCTGCCGAAAGCTTATATGTTTTTCCCTTGTACAGCATATCGGGCGCGTCAATCGTAACCGACGCAGGAGAAACAAGCTCTATCTGTTCGTCTACGATAACGTCTTCCTTTTGTTCGGCTTCGTAAATCTTAAGTCCGTTTATACCGAGGTTTGATCTCCGATTAAACTTTGCGTGTTGCTGAAACAGCAAAAACGAAAGATTGTTTAAGTTGGGGTTGCCGGTTTTTGTCATAGCCGACATTTTTACCCTTATTCTGTTCCAACCCGCCGAAAGCTTATTCCACAGAGATTTGTCTATCTTGTACATTATATGGTTAGTAGACCAAAGCCCCGTGGAAATAGGTTCGCCGACGCCGAAATATCCGTTTTTTTCATCCGAGTCCGGGTTGCCTTCTCCTATAAGGTCACCCTTATCCATAACAAGGATATTAAATTCTATAACCGTGTTTTGCAACTCGAACGAACCGAGAGAGAAGTTTGAAAGCCCGCCTGCCGTTTGCTCCGTAAAGTTGCCGAAACGGGTAATAGATCCGTCACCCGATGGGGAAATAAGATATTTTTCGTCAATATCGAAAGCCCCTTCTCTTAAAGAGGCATTTATATCAGGCGTTATCGTGTTAAGAGGATTGACCTTTATTTCATCCGAAACAATCACTTTCGCCTTTGCCGAAAGGTTACGACCTCTTACCGTTGCAGTAATTGTGCAGCCCCCCTCGGAAACGCCTTTAATTACTCCGTTTTCGTCTACCGACGCGACAAATTCGTCCGAAGAACTCCAGTCCACGATTTCCGTGTTCTGCGACGATTTCGGTTTTATGGAGTATTCGATTTGCGTTGTCGCTCCCGTTTTTATTTTTGCGGAAGATGCCGTTAACGATATTCCCTTTGCGGGAAACGCAATCGGTTGACCGGCGAGGAGCACGTTGGCTTTTGTCTGCTCCGTTTCCTTGATGAACACGTCGTAAAGATATAAGTCCTCAAGCATGGGGGCGTATACCTTAAACGTCATCGAAGAAATGTTTATTCTGTCCCACCCTCGTCTGTACGTGTCTTTGTCGAGAAGAGAAAACCTTATGGAAACGTGATTCCAACCGTCAACCCAGTTCACGACGTCCTCGTACTGAAGCCAGTAACAGAAATATCTCGCATTGTCGCTGTTGTCCTCTATAGTAACACCGACGTTTCCCGGGAGGAACGGACCTACGCTGAGACTGCCGAGATCGGAAATATGAATCCACATTTCCAGCGTAATTTTATCCTTATCCATTTGCCCGAGTTTCAATGCGCCGCCCACAGGTTTCCAGTCCGGCTTGATAAGGTGTACGCTTGTACCGCTTTTTCCTTCCGGAACGATATTAACGGGTTCAGCCCCGCCCACTGTCGCGCTGTTTTTTACTACCCGAACAGGTTTGCTTTCCGCAATTGCTCCGCCGACTTTCAACCAAGTCGCGGCAAAACATGCGGATAGCAATAAAATCAATATAACGCTTATTGTCCTTTTCATCTATTCTCTCTCTTTTTAATTTGTTATTTTCGCGAATATTTAAATGTTTTCGATAAGAAGAGTTATTATTTTTCCCTTCCTTATCTTTCCCTCGTATCTGTCACTGCGGTTTCCCGACGGATTTTTCTCGTTCATTTTTACCCGAACGATACTCTTTCCTTTCGCTGTGACGGAAACGTTTTCGGCTCTCTCGCCGCGATTGAACAACCTTAGTATCCACCCGTTGCCGCTTTCCTTTTTCTTAAGCGTGCTCACTTCTACTTTACCCGAAATGTCTACAACGGGCATGCCCGCGTCAAGCGTCAAACCTTCGTACGGGTTCTTTTTAAAGAATTTATCTTTAACCGACGTCGTCTGAAGGCTTTCGTCGCCGCAATACATACGAGCAGGGTTAACGCACGTACAATATGTAAACGGCTTATACAAAAAGCTTTCGGCTTTTTGTGAAAAGAACCGGATGCCGACTTTATCGGAAGTGCGTAAATAGCCTAAAACACCGTTTAACTCGCCTTTTTGTTGATTTTCTTTTGCACTTTCCCACACGTCTCCGTTGGGAGAAAAGTTCGCGGGGCGGGATATTACTCCCGTACTTCTCACGAGAGTTACGGATATATCTCCGTTTTCCGTCAAGGCATAATCGCAGTTGCCTTCATTGAAAACGGCAGCCGAAGCCGAACCGTCCCTCACGAAAGCAAACGATTGCGCGAAAACGGCATAATCTTTTGTCGTCGGGGCGAAATGAGATCCGTCCGAACCCGATATATCGAAAGGAATATCGGAATATATCTTGTCGGTTTGCACTCCTGTTTTGAAAACGAGTTTCATTCTGTGATCCTCGGACGGATTAAACAAACCGTATTCCGCTTTAACTACGTCCGAACCGCAATAAAGAGTTAACGCAACGCGTGCCAGGAATTCCGCTTTTTCCGATTTTCTGCACTTTGAAGAAAAGTCGTACGAAACGGGAATAGCACCCGCAAATTCGACGATAATGCGCGATATAACGGGCTTTCCGTCGTCGCCGTGTATTATTTCCGCCGTTGCTCCCGACGGCATAAACAGAAGCTTTTCCTCGCCCGCTCCGTTAAATACGTAAGCGTCGCCAGCGTCTGCCTCATCCGTAACGGATATAAAATCGGTCAATGCCGTATCCGTACGTTTATCTGTCAAAACGACTAAATTTTTAGTATAGGTAATCTTATAGAAATCATTTTCTATCTTATAGAAATCATTTTCTATAGAAGCGACGGTTTCATAAAATCCCGCCTTTTTCTCACAGCAATCGGTATTTTGCAATTGCTTTTTTATATAAATCGGGCAGAACGAATAAGGCGGCATTTTGTTTTTAAACGCAATTTTACATTCTACCGCAGGCACAGACATAGGGAGATTTAAAGGGGAAATCACATCCGCTTTATGTTCTCTTTTTTCGATTATAACGTAATCGATTTTTTCTTGCGATGCGGAAAACAATTCAAATCCGTTATTCGCGATGTCACGCGGCAGATCTATCGTTGCTTCCGTTACTCCCCCGTAAGCAGACGAAAGAGTGTTTACGCAGAGAAGTACAAACGTATCGGCATCAGCAAAATTCGTTTTGAAAGCGCGCGCAGCTTTTTCGCCGAGAGTTTTTAAAAGGAACTCCGTAACTTCGTCTATTCTGTCGTACCTGTCAAGCAAATGCCTGCAGGTTTTATCCGAACTGCAACCGCAGATGGCGTCGTGCGTGACGCCGAGAAGAAGCAACTTCCAGACGTAATCCAACTCGTCCTTGGGATAAATACCGCTAAAGCCGCACATTTCAAGCATCGAAGCAAACGGCTCTATTGTTTTTTCTACTCTTGCGGTCAGTTCCGCATTGCGCTGCTTAAGTTTCACGCGCGAGCTGTAACAACCACGCAAAATATCGTAATCCCCTCCGTAGCGAAGCTCTCCGCGTTCTTCGGGTAAAAAAATCTTATTTTTTTCGATATATTCAAGGCTGTCCGAAACGTAATCTTCCATTTTTGCCTGAACAACTTCGTTTCCGTTTTCCAGAAACGGCGCGGCATTTTTCAGACAAGTCAAAACGTCGTTTTGCGGTTCGAGATGGTCCACACCGTTCATAAGCAGATAATAAGGCACCTTTGTAAGATTGCAAAGTCCTTTACCTAAATTCTCCATATCTTCGGCCGCCTTTTTGCCGTCGCAGGAAATTCTCTGTGCGTTGTTGTACCATTGAACGAGATAGAACGCCGTTATACTGCTTCCGTCGGGAGCTATCCAGCGGAACTCCGTCGGAGGCGGTACTCTGTCCAATTCTCCTTTTTCGTTAATAAACAGTTTTGAGTATCCCCTGCCGAAAACGAACGAGGAGATATCGAATCCCCTTAATATTTGCGGCAATTGAGAAATGTTTCCGAACTGATCGGGTGCGTATCCTACCATTGCGCATCTTCCGTACCCGCGGGATTTTTTAATGCCGACAAGTAAATTTCTTATAGTCGTTTCGCCTGAAGAAAGATAAAAATCATTTTGAATATACCAGGGACCTATTACTATGTTTCCGTTTCCGATAAGCCGTTTGAGAAGCTTTTCTTTTTCGGGACGAATCTCAAGATAATCCTCGATAACGGCGGCTTGTGCGTCGAAATAAAAGGTATACTCAGGCTCTTTTTCTATAATCGAAATAAGTTCGTCTATCGAGGAAACAAGCCGTAACCGAAATTGTTCGAAGGGGTAATACCACTCTCTGTCCCAGTGGGTATGAGATATTACATAAAATTTTTTATGCATTGCCGAAACTCCTTCTCCTTTCATAAGAAGAGGTAATCGCCTATAGCGAGCAGTTTTGCATTTACGTTTTTCTGTTGTGCCGCTTTAAAGAATTTTTCCGGATCTCCGCCGTGTTCTTTAAAATTCCAATAGTGGCATGGAAGAACTTTTTTCCCCTTTAATCTTTCCGCGATGTCTGCCGCTTCGGTTTCATTCAGGTTGCCAAAAGCACCGTTTATAGGTAAAATAACTAAATCCGCGCCGTGCAGTTCAGGGTTTTCAAAGCATTCAGGATTATCGGATGTATCGCCCGTAAAATATATTTTCTTCCCGCAAAAATCGAACAAAAAGCCGACAGCCAGCGGAGCAAGACTTCCGTGATCGCACTTTACGGCTTTTGCTTTCACCTGCCCGAAATCGAGAACATCGCCTTCTTTCACAAAAGAAACGCGACCATCAGGAATGCCGAGCCGTTCGCATTCGGTTTTGCAGTCGGTGGCGAAAATAGCCTTTGTTCTACCGCTCTGTAAAAGCAACGGAACGGAGTCGGGATCGAAATGATCGTAATGAGCATGAGAAACAAACAGATAATCAAACTCTGCGTCGTTTGCAGCTATAACGGGCGGCATAATACGTTTAAACCCGAAATATCTGTTGCAACAATCGGAAAAATACGGGTCTACTGCAATTTTTTCGCCGTACGGCGTCTTAAAAACAAACCCTGCCTGACCAAGCCAGAAGCAGGCTATTTTCCCTTTAGGCACAGAAAGATTTTCTATTTGCCAAGCAACGGAAAGCATTTCTTTACCCCCTGTACGCGTTTATATATTCGGGATTAAGTATAGTTTTCATAGTCTTGCCGTTTTCCCCGAGAAAAAATTCGACGATATTACCAACCGCCATTGCCGAAGATTTTTCAAGGCATTCAAACGTCCCGGCACCCGAATGCGGAAGAACTATCACGTTTTTAAGCTTTAAAAGCGGATTATCGGGTGCCGGAGGTTCCGGACAGAACACGTCAAGACCCGCAGCAGCTATTACACCGTTTTCGAGCGCATAAGCAAGATCCTTTTCGTTTACAAGTTTTCCCCTTGCCGTATTGATCAGTATTGCGCTGTTTTTCATTTTTCCTAAAAACTCCGCATTAACCATACCGACAAGAGACGGCAACGCCGGAACGTGCAGGCTAAGCACGTCAGATTCTCTTATAAGGGTTTCGCTGTCCACGCGTTTTACATTATATTTTTCGGCGGATGTTTCGTCCCAGTTCAGATCTGTGGCGATAACGTTGCAATCAAACCCGTAAAGCATTTTAGCAAGGGCTTTCGCTATGTCTCCGAAACCGTATAATCCCACGGTTTTCCCTTCTAACTGGTGGCTTACCTTGCCTTCGAAAAACCAGCTCCAATCGCCGTTTCTTACGGAAATATCTCTTTGAGGAAATTCTCTTAGCAAGTCTATCATCATCGCCAAAGCACACTCCGCAACTGCAACGGAAAGAGAACCCGCTGCATTACACACTGCAATACCGCATTGTGCCGCAGTCTGCTTGTCTATTTCGTCCGTTCCTACGCCCCACCTGGAAATGAGTTTTGTTTTTCCTTCCGACAACATTTTCACGGCTCCCGCAGGTATTTTTTCTCCGCAGGAGATAACGGCATCGTAAGAAACGAGTTTTTCCGCAAAATCTCCGAAATCTCTCGTTTGCATATCCAATATGTCAACTTTAAATCCGTTTTTTTCCAGTTCTGATTTCATCAATTTGCGAAAATACAGAGGGTTTTGTTTACCTAAAATCGCAACGGAACGCATACTATTTCTCCTCACCGATTTTTACTATCGTCTTTATGACATGAGCGAAAGATTCGGGAGCCAACGCTTCGGGCAATTTATCGAATTCAACCGTATCGGTAATAATTGCGTCGAGATTTTCGTTTGAATCCGCAAGTATTTTGGATACCGCCTCGAGATTTCCGTACTCGCCCATAATGCCCTGTATTTTTATTTCTTTGGAAACGAGAGTATCTATTTCGAAATTGTTTATGGGATTTTCGTAAAATCCGATAGCCGCTATAAACGCCTTTTGAGCGGAAAGTTCGAGCGACTGATTTACTGTTACGGGGTTACCGGAACATTCTAAAACAAAATCCGCAAGTTTCCCGCCCGTAAGCTCCTTAAGCTTTTCCGCCGCGTTGCATTCGGAAGAATTGATAACGGCCGTTAACCCGAGTTTGTCCGCTATGGCAAGCTTATATTTATTTCTTCCGACAAGGTAAATTTGCCCGGCCCCGCGAACTTTAGCGAGCACCGCCGCGGCAAGTCCTATACATCCGGTGCCGATAACGACAACTATGGACGAAGAAGTAATATCCATTTTTTTTATTCCGCCGTAAGCCACCGAAAACGGCTCACAAAGAGCCGCGTGTTCAAGGGAAAAATTATCGGCTATCTTATATACGTGGCGCTCCGGAACAAGAAAGTATTCGGCAAACGCGCCCGGCCAGCAAGGGTCTATGGTACCCACGTGTTTTCTGCCCGTGCAGAAATTATAATCATGCCTTAGACACGCCTCGCAAACACCGCAGGAAACATAATTGTCCCCCACTACGCGGTCCCCCTTTTTTACTTTCGTTACGTCTTCCCCTGTTTCCTCCACAATGCCCGACCATTCGTGACCGAGGCGTATAGGATATGTAGCCAGTCCGTTTTTGACAAAACTGCTTTTCCCTCCGAATAATGCGTAGTCCGTTCCGCATATTCCGCAAAAACATATTTTTACGAGCACGAAACCTTTTTGAGGCTTAGGCGTCGCTTCCTCGTCAAAAACGCCTTTGCCCGCAGATATTGCTTTAAAATATTTCATATTTTTTCCTTTTGATGATTCGATAATTATAAAAAACGTCGTTAATGTTTGTTTCAGGGGACTTTTGTGTTTTACCCCCCGCCGACAAAAACCTTTTAATTACGGAATTATCGGAATATCCTTTTTTGCTTCCGCAATGATTTTAACAAACTTTTCGACCTGACGGGTAATAGACGAAAGCCCCTCTTTTTCGATTTTGTCGAAATCCATGAAAGTTCTCGCTCCGGACACGGCGCAAGCGCCGCACTTAATAAACTCTGCCGCGTTGTCCGGCGTTATTCCTCCGGAAGGAATTAAATTGACTTCCGGGAAAACCATCTTCAGGTTCGTCATATATTTAGGCCCGCCTAAAGCGCCCGGGAAAATTTTAACCATGGCAGCGCCTTTTCTCATAGCGGTAAAAACTTCGGTTGCGCTGAACGCGCCGCTGTAAACGGGAACGTTATAACGGTTACACAGGTCGATAACGTCATCTACCACGCAAGGATTGACGATAATGCTTCCGCCGTGCATAATCACTTCTCTTGCTGAAGTCGGGTCAAGAACCGTTCCCGCCGCGACAAGAAGCTTATCCCCGAAATGCGAAGAAATAGCTTCTACCGCTTCCAACACGCCCGGCGTCGTCATGGTTACTTCGACGACTCTCGCGCCGCCGTCGTACATTGCCTGAGCGTAAGCTATGTAGTCGTCTTTTTTATGTAATTTTATACAAGGAAGAATTCCCGCTTCCTTGGTCTGCGCTATCGCGTATTCTTTTAACGACATTCCTTTTCTATCCATTTCTGTATACTCCGTGCTTTTTATAATTTTATTTTTGCTATCATTTTCCCGAGATTTACAGGGTTTTTATTTATCACGCATGGCATGTGAGCGTCTTCCGGTAGGGTTATCATAAAGTACCCGCGTTCCAGCGGAATAAGGGTTCCTTCCCCGTCAAGCGCAGCCATATCTTTCTCTTCATCATAGGAAAGTTTATTTAGAACGTTCACGTTTGCGTATCCTATACATTCGCTGCCGTAAGCGACGAAATGTATATCCGCATACTTTTCGTGCGCTTCGAAAGAGCATTGCTCTACGGGTTTTGTAACCATAGGTCTCACCTTAACCAATGTTTCTCCGTCGGATAAAAGTATGTCCTTTTTTTCCAAAGGCTCGGATGAAACCGTAGCAAAATAATCGAGCGCCAGACGGTATTTTTCTCCGAGGCAATAGTATTTATCTCTGTTTTCTATTCTGTCAACTATCATTGCGATTCGTCCTTATAAAAACTTTTTTATCTTTGTACTCTGCCGCTGGTATTTCCGCCCATAAGCGAGTATACTTCTTTAAGGTCGACAAGATTGAAGTCACCGAGTATCGTCTGCTTTAATGCCGAAGCGGCTGCCGCAAATTCTCCGGTTTTTCGAAGATCAAACCCGTTAAGAATACCGTAAATCATTCCCGCGGCAAAAGATGCTCCGCCTCCGCCCCTGTCAACCAGGTGGATATCGTACGACGTAGTGTGGTAAAATTCTTTTCCGTCGTACAAAAGCGCCGACCAGCCGTTATCGGAAGCCGAACGGCTTTCTCTTAACGTCGAACCTATATACTCGAACCCGAACGTCTCTTTCAATGCTTTAAAAGTCTTTTTGTAACTTTCGACGTCTAAAGTTCCCTTATTCACGTCTGTATTATCCGTTTTAAAGCCAAGTACTTTTTCCGCGTCTTCCTCATTGCCGATGCATACGTCGACATACTCCATTAAAGGGATCATAACGCTCTGCGCTTTTTCGGGCGACCAGAGCTTGCTGCGATAATTAAGATCCACGCTTATTTTTACATTATATTTTTTTGCTGTCTGCATGGCCTTTTTTACGATTTCGGCGGCGCTGTCGCTGATCGCGGGCGTTATACCCGCAACATGAAACCAATCCGCATCTCTGAATATATTTTCAAAATCGAACTCGTCGGGTTTTGCTTCGGAAACAGCCGAATGTTTACGGTCGTAAAGCACGGAGGACGGACGCATGGAAGCACCGCTTTCATAAAAATTCAACCCCATTCTTTCTCCGCCCGTAACTATAAACGACGTATCCACGCCCTGTCCGCGAAGTTTCCTGACGGCATTTCTGCCAAGCGGATTATCCGGCAGTTTCGTAACGTATCTGCTTTCCAGTCCGAACCGCGCAAGAGATACAGCTACTATAGATTCGTCCCCGCCGTAATAAGCTTCGAATTCGTCTGCCTGCTCCAACCTCAAATTCCCCTTAGGCATAAGTCTTATCATCATTTCTCCGAGTGTTACTACTCTCATAATACGTCTCCCGTTTATAAAAAAAAAGTCTCAACCGATCAGACAATATAAAAGTCACCTATTTCACGCAAAAACGAGCAATAATTAAGATTTTCCGTACTTGTACAGAAAATAATTTCTTCCTGCTTTAACATATTCTTCCGGTATTTCGTTGTACTGCCCGGAAGCGAGAAGATCAAGATAAATTCCACAGTTTTTTTCAACGACCAGACAACAAATTTTTGCTTCTTCAAGAGTCCTTCCGATGCAAACCGGACCGTGATTTCTTATCAGAATCGCATTAACATCCGTCATGGATTCCAATACGACTTTACCGAGTTCTACATGCTCCTCTGACGGGACAAAACGATTTGTAAGAGGTATAGCGCCGCCTATAAGTTGACACATCTCCTCCGAAATTACAGGCACGCCACCTTCTCTCGCGCATACAGCCATTGCCTTAGGCGAATGCATATGTATAATTGCGCCAGCGTCTTTGCGAGCGTTCATTATGCCGCGGTGAATTTCCCTTTCGCTTGTAGCAAGCCTGTTGCCGCTTACAACCGTACCGTCTGGTGCAAGCACAACCAAATCCTCCTCGGTCATATCCTCGTATGCAACTTTCGAAGGGGTTATGAGTATATTCCCGTCATCGAGTTTTACGCTGATGTTCCCCCATGTTCCAAACACAAGTCCGTTCTGCTTAAGCCAAAGGCAGGTATCGATAATTTGCTTTCTCAATTCTTTACAATCGTTCATCGGAAACCTCTTTTTGCGTTATCGATTACGCAAATCATAACACATTTTAAATCATTTGTCAATACTTTTAAGAAAAATAATTTTTTCTTTCAAAACAAAACCTTAAAAGGAATATATATTTGACATTTTTCGGGTTGTATAGTAAAATCAAATAAAATGCTAAATCAAATAAAATGCTAAAAAACGTGGGTTTATATGGATTATAAAAAAAAGGCAACGATTTACGACATTGCAAAGGAATTGAATATTTCCAGCGGAACAGTATATCGGGCGCTTAACAACAAAGGGCGTTTCAGTAAAAAAACGCAGCAAAGGGTTTTGGAAACGGCAGAACGGCTGAATTATTCCATCAATCAGACGGCACAGGCTTTAAGACGCAATCCCGTTACCGTCGGGGCGATTTTATGTTGCCCTGTCCCCCAGTTTTTAAAAGAAATAGAGCTTGGCATACGCGCGGGGTTTGCGGATATAGAAGCATATAATGTTTTCCCCGACATACGCGTGATATCCGGTTATAACGCAGAACAGCGCCCGGATGAAATTTTTTGCGCCCTGAACGATTTTGAAAACAACGGGTACTCTTCTATTATCCTGTTCTTGTCCGGTTCTGCGGATAAGTTTATGGATAAGCTTAACGAACTTGGTGAAAAGGGAGTTAATATCGTTACCATAGTAAACGATATTCCATGCAAAAACAGAATTTTCAATGTTGCGGCGGACGGTTATTCAGCAGGCGCGCTTGCTGCGGAATTCCTCGATCTATGCTGTCCGAAAGGAAAAATAGCAATCCTTACAGGTAATAAATCCACTTATATTCACGAAAAAAACATCAGCGGGTTTATCGCTACCGCAAAAGACAGCTCTATTTCCGAAGTTGACGTATACGAACATAACGACGAACCTACGCTTGTTTCTCTGTTGCTGAAAAAAATTTTTCACGGAGAAAAGTCGTACGACGGTGTTTACATTGCAACCGCAAGTACGATTACGGCATATCCTTTTTTAAAAAAGCTCTCTCAGACGCATACTCCGAAAATAGTTACGACCGACCTTTTCAAAGAAAACGTAAAACTGCTTGAAGCGAGAATAGCCAACGCCTCTATATTTCAGGCACCGTATAAACAAGGTAAAGAAGCCGTAAAAAAATTATATAAACACATGACCAATGAATTCGTTACGAAAAACGTGACGATCCCGCCCATATTGGTTTTAAGATCAAACATGTATTCATTCAAAAAAAGCGACTCAGATTGATTTTCCGAACAAAACAATAAATAATTAACACCGCAGAAGTTTAAGGCAACGACACTTCTGCGGTGTTTTTTATGAGATAAGAAAAATATATAAAGCTTCGTCTTCTGGGCTGTCGGTTATTCCGCAAAAATAATTAGTAATGAAGAATGAAAGCCCTATGATTTTTTTAGGCACAAAAGTCTTTAATACCGTAATATTTCCGAAAGACAGAGACACGGAATGTAATATCTAACCTTTTACATATCAAATCAATTTTATTTTGATTGTTTTTATTTCATATGGCTTAAAATCTACAATAAGTTTATTACCATTAAATTTAAAGACGTCAATAACATTTTCCATAAGATCACATTCCATTGCACTAACAATTTCCTGCATAAACTCAAATGTTGCAACAGTCCTTTTACACTTTTCCTCAACGGCTCTTACTATAAATCCTGCGCCATCCTCAGAACATTTAACCGCTTCAATCACGATATTATCCGAGTCTGTTTTTACCAATGAAGCATCTTTAATTTCTTTAACTAAAGTGTTTTTACTTACAATAAATATGGGATTATTGTATTGTAATGACACCTTTCCGACATCCGACTGAGCATAATCACCTATATGCGGATAAATTGCATATTTAAAATAATGCTTGCCTTTATCTGCATTTTCATTAGGTGATGTAGCACACTTTAAAAGAGTCAAAGACATGTTTTTGTATTCTAAACTATAACCGTATTTACAATCATTCATGACGGCTACGCCATAATCCGCTTCAGAATAATCTACAAACTTATGAGCACACACTTCAAAACGAGCCTTATCCCACGAAGTATTTTTTGCCAGCGACCTTTCTACGGTACCAAACTGAATATCACAGGTAGCTTTAGAGCAATTTATGTCAAGGGGGATTTCTGCTTTCAGAATAGTATGTTCTTCACTCCAGTCAATTTCATTTTCAAAATCCAAATACCTATTATTTTGATATAACCAGACAGTTTGCTTGATGATTGAATTCAGATACTTATATACCGTTTTTTTGCCTGTACGATTACCTTCAACAACAATTTCGGAAGAAATCGGTTCGGTTATTTCATAGGATTTTTCTTTATAGTAGTCTTTTATCTCCCAAGCATCAAAATTAAAGGGATAATCATCATAAGCAACTATGCGACAGCCCTTTCCTCCGGCAGAAAGAATCTCTCTGCTTTGGTTCTTATCAAAAATTGAAACCACTGTCCCATTTGTATTAAAGGCTACCCTCAGAAAATCATTTTCAAGCAAATAATCATTTGTTTTAATTGAATTTCTAACCTCAGGCAAAACAGAACGGAAGCCAAGTGAGGGAACATTCTCTACATAAACATATTCATTATCGGTTAAAACATCTCCGCTGAAGTTAAAAGACGTAGGATTAAACGCAGTGACCGATTGAGATAGCTCAATAGTAATTTCATCAAGAATGCAATTTGCAATGTTAAATAGCGTTTCGTAGTCATTATCCGACTGTTCGTACACTTCACGAATAGAACTTCCCGGCAAAATATCGTGAAATTGATTAAGCATTAAAAGTTCTCTACATTCTAAAAGCTTTTCCTCAGGATATTTGTAACCGTTTAAAAGACTGTTCATTACACAAAAGAGTTCCACGTTGCCTAAAAGATATTCAGCTTTTCTATTGTAACGCTTATTCCTTGCCATAGAAGTATATGTACCGCGATGAAACTCTAAATACAGTTCCCCCATCCAAGTTTGTTTTTTATTATAAGTCGACCTTTGTTTTAAATTGTTAAAATATTCGGTAAATGTGCCAAATTTAACTGTCGGGCAAGACGGAATACCTTTTTCCATACGCTTAAGTTTTTCACAATACTCTCGCGTTGCGCCACCGCCTCCGTCTCCGTAGCCATAAGCTAACAACACATTGTCCGTAAGATCTTTTTGCCTGAAACGATTCCATGTTCCTTTAACCTGAGAAGGCGTTCCTTCTCCGTTATAGGTAGTGTATCTTGAAAAGTCGTTAGTATAGTCTTGCGCGGTAATTATAAATCCGTCAATCGAGCTACCGTCAATACCTTGCCAAGAGAAAACCTCATAAGGGAAATCATTTTGATCATTCCAATTTATTTTAGAAGTTGCAAAATCCGTTATCCCGCTTTTTATTAAAATTTGAGGTATTGATGCCGGAAATCCGAAGGTATCCGGTAACCACAAAATTTTGCTGTCCTTATCGAATTCTTGCTTAAAAAACTTTTTGCCATATAAAAGTTGACGGACAAAACTTTCCCCCGAAATGAGATTGCAATCGTTTTCAAGCCATGTTCCGCCCTCAACTTCCCACCTTCCTTCTTTTTCAAACTCTTTAATTTTTGCATAAAGCGTAGGTGCTTCCTCTTTTACAAACTTATACAAAATCGGTTGAGAGGAAATGAAGGTAAACTCAGGATATTCGTCCATAAGTGCGAGCATATTAGCAAAAGATCTTTGAGCTTTTTCCTTGGATTGCTCTACAGACCAAAGCCACGCAACATCTATATGCGTATGCCCGACACACGTTACCGTTGGAGCTGTTTTTTTGCAGTATCCCTCGTAAAACGCTTTTTTTAAATAATTTTTAGCATCTATTACAGACAAATTAAAGTGCAGCGAAGTTTTTCGCAAATCCAAAATATTTATCGCAGAATTTACATACGACAATATTTCAGAAAATTCCAGACTATCCTTCTGTGTTATTTCAAGCAATTCAACGGGGACTTCTAAATCGTAAATCAACTGTTCAACATCACCGTCAACAGTTATTATATGAGGTGTGAAAGTTAGTTTTTTGTCAATTTTCATCCCCGTATAGCCGTAAACAAAAATATCGTAATCGCCTTCAGCCAAAGGAAATACAAAATGATTATTGTCCCCACCTAAAATTTCTTTTCCGTTTATATAAAGCAAAAACTGCGGACTTGTTGCAGAGCTTTCCAGACTACAATTCGTTGTTATTTCAAGCGCGGTATAAATATTTTTTTGCTCAGCTTTACCGGATTTATTTTGCCCAGCCGTAATCTTAAAATAAAACCACGCGTGAGAATCGCATTCTCCGCCCCAAAAACCGTCTTTAGGAAAAGCTTCAAATTCCGACAAATTCGCGGGAGTTTGCGAACCTGTTTTGTATCCTGTCTTTTTATAAAGGATATTTTCAACGGCTTCTTTTTTTACAATTTTACGATTTTTCAATTCCGCTAAAATTGTTTTTGCTCTCTGCAAAATTTTTTGCATTATATACCTCGAAACTATTTTATTCTAACCTAAGCCACGCCGTAAAACACGGCGTGGCTTATTATTTAACCTTTATTCCATTCCTTCATCATCGCATTCTGTGCGTCGTTTGCTAATACGGATACCTGTGTTGTGTTTTTGTTATCCGCCAATCTTCCAAGCAATCCGCCAACCGCGCCCCACAAACTCGAAAGTTTACCGTTATTCATTGCAAACGCAGGCAAACCCTTCACATCTTTATTTGTTGCGTATTCGGTCAACTGTTTATATGCTGAAAAATAAGACTTATAATACTCAGAAGCTGTATCCGTATAAACAGTTTGCGAAGCGGACGTCAATACGGGAAAGCGCAATCCACCTTTTGCGAGATTAGTTTGAACGTCTGCACTTAAAAGGAATTTTATAAGCTCCCATGCAAGTTCGGTATTCTTCGCGTAAATAGGCACGCTAAGATATACACAACCGATCATAACGGTGGCGCCGTCTCCGCTTCCATCCTTGTTTGGCATAATGCAGTAACCGGTTTCAAAATCTAACCTTTGGGCGTCATGAATAGCCCACGTACCGTCAACATAATACGCCATATTACCCGTCCTGAATTGTGAAAAGTAAGCATCTTCCGATGTCGCATTGAGCATACCGGGTTTATTATAGCTTGCCATTCTGCGAATAAACTCATACGCTTCAATATTTGCCTGCGCCGATACCTGAGGACCACCGTTACTATCTGCATATCCTCCACCCGCACTTACAAGCAAAGTACCGCTTCTTAAAAAAGCACCGTAGTTTACGTCACCTGCACCGGTATATACGCCGCCGGCATTTTTTCCTTTTGCTTTTACTTCTTGCATAGTTGCTTCCCATTCTGCCCAATCTTTAGGTCCGTTTTTAACTACAGCTTCAGAAATACCGCATTCCCTTAACATATTCTTATTCCACATAAGAATTGTCATACCCGGGGAAAGGCTTATGCCGTAAATTTTACCGTTAAACGTCATACCGGAATAAGCAACAGATAGACAATTTTCCTTAACCCAGTTTGCAAGGTCATCAGGGAACGGTTGAAGATAGCCCTTTTGCGCAAAGCCCGGCATTTGCGCTTCACCGTTGATTACATCCGGCGTATCTTGCGCAAGAAAAGCCGATTGGAGCTTATTTGTAAGAGAATCTGCCCACCCCCAGTTTTTACTGTTAATGGTAATTTCCTTTTCTTTTGCCCAGTCGCGGAGCATTTCGGTGTTTTTGATAATCATTCTTTGAGAAGGTGTGTCTTCGATGTAGCCATCTTCAACAGACTTTTTCATCTCGTCTATACCCGCCTGAATATCATCTTCAAAACCAAAAGCCGTGACAGCAGTATCCAGTAAAACGCTAAGTTCCGTATTATCTCCGCCATTATTGTTTTTATTGCAGGCGGTGAGCGAAAACACGAACGATAACGCCAATATTAAACATATGATTTTCTTCATATTTCACCTATTAATTTTTTAAATCGATGATTTATTTTAGTAAGTAACGGTGATACCGAAATTATACAAACAACAACCAAAGCCGTCTGTAATATCTGCATCGGAAAATCTAACATATATAACACCGGTATTTTCTGTTACGCTTACTTCAAAAGAAGTAGTTATGTTACTAAAATATTTTCCACAATCATTTGCGTTCTCGGCAATCGAATCACCCAAAGTTACCCAAGTTTGACCGTCAAAGGATACTTCTATTTTTGCTTGATTTTCGATTACCAATGCTAATTCTGTCGCCGTTATTTCACCGGCAAAAGCAAATTTATAAACAAAGTACGCATTTTTATCAGCCCAACGTTTAGTGTTTTCCACAGTACCTGTGGCTGATTCCGAAGAAATATAACCTGCCTCTTCAGCACTTGCAGCCGCAAATGAAATTGTTTGAGTCTTTGCTCCCACTGCAGCCACAACAGTTGCAGTTACCTTTACATTATGTAAACAACAACCAAAACCGTCTGCCGTATTTGCATCTGAAAACTTGATATACATAACGCCGGTATTTGCCGTTACGGGTACCGTAAACGTGTTTGTTACGTTGCCGAAATATCTCCCGCAATTATTTGCGTTTTCTGTAATCGAGTTTGCAAACTCCACCCAAACGACGCCATCGAAAGATACTTCGATCTTGGTTTCATTTTCTATTCCAAGATCTAATTTCGCAGCCTTGATTTCTTTACCGAGCGCGAATTTATAAATAATGTAACTTGAGTTATCAGCCCAGCGTCTTGTATGACCTTCTTCAACAATTGTACCGGTACCTACGTTTTCGTAAATGTAGAGAGCCTCTAAATCAGAACAAGCGCCGAATTCTACAACAACTTCTTCGGTTTTATCTTCGGAAACTCCCTCATAATCGGCGGTGAGATAGTGCATTGCAAACGCACTCAAACTTGCGCCAAAGCCATCGGACGGAACTCCGTCATAAAACTTGAAATAAAGTCTACCGGTATTATCTTCGAAAGCTATGTAATCGCTAAGACTGAGTTCTATATCGGTAAAATCAATTCTATCGGCTCCCGTTGCGCCTTCTGCAACAACAGTCCAATTCTCGTTATCAAAAGAAACAGCGACAACATATTCGTTTCTGATAGTCATTTCAACGTTTACGTCTGCAAATCTTTTACCCTCACCTGCGGTAAACTTGTAAACAAAATAATTGTTTTCATCGGCAAAACGATCCCCGATATCTCCTACTCCACTGTAATTTTCATAAAGATAGAGTGCTTCCGTCTCGGTATTGGGTACAAATTCAATGCTTTCGGTAACGAAAATGTTGAACTCCGTTGTCTTTCCCTGATAGCTGATTGTTACGGTTTTAGCACCGTAGGTTGCAGTGTCAACGGTAGAAAACGTGCAGTCGGCAAAAGGTATAATCTCCGTAGTGTTATCAGAATATCTTGCCATAATCCTTATACCTTGCCACATAGGTTGTTCGTTAAGACCGTAATACAAAAGTGTGGGCAGTTTATCTACGTATATAGAATCCAGCACTTTTTCTTGCGGTTGTTCGCTTGTGCTGCCCTGTGAATCTGAAACACTCGCGGAAGTTCCGTCGCTCGTAGAATCACTTGTGTCTAAACAAGCCGTTGCAAACATTGCAATTATGATACTTAATATCACAATAAGTAAAAGTTTGAAAGTTTTCATAATTTTTCCCTTCCTGTTTTATTTTTTGGCTATATTGCATAAAAAATTTACGCAGCTTCGCCATTTTTTTATTTTATTTTTACACAAATTAGTTGCCGTAATACAACTTCAAGCCGAAGAAGTTACAACCAAAGCCGTCTGTTTTTACCGCATCTTCAAACTTAACATATAAGGAATCCGTAGCCCCTAACAGTGAAACCACATCTATAAGGTATTGTCGTTCTCCCATTCTAACGCCACCGTAAACGCACGCTTTAATCCACGTTTTTCCGTCCTTTGAAACACTTACAAGAAATTGTTCGCCCAACCTTGCGTTCATTTTAAGAAAATTAACAGGCTTATCAAAAGTGAATTTATAAACCCAATTTGCATTTTTATCCGCAAAACGTTGACCTGTCTGCTCGTTCCTCTTACTTTCATTATCACTATACATTACGGCTTGCTCACTGTTTTCAAACGGGATAATCTCAGTCGTTTTTATTGCCGAATCGCCAACCAAATAATTGCCGTTTGCGCCATTTTTACTGTATGAACGAATTTTTCCGACGAGAGATGCCGAAGAAACAAATTCATATCTATCTGCGTCCGTGCGTTCTAAGAGTTTTGCGTAAGCCTCGGTTATTGTACTTATACCTTCCCCCCATGCTTCCACATTTACAGCAACGAATACAGGCTTACCTGTTTGCCCCTTGCTTATTGCCGTATCTATGCAAGAAATAATTTCATCGGCAGTATGTGTGCCTCGTGCTCCTGCTATGCCCATTTCGGTAATACAAACCGTATCGTCTATCATAAAGTAGTTACTATTGTTCAATTCGTGACCTAAAAATATTGCATCGGGTTTAACTGTTTGAGCATACTTAATTAAACGTTCATTATCCTTGCTATAAAGGCTTGTGTTATTATCCCAGAAATTTACCATATTAATTTTAGTCTTTTCAAACGCACTCTTCGTTTTATCCAGGAAATCCTCATACTCGCTGTCTTGCATTTTTGAAGGATATATATATCCAACTCCGCTGGGACCTTGAATAAACTCGTCTAACGGCGATTTTGTATCGTAAAGATAATTAAGCAATGTCGGGTTATATTTTGCAAATAGCGTAGGAATAGTCCAGGTGATTGGAACGGCTCCTCTTGCAGGGCTATTCCAAAACGCTAAAAGTTCCTTCGTTGCATAATGCCAAGCATCTCCGTCCGAAATAGTAAACGATATATATACCTTATTATTTATTACTGTCTCAGTATCAGGAACAGTGCTTGTGCATTCGGTCGGATAATAATTTTCAAAACCCGAAACAATCGAACCGTTTGCAAAACCCCAATCGGCACAAACCACGCTTTTACCGCACAAGGAAATTGAGTTAACGTAAGCTCTTTCCATATTTATACCAGGCCAACCGATAACCAACGCGTTGCTTCCGTATTGATCGAGAATATTTTTTTGTACTTCCAGATAGGTATTAAAATCAGGATCAATCCAATAAATAAGACCGTCGACAGCAACTGCCATATCGTATATTGCAGGGTGGCTTGACGCGCCGGAATCCCTATTGCCCGGATATACCATAAAAATCAACTCTTTATTTGAGCCTTCAACCATATTTTCACTAATCCAACGGTTAATACCTAAACTACCGAGAGCAAACGTAAAGCCGTAGGTTTCACAAACATCTACAACGTTTTTGCCCGTAAGCTGATTTTCCGAGTAGAGCTCCTCATAAAGCTCCCGAGTTACTGCAACGCCTTTATTTCTGCCGGCAAGCATTGCTGCTACATTCATACTGTCTTGAAGTCCGTCGTTAAGCTCAAAACAATAGATGTTTTCAATCTCATTAGAAAAATCTCTCCAAAGCGACCAGAAAACAGAAAAATCTTTATGAGCCTTTATATTGTCCATCTCTTGAACAACAAATTCAACTTCTCCGTAAGTTTCCACAACAGTATCTTTAATTTTAGAAATGTTTACACCGTGTGCACTTATATTATCTGAAATATATACTCTCGGTTGAGTTTTATTGATAACGCCTTGAAAAATTCGTGCAACGGTCAAAGCTTCGCCTTGCTCGCTTGAAGACGGGGTGTAAACCTTGATTTTTTTCGCAGGAACTTTTACTTCCTTTTCCGTTTCAAACACATCTCTGGCCTTGTTAATCGTATTTTCTTTATCATCTTTTTTACATCCGACTAAAGAGCAAAGCATAACTAAAGACAGGATAATTGCCATACAACTTATAAATTTTTTCATTATTCTTTTTTCCTTTTTATTCTTTAACAGGGAATTGCATTCCTGAAATTGCTTGTCATCCTTTGATACCCGCTGCGGCGACACCTTCAACAATCCATTTTTGGAATATTGCAAAAATGGCAACACTGGGTAAAGTTAAAAGCAAACTAAAAGACAATATTGCAGGATAGTTAATCATAGTCCCCTCTTGCCCTGCAAATGTAGTTAAACGGGACAGTGCCGATGCTACTACCTGAAGATTCCTTGAATCGGTATAATAGAAAGACATAGACCAATCGTTCCAAATGCCTATCGCCGTCGTTATTGCTATGTAAGCAAGCACTGTTTTTATTAACGGAAGTATTATCCTAAAAATTATACAAAACGTCCCTGCTCCGTCTATCTTCGCAGCCTCTTCTATCGCAAGGGGCGTCGATTCTATGCTTTGTTTTACAAGAAACATGCCCATAACGTTAATTAAACCACCGTTTAAAAGAAGATATACCCCCCAAGTATCGTAAATGTTAAACACTTTTAATTCTAAAAACATTGGCAACGTACCGACAATGCTAGGTATCATTTGTGTTGACAGCACAATGAGAAACACTGCGTTTTTACCTCTGAACCTAAGCCTTGCAAACACATAGCCGGAAAGCATAGAAGTTAATACGGCAAAACCTGTTCCGTAAACCGTCCGTAAAATTGAGTTCTTGACATAAACCGCAGTCCACTTATCTCCGGACGCAAAGAATAACGCTTGATAGTTTTTTAATGTCGGCTCGTTTGGCCAAGGAATAAATCCGATTTGCGAAGTGTTGAACTCTTTTGCAGTATAAAGCGCTCCGAGAAAAACGTAAATTACCGGATAAAGCATAATCAATCCGCCGACCGTTAAAAATATGTAAGCCGTTATATCGACGGCTTTTAGCCTTTTTTTATTTTTAGCCATATATCATTATTCTCCCCGCTTCCTATTCGAATAAATATAAAACGAAACAGACATTAAAGTAACAATTACACCCAATATTAAAGACGATGCTCCGGCCATTCCGAAATCCGAATCAAAAAAACCGTCTTTGATAATTTTTAAAACCAAAACCTCTGTTTTCCCGTACGGCGCACCGTTAGTGATAAATGCAACGGGCTCGTATATTTGTAACATTCCTATAAGGCTTGTTATTATAACGTATATTGCCATAGGCCTAAGCCCCGGAATAGTAACATACCAAAATTTTTGCCAACCGCCTGCGCCGTCAAGCTCCGCAGCCTCGTACTGAACACGATCGATTGAGAGCAATCCCGCAAGCCAAAGTATTGCAGAACCGCCGGCACCCTTCCATACAGAAAAAAGAAAAATTACTATTACAGACCATGTTAAATCCGTAGCCAGAACTATAGGCTCTTCACCCAACTTTTCAAGGAAAACGTTTACCGCACCATTTAAAGGATTAAATATAATACCTATAATTTGCGTCACAGCAACCGTAGATACAACCGCAGGCATATACCATACCGCACGGTACAATGTACTCATTCTAATCGGTCTATACATTAATAGCGAAACAAGCAATCCCGTAAACGCCGTTAAAAAAGTTGAACCAAAACCAAGAAAGAGCGTTTGCCATAATATTTTTGTGTATACTTCACTTTTAAAGAACTCTATAAAGTTTTCAAGCCCTATAAATTTTGGAGCGACAATAACAGACTTCCATTCAAAAAAACCGAGAAGAAAACCGAATAACAACGGAAAACCGCACGCCAGTATCCACCACAAAAACATTGGGGTTAAAATGAGCCATGCAGTAAACTCCTCCTTTTTAATTATCTTTGAAACATGTTTTTTACACTTAACCTTATTCCCGTATTTATCGATTTTCGGATTAGTCGAATACCTTGTTCTTTTATTTGTAAGCATTCCTTTTTGCCTCCTGTTATAATTCTATCATATAAAATTTTTCAACGCTTGCGATTTTTTTACGAATTTATGCGATTTTTTTAATTTTCATTTTCTATTTCCTTTACTTGACATCTATCACTATGTGTGTTAATCTAAAAATACAGGAGGCAGAAATCATGTCAAAGTACTTAGGCTTTATTGACTATAACGACGACTTTGAAAAAGACGAGGTTGTAAATTGTCATTGGTGGAACAAACCTTCTTTTTCCAGACATTACCACAATTATTACGAAATTTTTGTGGTTTTTGAAGGCAAAACCTTGCATATTTTAAATGATGAAGAACAGGAAATTCAAACACGACATACGTATATAATTCGCCCGTCAGACGTTCATCAAGCAGTTCAAATAGGCAAAGAACAATGCTTACATTTTAATATTGCGGTAACTCAACAGGTATTTAAATGTGCATGCGATTTTTTACACGAGGATTTATTTGAAAAAATAAATAACGCAGAAAAAATATCTTTTGTTTTAAGCAATAAGGAGTTTTGTTATTTTAACTTTCTTGCAAATAAAATTCACACGATAGATCCCACGCTTCCTAATAAAAAAGATATTATTGCTCTTTACGGAAAGCAACTTTTAACATACACTCTTTCTCTTTACGAGGAAAAAACTAAAATCAAAAAGGAATATCCCCAGTGGTTTGAAGATTTGTTACAAAAAATCAACTCACCAAAATATATAGATTGCAAGATTTCCGATATTTATCAAATGTCAAATTACAGCGCGCCAAACCTTATTAGATTTTTTAAATTGTATACAGGCAAAACAATAACAAAATATCTACAGGTTGCAAAGGTACATTATGCTTGCAACCTTCTTGAAACAACAGACCTCACAACATTGCAAATTGCAAGCAAAATAGGCTACGACAGTCTAAGTCATTTTAATACCCTTTTTAAAAAATTAACTGGGTATACTCCTTTTGAATATAAAAAGCAACCGAGAAACGATTTGCTGAATAATAGAACAGATGTTGATATTTAAATAATACACTATTGAAAAAACTTGGTCTGCCGGATTTTTTTATTCGTTGCTTTTGCCTTAGTTGTTTTGCGTAATAAGAGAAACCTTCACTATTTTTGAAACTTTTAAATTACTCCGCCGAGCAAATATTTCACCGAAATTTGCCGTTTCCCTCAGGAGGGCTTCCTACGGCAAGAATACGGCTGACGCCGCATTGACGAACCGATGGGGATTTACAAGAAAATAATAAAAGACGGATACAAGATTGCATTCGTCTTTTTTTGTACTCCCGACGGGAATCGAACCCATAATTACCCCCTCAAAATCCCATTAAATAAGCGATTTTTGCACGATTATGTGCGTTTTTAGCATTATTTTTCATCCAAATCGACTATTTCCTTTCGTTTTTTCGGTAAATTTTAGATTTCAAAATAATTTTTAAACTAAAATAATACAAAAAACAATATCAATTTTTATATCACAATCAAATTAATTAATCATTTTTTATCGTCTTCTCGAAAACTTCTGCTCG
>CAKQLR010000020.1 GCA_934254725.1 uncultured Clostridia bacterium | reverse complement strand
AGCTTATGAACCAGAACATCTACGAAATAACCGACGGCGACGTTGCTTATTACGGACAGCAGGGCAGGGTAGGTTGCTCGGAAAACGTTGCGGCGTTCCTCCTTGTAGGGAACGAGCTTGCAGATCAGTATGCGACCATAGCTCCGCTTACAAGCGATCGTTCACCAGTAAAGAACGGCGAAAAACAACGCGTTCACATCTGCTTCTCGATGTTCGACCCCACCGCGCTTATTATAACGGAAAAAACCCCGTATAAGCGCGAAATAGCCCGCCTTGTGGATTTCTTCTACTCCGAAGAAGGCGTAAGATTATTCCTTACAGGCAAGGAAGGCGTTGACTGGACGTGGGACGATGAAACGGAAACAAACTGGCATACCACTTACCCCGAAGGCATTGATACCGAAACCTATCGCGGCTCCATTACGCCTAACGTAGGCCTGGGCGCGGCGTTCTATAAGGATAAAAATTGGACTAACGGGCAGACGAACGAACTCAGCAAACAGCTCAATAAAGACGCGTCCGTTTATACTCCTTATCTTAAAGTGGCAACGCCCGACCTCATTTTCACAAGCGAAGAGAGCAACGAACTCGCCTTCATCAAATCGGCGCTCGACGCGTACGTGGTAGGTGCCGAGGCGGACTTCATTCTCGGAAGAAAGGACATCGACAAGGACTGGGACGCATTCCAGAAAACTTTAAAACAAATGAAAACGGATACGCTTCTTTCTATTTACCGTGCGGCTTATAAAAGATATGCGGCTATCTGAAAATATATCGGGAGGTCTATGATACAAAAATGAAAAAACTATTGGCATTGATATCGGCGTGTGCGGTTCTTTTTTGCGCGTCGATAACTACGGGTTGCGGCAAAAACGAAGGAGAGGCAAATATGGGTTACAATCGCGCAAATATAATTCGTTCGCTTATGCTTAGTGAAACCACTACCGACCTTGGCGAAAACACCCCGTTTGTCGGACTTTCGGATCCTTCTGCCGTCGGCGTAGACGCAAAAAGGTTTAACGAGGAAAATTACGTTTCCGTAAACGAAAGCGATTACGACGTAGTTCTTAACGCGGAAGATTTCGGCGTCAACGCAAACGACAGAAAGGACGACACTTCGGCGCTTGCAAAAGCCGTAGCGAAAGCAAAGGAACAGGGCGCAGCGGGCAAAAAAGTTCTTTTAAAACTTCCCGCGGGCGAAATGTATTTTTCCGAAGGGATGAACGATATCGAAAGAAATTACGCGGTATCCCTTCTGAACGTTAAAAACGTTACCGTACTCGGCAACGACACGATGTTCACGATAGTCGGCGCGATGAGCGGTTTTCATATGGCAAACTGCGAATCCGTTGCGATAAAGGGCATTTCTTACGATTACGGCAGGGCGCCTTTCTCTGTAGGTGAGATCATTTCTTCAACCGAAACCGGCGTTGTCGTAGGAATGAAAGACAACTATCCTATGGCTGGTATAAAAGCGATAAACGACTATCTCGAATTCGACAAATATACCCATATGCCGAGGACTAACGGAAACTTCCTTTTAAGTTCGGATATGAAAGACTATTCTATAAACGGACAGGAGGTAACCATTAACTTCCGTCAGGCGATAAACAAGCCCGTAAACGGAACGCTCGTTGTTGTTTCGCATTATACGTACGGAAACAACGGCTTCTACCTGGAGGACTGCAAGGACGTCACACTCGAAAACGTGGATATATTCGCCACTGCGGGTATGGGACTTGTAGGGCTTGCAAGCGAAAACTTAACGATAAACAGATTTAACGTAAGATTAAAACCGAATACCGACAGACTTATGAGTTCTACGGCGGACGGTATGCACTTCGGCGCGTGCAGAGGTAAACTTAAAGTTACCAACTGCCTTGTGGAAAACACTCACGACGACGCTATAAACGTTAAAGCAGGTCACTACTTCGGCATAAGCGAAATAGACTACGCGCAAAAGACGCTTAAGCTCAACAAGTTGAACTACATGCACCGCATAGCAGCAGGCGATACGATTAACTTCTATAAATCCGACCTTGCGTTTGTGGCAAGCATAAAAATCGAGGAGATCGTTTCCGAAAGACAAGACGATTACGTAGTTATAAAAGCGGATAATCTCCCAGAAACCGTTACTACCGAACTTCTGGCGGCAAACCGCACGACCGCTGCTGAAGTTACGTTTGAAAACAATGTTATCAGAAACAAGAGAAACAGGGGTGTGCTTCTTCAAAGCGTTAACTCCGTCGTAAGAAACAACGCGTTCTTCAACGTGGGGCACGGTTCGCTCAGTATAATGACGGAAGCTTCTCAATTTAACGAGGCAATCGTTCCCGAAAACATTCTTGTCGAAAACAATAAGTTTGTAGGCGGCAACTCCATGGGCAACGTAGTAGGCGGAGATATAGGTATAATCGCTTACGGAAAAGAGTGGATAAGTGCGCCCGCAGGCACTGTAAAGAACATTACTATAAACAACAACTTTATTGCAAATACCGCGAAAAGAGCCATTTCCGCTACAAGCGTGGGAGAATTGAACGTAACGAACAACCTCATTTATAACCCCGCGCTTTCGCCTAAAACCGTTCAGAACGATTGCGCTATAGCCGTTTCGGAATCCAAGCAGATTCTTTTTGAAAAGAACTACGTTATAAAAGAAACTCCGAGCGAAAAGTTCGTAACGCTGTTTACCGACGGCACCGTGGCGGAGAGCGAAATTACCCTTTCGGACAACAAAAATCTCGATTTCGCAAAAATAGATATTTCCGTTCAGCCGGACGTTATATACGCCTTGGGCGAAGGAAAAACTATAGATATGACTACGTCCGACCTTAACGATTTTGCAGACGTGGCGGACACCGTTCAGATAGTCGGATACACGGACGCTTACGGCAAGGAAGTAACACCCGCAAAGAATAACTTTGAAGTAAAAACCCTTAAAGTC
Source organism: uncultured Clostridia bacterium (assembly GCA_934254725.1). Lineage (GTDB taxonomy): Bacteria > Bacillota > Clostridia > Christensenellales > Borkfalkiaceae > RGIG3732. The sequence continues at coordinate 28,619 of CAKQLR010000020.1, read as the reverse complement.
ACGTACGACGCAAAGGGCATTTATATCGGCTTCGAAGTAATAGATAACGAGCTTAAGTTCTCTCCCGAATCTTCATTCTGGACGGGCGACCTGTTCGAGTTGTTCTTTACGCCGGAAACGGAGTCGAGATACGGCTTCCCGATAGTCCGCAACCAGTACGAGGATACCGCTCAGGTAGCCGTTACGCCTTCCTACTGTCACGTCGAAAGCTCCAGAACGAGCGCAAAACTTCAGGAGAAAAAGGCGGACGCGTTCAAGTATAAAGCCTGGACTACGGCAGACGGTTGGGCGGGAAAACTGTTTATTTCCTTTGACGTTTGCACCGAGCTTAAAGCTGTTGCCGACGATGGCGGCGTTATAAGCATGGCTATCGTTCTTGCCGATATGGATACGGACAGCGACAGGCTTCAGATAAGCAACACTCAGCACAACGTAGAAACGAATAAATGCATTCCGCTCAGCATGGGAAAAATAAAATTCGGGAAATAAGGAGAAAATAGATGAAAAAATTATTATACTTTGTCGCGGTTGTTTTAATCGCGTGCATGTGTTTCGGCGTCGCGTGCGTGGACGTACCCGACAGTTCGAGCGAAGAACCTCAGAACAAGCTTGAGTTTATAAACGCTTCGGGCGAAGTCGAGGTCGGTAAGCAGATTACAATCCCTTATAAATACATTGTAAACGGCATTAACGGCGACGGAAGCAAGCTTGTATGGGCGTCCTCCGACGAGACCGTTGCAACCGTTTCCGCAGGCAAGGCTACGGGCGTTTCCCAGGGTACGGCGGTTATTACCGCTTCGGCAGGGGAGCTTAACGCGCAATTTTCCCTTACGGTAAAGAACCCCGCGCAGTCCGAAAAGACGATTGAGGAGATAATCGCGGACCTTATGTCCGACGGATATATGGACACTTCCTACAGCGAAGAAGGCGAGGATCCGCGATATTCCGAAGAATGGGAAAAATTACTTTTAAAAAGACAGCCTTTAGCCGAAGGAGAAAAATATACCGAGGGCTTTGAAGGCGATTACGTTACTTCCAGGTTGTTCCCCGAACTGTTCGTGAACGGTGCTTCCGTGGAATATAAAACGGGTGCGGACGGAATAGACGAGGACGGCAAGAGCCTTTCAATAAAAACGAACGGCGACGAAAACGGCAATTACGATGCGGTTGTTTTCAAGGGATTTGAAATTACCCCCGGCGCAAGGTATCGCATTTCGTTAAAGGCAAAAACTATAAACGACGGAAGAAATTACTACGTGGGTTTCCGCTCCGGCTCGGACGACGTTTACGCGTTCAATTTCTCCGGCGCGGCGGGTGAAGAACAAACGGTCACAGGAACGGTTACTTTGGCGGAAAAGACATACATCGGTCTTGTTATAATGATTGCGGGCGGCGACGCGGCAGAGCTTATAATAGACGACCTTACCGTTGAAAGACTCGCAAAACTTCCCGTTATAGACCTTACTGAAATCGGTTCTTCTATAACGCTGGACTTCGATGAAGACATAGAGTATGTTTCTGCCAATAAGTCCTCTATATCGCGCGTTACCGGCGCAGAAGCTATTGACGGCGGCTCTTTGAAAATAGTGAAAACAGGCAGCTGGCAGGGTGCGGATTTCGTCGATATGGCGTTCGCTCCGAACGGTCTTTACAGGGTATCGTTCGACATCAAACTTTTAAGCGGCAGCGCAGGAATGGCTTTTGCAACGTTCTCAAGTGCGGCTAACGGCAGCTACCAGGATATAGGCAAGCAACTTTCCTTAACGACAGACGTTACGCATTTCAAGGAAGTTTACGAATTAAAGAACTTCGACGACTATTACCTGAATTTCTCCTTCTCGGACGCGTCCTGTTCGTTCGTTGTCGATAATCTTAAAATAGAACACATCAGCGCGGCGGATCTTAAAAAGATAGATCTTACCGAGATGGGTGCGAAGTATGAAGAAAACTTCGACGCCGACGGTCTTACCGCAGAAGCGTTGGAACATTTTACGGCGGCGGCTTCGGTGCTCTCTCTTGAGGACGCGCGCGGCGGCAAGGCGTTAAAAATAGCCAAAACGGGCGCTTGGGCAGGTCTTAACACAAAGGATCTTATTCTGAAAGCAAATGCAACCTACAGGGTGATTTTCAGAATGAAGCTCGTTTCCGGCAACACCGATAATATGTTTGCAACTTGTTCGAGCGCTGCTAACGGCAGCTATCAGGACGTAGGTCAGGCGATCGTCCCGACATCGGCATGGAAAAAGTTCACCCTCGATTACACGCTTAAGGATTTTGAAGATTATTACTTTAACTTCTCGTTCTACGATCCTTCCGCGATCGTGCTCGTGGACGATTTCTCCATCGAACGCATCGACCCCGACAACAGACCCGCTATCGAACCGGACGATTCCGAAGAACCCGACACGCCGTCGGTTATAGATTTAAGCGAAGTAGGAGCGAAGTACGAAGAAAACTTTGACGATATTTCCGCAAAAAATCTCGCAAAGCACTTTGAAAGCACGGGTACCGCGACGGTAACGACTGAAAACGGAGCTTTAAAAGTAGCTAAAACGGGCATTTGGCAAGGATTAAAGGTCTTCGGCTTAACGATGAAAGCAGGCAGTAGGTATAAGTTTACGTTCGATTTAACCGTTACGCAAATGAACAGCACCGATTTCTTTGAGCTGCTTTTCGCGGACGGCACGGCGGAAAAGGTGAGTCACGGACTTGCTTCTTACGTTGTTATAGGGGCGAAAGTAAACGTTTCGTTTGAAATAACCCTTCTCGGCGACGCAACCGAATTTTTAATCGGATGCTGGTCGGGCGACGCAATCTACACTATAGACAACCTTGTTATTGAAAATATGGCATAAAATAAAATGAATGCGAGAATACGTATAACTGACGAATTATTTTCAAATATGCAGACCAAGATGCGGGAGAAAATGCTCCCGCATCAATGGCTTGCGCTGAACGATAAGTTTGACGGAGAGCAGAAAAGCCATGCCGTACGCAATGTGAAAATAGCCGCGGCCCATGATGGAAAAAGTGCGATAACCGTTGATTTCGGGGACTTTGCAAAGGAAAGCGATCTTTCAAAGTGGATGGAAGCGGCGGCATATTCGCTTACTATTCACCCCGATAAAAACCTTGAAAAAATTCTGGACGAGCTCAGCGAGTTGTTCAGAAAGGCTCAGGCGGACGACGGGTATCTGAACACTTATTATATAGCGAAAGGCGAAGAGAAAAGGTTTTCTTGCCTGAGCGAAATGCACGAGCTGTACTGCGCGGGGCATTTGATAGAAGCCGCCGTCGCTTATTATAAGGCGACAGGCAAAACGGTTTTGCTTGACGCCGTAAAGAAATACGCCGACTATTTGTGTAAGGTTTTCGGCGAAAACGGAGAAAAAGAAGGCTGCTATGACGGTCACGAGGAAATAGAACTTGCGCTTGTAAGATTGTACGAAGTCACGGGCGAAAAAAGGTATCTCGAATTGTCCGAACGCTTTGTTTCAACAAGGGGCACGGCTGTTTCTCCGCTTGGAAAGGAGCCGGGTTTCAGAAAAGGCAGCAAGTGGTTTGACCTCGATTATTATCAGGCGGACAGACCTTTAAAAGAGCAGAATCAAGCGGTCGGGCACGCCGTGAGGGCTATGTATTTTTATTGCGGCGCAACAGATGTTGCAAGGATAACGCGCGATAAAGGGCTTTTTTCTCAATTAAAACAGATTTGGAGAGACCTTACGGAAACAAAAATGTACGTTACCGGGGGTATCGGCTCGGAGGTTCGCGGCGAGCGTTTCGGCAAGGCGTATGACCTTCCCGAAGATAAAGCTTACAATGAAACCTGCGCTTCTATCGGGCTTGCGCTTTGGGCGAGAAGAATGCTTAAAGCGGAGACGAACGCGGAATATGCCGACGTTATGGAGCGCGCCTTATATAACACCGTGCTTTCCGGCGTTTCGAAAACGGGCAACAGATATTTTTACGTAAACCCGCTAAGGGTTTTGCCCGAAGTTGCCGAAAGCAGGTCGGATACCGAGCACGTTAAAACCGAGCGTGTAGAGTGGTTCGGGTGCGCGTGTTGCCCTCCGAATATCGCAAGGACGCTCGGCTCGATAGGCGAGTACGCGTGGACGGAAACGGAAGATGAGCTTAAACTGAATTTATGGATAGCTTCTTCGTATTCCTCGGATTCTTGCTCGGCGGAGCTTTGCGGAAATCTTTTTGACGGAAAGTTTACGTTTACAAAAAACACGGATAAAAAAGTGATGGTTCGCTTGCCTTTCTGGGCGGACGAAATTATAGTTAACAGAGAAAGAATAGTTGTTAAAAACAGCGAATATTATGAGATAAAGGCGGCTTTTAACGAAATAACCCTTAAATTTTCTCCTAAAATAATTTATCCGTCGCCCGCAAATTACGACAGCGCCGGCAAGGTCGCTTTATCTTTCGGTCCGTTCGTTTATTGTTTGGAAGAAGCCGATAACGGAAAGTGTTTGTCCTCGCTTTCGGTGGATAAAACAGCCCCGATAGAGGTGGTAAAGAATAAAGATTTTTCCGCACCCGTATTAAAAATCAAAGGTAAAAGGTTTGCGTCGGCAAATGCTTATTCGTTTGATAAGCCTCAGGGTGAAGATTGCGTTCTTACATTCGTTCCGTACTGCGACTGGAATAACCGTGGGAAAGGCGAAATGTCAGTTTATGTGAGATAAACGTAGCTTTTGCTTAAAAAACTTATTAGAAATTAAAAAGAATGCCCTGTATAGGGGGTGTTCTTTTTTGTATTGTGCAAAGCAAAACTTCTAATGTTTTTCTGTGAATAAGGCTCTTGTATGTTTTTTTTGTTCGCAATATTGCCTCGAATAATACAAATGCGGTTTTTATAAATATTTTTATGTTTTTCCTCTCGACAGGCATTTACAAATTTGTTTTCTGCATTTATAATTAGAAAAAACGGGTGAAGAATTGTGCTGAAAAAGGTGATTTTAATAATTATGGCGGCAGTTTTTGCGATTTCTTTCGCAAGTTGCGGTAAAGGGGAAACAATGAGCTATCAGATAAAAAGCGTTATGAATTACAAAGTCTATTCAAACGAAGCGGTTATTTCCGCCGTTTGCGACACGAAACTTTGGTATGAGGAAAACGACGTAAGGCGTTTCGTAGATTATTCGGCAAGCGGTTGCGAGCTTGTTTCCGCCGTGTACGACAGGGATAAAAGGGAAATCTCCTGCGTGTTTTCAAACGGAAGCAAATCGGAAACCGTTTCTCTGTCGCTCGAAGTTTCCGGCTACCCGCACAGAGATTCTACCGCGGAGGCCACTTTAAAATCCCTTGAAGCGCGCGCGGTTGCGGCAAAAGAGGGGCAGACGGTTTTAATAGGCGATTCGCTTTTTGCCAACTGGAAAACAGCCGATGCCGATATGAACGCTTTCGGCAACGTTTTTAATTTCGGCGTCGGGGGCTTTTGCGTTTCAGACCTTAGGAACATCGTTCTCGAAAGGCTCGTTTTGCCCGCGTATCCGTCAAAAGTCATCATTCACTGCGGCGTAAACGATATTTTTCAGGGAGGAATTTCGCTTGAAACGTATCTTGAACAGTTAAAAGAGTTAATAGATAAAATACAGTGGTACTTACCTGTCTGCAACGTTTATTTTGTTTCGATAGTAAGACCTACGGATTTTGCGCCTACCGTTACGGGCTTAAAAGGCAAGGAAGCCGATGACAGACGAAGCGCCATAGACGAGGCAAACCGTACTATGAAGGAATACTGTTCGGATACGGGCAAGGCTTTCTATATAGACGCGGAGGATGTATACCTTAACGCCTCGGGAAGAAGTGACGAAAAGAAATTTTATCCCGACGGCATTCATCTTCTCGGCGAGGTCTATCCCGAGTGGGGAAAGCTTATCTCGAACGGCATAAAATAAATTATATAAACAAAACAGAATAATAAAAAAGCCCCGACCGAGGGCTTTTTTAATGCTCGGGTGTAAAAACAGAACTTCTAAAACTATTTTACTTTTCTGCTTGAGGGGGGATAGCGCAAAATCGGTTTTGCGTCTATTTCTATAAGACTGCTTATTCTTATATTGTTGATAATCTGGAGGGCAACTTCTATGGCAACCTTCCCGAGCGCGAAGAAATCTTGCTCTATGGTGGGGCTTTCGGACAGAATATCGAAATCCAGATTATCAAACCCCGTCACTATAAGGTCTTTTGGTATTTCGCCGAAACGGTTTTTGAACCTGTACAGCAAATTTAAAGCGTCGTTGTCGTTTGGACAACAGATTACTTCCGGCTTGTCGGTCAGTTTCAGATATTTATCTATCAGGAAATCGTTGTAGTCGATCAAAAAGTCGAGCCTTTGTTTGGAAGTCTTTTTGTAATATTTTCTGAACAGGTCGGAACTGCCGAGTATATACTCGCCCTTAAGCGGAATATTATTTTCGAGCAAGGCGGTTATGTATCCGTTAAAGCGGTTTTGCTCGGGCAGGCTTTGTTCTGGCAGAATAGTAGTGGCGATTTTCGTATAACCCTCGGCTATGATTTTATTCAGCAAATCTTTCATCGCCTTGAAGTTGTTTGTCGTTACGAGAATATCGTTAAAACCCTGCGGCCGTCTGTCGAGAAAAACGACGGGTATCTTTTTTATCACGAAGATGGATAAAATATCTATGTTGTTCATCCCCGAACAAGGCCATATTATTATCGCGTCGAGGTTGTAATTTAAAAGATTTACGAGAATTTTCCTTTCTTTTTCCTGCCTGTTGTCGGTGTTGTAGAAAGGGCAGACGCATTTGTTGTTATCGGCAACCTTTTTGATGCCGTCAAGTATAAGCGTGTTTCGGTTTTTCTCCTGAGGGAGCGTGCCCACAAGCGGAATTAAAAGATGCGTCTTTTTTTCTTTTATATCTCTCGAACTGACGAAAGTGCCGTTTTTTGTGTTGGAATATACTACTTTATTCTTTTTTAATTCGGAAAGAGCCTTCCTCACGGTCACTCTGCTGACCGAAAATTGCTTCATTATTTCCGCTTCCGAAGGCAGCTTATCGTCGGCTTTATATATCCCTAAATTTATTTTTTGAAGTAAATCGTCCTGAATGACTTCATACAGCTTTTTCTTCATAATTCTCCCCGCAAGTCGTTTTGCTATAAATTTACTCTATCACAAACGCCTTTAAAAAAGCAAGCGTTAGCGGGTGGAAAATGTAATCCGAAGATTATTTGTCTCTATTTTTTTCATAAAAAAATTGCTCAAAAAATACAAATCGTCAAAAAGTGGTTTTTTTGGCGTTTTATTTTTTATATGCCTATTGAAAAACGCTTTTTTTACGGGTATAATGGCTTTGCGTTCGGAAAACCGGACGACGTTACGGTAAAACCATTCAGGAGAAAATAATGAAAACGTTAAAAAAATCGATTGCTTTATTGATCGCTTTTGTCGTAGTTATTCCGCTTTTACTTACGGCGTACGCTTGCACGCCGGGAGATGGCGGCTCGGACGAAACGGGAGGAAACACGGAATCGTCCTCCTCGACTTCGGATACTGGCGAAACTTCGGGCGGGGAATCTTCGGAAGCGAGAGATCCTGTAGAAAAGGGCGGTAGCATTGTCGTCATAGGCGACTCCCTGCTCGATTTTTGGGATAACGGCGAAAAGTTCCTCGGCGAATTTTACAATGTCGTTTCGAATAAAGCTATATTAGCCACACACGTTTACGACTGGCTTGCGGACGACAGAAACTATCCGAAAATTCTTGAGGATAATCCCGACGAGGTTATGCTCGGTATAGGAATAAACGACATAAAAGCGGGGAATAAAGTTGCGGATGGCACAAAATACTTAAAGCAGCTTATAGAAAAGCTTCTTGCCGAAAAGCCGACGCTTGTTATTCACTTAGTATCGGTAAACAAAAACCCCGCATCCAACTTCTATAAAGCAAAAATAGAGGAATGGAACGCTATTATGCGCGAGTACTGCGAAGAAAGAACTAATCTGTATTTTATAGATAACCAGGACGCGTTTTTAAACGAGGACGGCAGCTATAATACCGATTGTTTTATAGAAGACAAGCTTCATTTTTCGGCTACGGGATATTCCGTATACGAAAGATTGCTGGATAACTATTATTACGATTACAGAAAGTCTGTCGGATAGAGCGGCATGGAAACCCTATAACCGATTGAATAAATAATATGGAGGAAAAATAATGAAAAAGACTCAGAAACTTTTAGCTGTACTGCTCGGCGTGTGCTTTGCGGTATGTATGGGGTTAGGTATTATTTCGGTAAGCGCCGAAGGAACTCAGCCCGAGAAAGTGGAAAATTACACGATAGCCGAAGAAACGTTTGACCTTACCGGCGGCAAGGCAGACTGGATTTTTGCCGTTTATCAGAAAGAGTATACCGCGGCGCCCCATTCGATAGGAGACTACGCGGGAGTAAGGCTTACTTTCTCCGGAAGCAAAACTTCCATGATAAACCAGTTTTTATTCCAGCTCGGTCCGGATGTGCGGTGTGTAAAGGTAAACAAATGGTCGCTTACGCCTGCGGACGGGAAATCGGTATTTTATTACCCGGTAAGCGAATTAGACGTTAATAATGCAGACGTAGCTACTTTTAAACCCGATAAGGTAACTTGTTTGTTGCAGACTACCAACGGAACCGCGGACGATTTCTGCAGGGTTACGTTAAAAGTGGAGCTCCTTGCGAGAGAGCCGGTAGAAGACAGGGTGATTGCAGATAAGACGTCCGTTACGATAGCGGGCGGTTCAGCCCCCGCGCTTGCAATCAATGGTTGGGACGAACAGGTCGGCGGCGTAAACAAGCCCGGTACTCTTTCAGGATATAAATACACTAAGTTGTCCGTATACCCCACCGAGAACGGCGAATTGCTTACCCGCGCTTTTGTAAAATTCGGAGACGGCGGTTCCGGTATGATTTATCAATTAAAGGATATATCCGCACCTACCGGCAAGCTTACGGTTATGTATCTCGATAATTCCGAATACCAAATCGAAAGCGGGGAAACAAACGATTTCACCGTAAGGTTCGTTCAATTCGTTGCGTATACGTCGGGCAGCGCGGAAGAGTCTTTCGTAGGCAATATAAAAATAGAACTTGTTTCCGAAAAGGAAGAAGTGGCGGACGACGAAACGGCTATTACTTACGTCGCCATCGATAAAACTTCCGCGGTGATGGAAACAGGAGATCAATTGCAGCTCAGAGCGACGGTAGAAGGCGGGGCACAGGCGGATAAAACCATAACCTGGAGCACTTCCGACGCGACCGTGGCAACCGTTGAAGACGGCCTTGTAACCGCTTTAAAAGCGGGCGGCGCGTCAATAACGATAACCGCTTCCGACGGAAAGACGGCTACCTGTGCAATAACGGTAAAAGAACCTTATTCCGAGCCCGATCTTTCCGAGCTTACAAACATAACGATTAAAGAGTACACGGCAAACGTACACGGCGGAACGGGAGACGGTTGGTATTTCTATCTCAACGAAAAAGTAGATACGCAAGCGCCTTTCTATCTTTCAAGATACGCTTCCGCAAAGGTTACATTCGAAGGCGAAAAGGCTAACCTTATCAAACAGTTCCTGCTTCAGTTCGGTCCCGACGCGAATTGCTTTGCAAAAGACGTTTACGGTAACCTCGGTTTGGTTTCGGGCAAAAACGAAGTCGTGCTCGATATTGCTTCTTTCAGCGCGAACGGCGCAACCGCGGATTCCTTCTTGTTCGACGACGTTAAAATCCTTTTAAAGACGAACGGAACGGAAGGCGAAGAATTCGAAATCAAATGCAAAATAGAATTGATTTTGGAAAACGAAGTAAAAGAAGACGTTAAAGTATTCGATTTCTCTTATAAGGGAGGAGCTCTCGACTACGACGAAACGACCGGGGTTTACACCGAGGACAGAGGTTCTCTTAAGGCGGAGTTTACTCCCGACCAAGGGAAGGACGGCTCCGGCGCGTGCGTAATCACCGTTTTGACGGATGAAGTAAACGGTCAGGTATGGCTTACCACAGGCGGAAGATGGCTTGACCATAAGCCCGCGGTTTCCGCAAACGATAAACTCTATTTCAACAACTTCGGTTCGATAGATATTTCGTTCTACGTATCGGACGCGTATTATATCGAAAATATTTTAGTAACTATGACGCCTTGCGATTCTACTGCGCAAGCAATCGCGGGAGGGAAACCTTACGTAAGCAAAGCTATAGGCGTAATACAAAATAACGGCTGGCAACACCTTCGTTTTAATATAGATTCTATGACTCCTCAAAACGAGTTCGACTTTGACGCGAAGATTGAATTTGTAAGCATAGAGCTTGTTTGCACGGTAAGAGCGGGTACGCCCGTAGGCGAAAAGATTATCTTTGACGATTTCTTCTTAAGAACAAGCAAATGCAATCCGTCCATAACGGAAAAAGAGGGCTTTGAAAAAACGTACACGACCGGTACGGAAGTCGATTTCGCAAACGCAATCGAAACCGCGCACCCCTTCGACGACGAATTAAACGTAAGTTTCGGCGTTAAATTCAGCAAGACCGAGGACGGCGAAAAGCAGGTTGTAAACGTATCCGGTTCTACGGCAACGCTCAACAAAGCGGGGTTCTACTTTGTAACCGCTACCGTAATGGATTCGATGGGAGCTTCGGCGCAGACCGAATTTACGGTTACCGCAACAGGTGAGGATATCGACGTAGAAGCTCCTTCCATCACAATCCCCGCAAGCATACCCAAGCTTATGACTCAGGCGGGCGAAATCGATCTTTCCGTAATAAAAGTAACGGATGACGTAGACGCTAATCCCACGGTTACGATGAAAGTAACCGACGAGGCAGGTAACGAAATAACTATTGTAAACGGCAAAGTAACGCTTGATAAGAACGGTAAATACACTCTTACGGTCACAGCAAGAGATGCTGCAGGTCACGAAAAGACCGTAACGAGAACCATAACCGTCGAAGGAATAGAAGAACCCGCTCCCGAAGAAGGCGGCTGTGGCGGTTTTATGGGCATCGGCGCAACTTCGCTTATCGCGGCAATCGGTTTTGTCGCAATAGCTTTAAAAAGAAAGCAAAACTAATATTCTATGGATTGTTTCCGGCTGCGCGGAGCAAATTTTCGCGCAGCCGAAAGTTATTTACGGAGGCTTAATGGAAAAAACACTTCATGCAGGACTATCAGGCGGAAAAAGGGGAACGCTGGAGGCAAAAAAGCGTAAATTTGCCTGGGCGTGGCTTATACCCATGCTTATTTACTACACCGTTTTAGGCATAGTTCCCATTCTGCTCGTAATAATTTTAAGCTTCGTCGATTGGAACGGCGTTTATTATGACGACATTCAATGGATAGGTCTTGAAAACTTTCTTACCGTTTTCAGGGAAGAAAAGTATTGGAGAATGTTTGTAAATTCTCTGATTATGGGCGGCAGTATAATGCTCATCACCATAGTAACAAGCTTTTTTATAGCTTTACTTATGATGGCGCCCATAAAATGCAAAAGTTTTCTGAGAACTATATGGTATATTCCGTGCGTTTTATCTACGGCGGTTGTTTCTCAGCTCGTAAACACGATACTTAACCCGAGTACAGGTCTTATAAACCTTATTCTTATAAGAATGGGAAAGGAGCCCGTCATGTGGACGCTTTCCACCTTCTGGATGTACTTCTGGATAATTCTTATAAGCGTGTGGAAAGGGCTCGGCGGCACGGTTATTTTGTTTATGGCGGGCATGAGCGGCATTCCGCAGGAAATGTACGAGGCGGCGGATATAGACGGCGCTACGAAATTCAAAAAACTCGTATACATAACCATTCCTTCGCTTAAGAATATGTTCGCGTTTATTCTTATCACGTCGTCTATGGGTATATTCTCTATTTTCGAGCAGGTTCAGCTCATAAGCGGCGGCGGACCTTTCGGCACTACGATGGTTATTATGTACCAGATTTACAACGAAGCGTTCGACAATATGAACGTAGGCCTTTCAAGCGCGCTTTCCGTAATAGTTTTAATTCTGGTCTTTGTTGTTACCGTTCTGAATATGAACGTAACTCAGATGAACTTAGGCGACAAGGAGGATTGACGTTATGAAGAAATTTTCTAAAAAAGACTTGTCAACTAAGATAGTTGCATATATAATACTTTTCGGCGGCGGAATTATTATGATTTACCCGCTGATATATTGCTTTATGGCGTCCCTTCTGACGCTGGACGAGTATCTCGTTTCGGGGTTGCTTCCCGTTCCGGGGGACTGGTCGATCGAGAGGTTTGCCAACCTGTTGAAGTTTTTCGATCACCCGGATGTGTTGCCGTCGGTAACCATAACTATTGTAAGATTTCTTTTTTACGCGATAACGAATATATTTTTCAGTATGATAGGCGGATACATCTTCGCTAAGATAAGATTTAAAGCAAAGAAATTTATCTTCTATTATATGATGATAACCATGATGGTTCCCGGCGTAGCCACGATGTATCCCGGGTTTCTGATGTATGCAAAATGGCCTCTTGTCGGCGGAAACAATATTTTAGGTCAGGGCGGCAGGGGGTTTATCGGCAGTTGGCCGGTTATGTTTATAGGCGGCTGGTTCGGGGCGTACAATATGTTCCTTGTAAGACAGGCTATTTACGACATAGGTAACGATATAGGCGAAGCCGCCGAGATAGACGGGGCTTCCACCTTAAAGGTTATTTTTATGATTTATCTTCCGCTTGTAAAAGCGGTTATGGCGGTGCTTCTTATAGGTCTGTTTATAGGTATGTGGAACGATTATCTCTTCCCTAAAACCTTTATGGACGGAACAACCACCCCGGAGCTTATTCCCATAGGTTATAAGGTTTTTGAAATCATATCGAGGGCAGAGGGGAACAGTTCTCAGTTGCCGAATTATCCCGCGATATTCGGCGTGTGCTTTACCGCCATGCTTCCCACCATTCTGGTTTATGCGCTATTGCAAAAACAGTTTGTTCAGGGAATGGCCATGGGTGCCGTAAAAGGTTAGTTTGTTCTCGGTTTTAACTAATAAATACACAATAAAGGAGTTTGACTATGAAAAAAACAATTTGCGCTTTACTTACACTTACGTTGCTTTTAGCGTGCTTCGTTTCCTGCGGGAAGCCCGTCAACCCGGATTTAAGCACGGATGACGAAGGCAACGTTGTCGGTACTATAACCGTTTGGGGCGGTTCCACCCCTTTTCACGAAAATTACGCGCTCGGCAGCGTTCAGGGCAACAATTACGATCCCGATTGCGACACCTCCAACGGGTTTATAAAAAAAATCAAGGAAAAATACCCGAAACTCAACGTCAATATAGAAAATAAAGGCTTCGGCACGGAATTGAACACCGCGCTCAGAAACGCCAAAATATCGAATAATATGCCCGACATAGTTGTCGGCGAACAATTCATTCAGTCTCAGATAGAGCTCAATTACTTCGAGCCGCTGGAAATTCCTGAAGCGACCAAAAAAGCGATTCCCGATTCTCTTTGGAGTCTTTCGATGGGAAAAGACGGCAAGCAGTACGGCTATCCCGCAATGACCGGAACTTTCGCTCTTATTTACAACAAGAAGATTTTCAGGGAAGTATACAACCTCGACCAGAATGCGGACGTGACCGAATATCTTCCCCAAAGCATGGACGAGATAGTGGAAAAAGCGGCGTATATAAAAGAATTTTATAACACAAAATACGGTGCTAATTCGGTTAAGGCGAGAAATATAAGCGGATTTTATATAAATGCCGTAAAAGGTGTGGGCTCCGCGTACAGAAACGGTCTCGTAATGAATATGTTCGGCGGCGGATTTACCGACAAAAACGGCAATTTTATAGTGGATTGCGAGGAAAACGTGAAGGCTTTCAAGTGGCTTACTTCTCTTTTGCCTTATACTTCTACAGGTAATATAGCGACGACAAACGAAACGGACGTGAACACTACCATTCTTACCGGAAATGTGGCAATGTGCTTTGAAATAGCGCCTTTACTCGCTCCGTTCGGGGGAATTAAGGTGGACGACTTCGGCGTAACGTCTCTTCCCGTGGCGGACGGACAAAAGGAAACAAACTTCCTCGTAGGCAGCACGTCTTATATGATTACCAAGGAATGCTCAAACAAAAAGGTTGCGCAGGATATTCTCGAAATGATGGTTTCGTATGATATGCAAATGCAGATTTATAAAACCTCGACGAACAGAATACCCGTCAGATCAGACGTAATCGACGAGATATTATCGTCTACGGACGAAGATATCGTTAAGAAAAACGAAACTATGCTTCCGTTTGTTCTTGCGTTCAAAACCGCCGATAATTTAGTGCTTAATCTTCCGAGCTTTACCAAGAATTACACGAATATATGGGATACCTGGTCTAACGCCATTCAGATGATTTTCACGCAGAAAACGGATTCGACTATAAGGACGCAGCTCGGAAACGTTCAAAAAATAATGTCCGGCAAATAAGCGTTCAGCCATGCGGGACGAACCGTGTAAAGCTTTAACGGGTTTAAACATAAATGGAGAAAAAAATGAAAAAGACATTTAAATTCTTGCTAACCGCAGCACTTGCCGCGTCCGTGGTTTTTTCGGGTTGTAATAAAAATCCTCAGGATAATAAGGAGAACTTCGATTTGTCAAAGAAAAACGAATTCGTCAGAACCGAGTATTCTAAGCAAACGGTTGCCGACGGAATATACAATAACTTTCAGATAGGCGGTTATTACGATCCTACACGCGTTATCCCCGCGGATTCCGTAATGGCTTACGCTTCCACGATTTCAGGAGTGGAGACTTTGATTAAAAGTTACCTCGGTAAGGGCTTCAAACAGGTCGATATGATGATCCCGAACGGAAGGGATATGGGTTGCTTTTTTATTCACGGCGGTTATGACGGAAAGATGCACGAGGACATAGTGCAGAAAAGCCGTGACGGAGCATGGAGAATTCATACGCCAGGTTCGTATTACGTTCATCCTTCCGAAGAATTCAACGCCTACCTTGTAGATTGGTGCAAGCGCGCTATCGCCGCGGGCGCAAAGGATATTTACATAGAAGAGCCGGACGGATTTAAGGATTCCTGCTACTCCGAATACTTTTTCCGTTTATGGGAAAAGAAGTATGGTGAATCCTTCGTCTATGACGAGGACGATTTAACTCAACCGGCAAAAAGGCAGTCGATAATAGCTCAAATGTTTGTTGACAGCTATGATTACGTTTCCACCGAAATAAAGAAAACGTATCCCGACTCCAAGGTATATATAGCCACGCACAGCATAGGCAGTTATTCGAGCATTATCGTAGCTAATAACGGTAAGATGGTGGCTCTTGAAAATATAGACGGCGTTATCGGTCAAAGCTGGACGAACACTTCGATGCTTCCCCTTTACTATGAAGGAGAAAAATCCGTAAGATATTTTGAAACTTCTTATCTTGAGTACAGCGAGTTGAACAACTACATAGTCGGTCTCGACGGCAAAAAAGCGTTTATGCTCAACGACGCGAATGCGGACGGCGGCTACAGCTACGACGTGACGAGACCTATCTGGGAACACAACATAGTAGCGCAGATGCTTATGCCGGACGTGTATTGTTTTGAAAGTACCGTTTGGGCGGAAAGAGCTTTTACAAACGCGCCGTACGAGTATAAAACCGTTCAGGAAGGCATATACCGCATTCAGCAAAACGTACACGATTACGCTTCCGTAACGTATAGCGGAACGGAGGGAATAGGTGTCCTGGTATCTTATACCGGCTGCTCGGCGTTCGGCGATATGGTAAACAATTTGAGCGCTCTCGTTACCCCCCTCGTTTCAAAAGGCATACCCGTGGACGTTATCACCCTTGAAAGACTTACGGATACAAAGGCACTTAAGAACATCAAGTTGCTCGTTATGAGTTATGATTTTATTAAACCCGACGATATAATCTACAATAAATCCATAGCGGAATGGGTAAAAAACGGCGGTACTTTGTTATATACGGGCGGTTATAATTACGCGCAATCTTTCGACGGCGTATGGACAGCAGAAGGTTATGCAACCCCTCAGGACGCGTTGTTTTCCGAACTCGGCGTAAACGTAAAGGGTTTTGAAGCGTTTAACGGAAACAAGACGCTTACCGCGGCAAAGAACAACCCTTCATATCTGACGGGCACTAAGCTGTACAACGATGACAGAGCCACGTTTACTGCTTACGATATAGGCGCGGGCGCTACGGCTCTTCTTACGGCGGAAAATAAAGTCGTCGCTTTCGAGGCAAAATCAGGCAAAGGCAACGTTATCGTATGCGGCGTGGAACCCGTAGGCATGTCATCCTCCGAAAATTCTTACAGTGAATTGTATGAAAAGCTTATAATAAGGTCGTGTCAGCTCGGTAACCTCGATTACAGAGCGCCCGAAGCGATGTACACCATAAGGGGCGACTATTACTTCTGCCACGCATTCGAAAAAGAAATTGCGCTTAAGGGCGAGTACCTCGATTTGTTCTCTGATAACTTCGATTATATAGTGGACCCCGTGGTGAAAAAGGGGCAGTCCGTTTGCTATAAACGCGTACAAACGACGGATACGGACGTAATGCATTCAAACGGTAACGTTACGGATTTCGTTCAGAATCCCTCTTCCGTTACGTTTACGGTTTCGAATATATTGAGGTCGAGGTCCCTTACCGTCGTTTCTACTGGCGGAATGCAGGTTAAATCCGTTGAGGTAAAATTTAAGAAAACGGGCACCGTTCCCGAAAAGTTTACTTACAATGCAAGCGACGACGGCTACGTCACGCTGAGCTATATACTCAACAAGGCAGAGGATGTGGAAGTAACCGTATACTTCGGTTAAAATTCAAAAACCTATACAGATAGAAAATACAACGGAAGTCTTTGGAGGATTTATGAACAAACAACAACTGTTTGCGCTTATTGATAAATACAAAGCATGGGTGGACTACGCCGACGAAAACGGGGTGAGTATCGATTACGGCGCTCTTTCCGAACAAATAAAGGAACAGTCGGAGCTGATCGGTAAACAGGCGAAGAAAAACCCGCAGGAGCCGGACGCCCTCGATGAAATATTCGCTTTGGCTCCGAAAGCCGCTTTTGAAAAAAAGAAAACGGAAAACTACGATTCCAAAATAAGAGGAGCGCTTCTCGGACGTTTTGCCGGCTGTATTCTCGGCGCGCCCGTAGAAGGCTGGCAGATAGAGGGCATCTCTACCTATGCGCAGGTAGTGGGGGATAACTTTCCCCCGACGGACTACTGGTCGGACGTAATCAATCCCGAAAACGTTCAGTACGAGCGCTCTAAGCGGTACGAGTTTACCCGGGACAAGATGGACGGCGTTCCTGCGGATGACGACGTGATGTACCCGCTTTTGAATCTTATGCTCATGGAAAAATACGGTAAGAACTTCACCGTAAAAGAAGTGGGTGAACATTGGCTTGAAAATATGACCGTTTGCTGTACCGCCGAATACGAAGCCTTGGAGAATCTCAAAAAAGGCGTAAGCGCGGATAAGTGCGCGGAAGATAACCCGTACATAGAATGGCTCGGTGCGGAAATAAGGGCGGACGCATTCGGTTACGCCGCGCCCGGCGATATTTACTCTGCGGCAAAAATGGCGTACAACGACGCGTACCTTTCGCACAGAAGAAACGGCATTTACGGAGAAATGTACTTTGCCGCGGTAATAGCTTCGGCGTTCACCGCAAACAGCATAGAGGAAGCTTTGTACGACGGTCTGAAAGTCATTCCCGAGCACTGCAAACTTGCCGAAGATATAAGGTGGGCATTGCAAAAAGCCCCCGAAATCGCAGATTATCTCGCTGCAAGGAAGGCTGTGGACGAAAGGATGCCGGGGATGTTCTGGGTGCACACGAGGAACAATACCTGCCTTATAATCTTTGCTCTTATGCTTGCGGGCGACGACTATACAAGGCTTATTTCTCAGTGCGTTGCGATGGGGCACGACAACGATTGCACCACCGCTACGGCGGGCAGTATCTTCGGCGCCTTCTACGGAATAGAAAAAATACCGGAATATTGGTATAAGAATTTTAAAGATAACATTAAATGCTTCCTTAAACACAACAAGGATTTTTCTATTAACGACGTTATAGAACGCTTTAAAGCGCTTGCAGAACAATGAAACGTACAGAGTTAAAAAATTGGACGGTCAACGGGTATTATCCGTATACCGTTTTAATGGGTAAAAACGTAGAAACGGGCGTTCCGCTTGCGGGCGTGACTCAGCCCATGCGCGTTACGCTTCCGTGCAGCCTTTATTCCGCATTGCTGAAAGAGGGCGCGGTAAAAGACATAAAAAAAGACATGAATTCCCTTTCTGCCGAATGGGTAAAAGACCGGTGGTGGCTTTACGAAACGAGCTTCTTTTTTGACGGCAAAGCTTGCGAAAAGCAGTATTTTTCGGTAAGGTTCGAATGCGTGGACTATTACTGTATCGTCTATCTTAACGGCAGGGAGATCTTTCGCCATGAAGGCGCCTCCGCACCATTTAACGTTCCGCTTGAGGGCGTTTCGGACGGAGAAAACAGACTTAGCGTTTTAGTCCGTTCGGCGGATATCGAAATGGGGCAGATAGGGTACACTTCAAAAGTAAACACACAGAGACCCCGCTTCGATTATAAATGGGACTTCTGCCCGCGCCTCGTAAACGTGGGCATATACAGGCGGGTGTTTTTAGAGTACGGAGAAGCCGTAAAAATAGACGGAATCGTTTTCAATACGATTTCCACGGATACTCCGTCCGCAGCGATAAACACCGTTTTATGTGCGAAAAAGGCGGGTAATTATGCCTTAGAGTTGAAAATCGCAGACGGCAAAAACATTCTTTTTTCGGATAGGAAAAGCGTAGTTCTTGCCGAAGGCGAGAATATAATCGAAAGTGCCGTTTCCGTTAAAGAGGCGCAAATATGGAACATCAACGGAATGGGAAGCCATAAAACATATAAGCTGACGGCTTCCGTTTGCGAAGGTGAAAAAGAGCTTGACCGTAAAGAAAAAACCGTAGGCTTCAGAACTGTACGGTTTGTTTCTAACCCCGGCGCGCCCGAAGGCGCATATCCTTATACGGCGGTCGTAAACGGAAAAACGGAATATCTTAAAGGCTTCAATATGACGCCGCTCGACCTTCTTCTCGGGGAGGAAACGAAAAGCCGTTACGACCAATTGCTTTCGGCGGCAAGGGACGCCCACGCGAACATAATAAGAGTGTGGGGCGGCGGAATAATCGAGTGCGAGTACTTTTACGAATTGTGTTCGCAATACGGTTTGCTTGTATGGCAGGATATGCCGCAGTCGTCGAGCGGAATGGACAACATACCGCCGGAGGACGAGAAATATCTGGATTTACTCTCGCAAAGCGTGCGTTTTGCCGTTCTTGAAAGGGGTAATTATCCGTGTTTTGCCGTTTTATGCGGCGGAAACGAGATATTCGGCAAGGATTCTGCGCCCGTAAGGTACGAAAACGCAAACATGCAACGCATAGCTTCGGTTTTGCAAAAATATAAATTTAATGC
Organism: uncultured Clostridia bacterium; assembly: GCA_934254725.1. Classification (GTDB taxonomy): domain Bacteria; phylum Bacillota; class Clostridia; order Christensenellales; family Borkfalkiaceae; genus RGIG3732. The sequence goes on along the minus strand of CAKQLR010000020.1, from coordinate 9,095 downwards.
GTTCTTTATGCCGTCTACGGCGAGCGGTCCCGTTCAGGAAGCTTCGCTTACGGACATCTCTAAAAATCACGACATTCACGGTCCGTGGCTGTATCTCGGTAACGATTATTACGGGCATTACAACAAATTGAAATGTCTTTTTGCGGGCGAGTTCGGTTGCAACGGAATGAGCAGCGCCAGCACATTAAAAAAGTTTATTTCTAAAAAATATCTAAAACCCGTGTCTGCTTCTGTGTCTCCGGTGCTTCGTCACCACGGCGAAATATGGGATTTGAATTTCAGAATAACCGAGATCTTCGGCGAAATAACCGATTTCGAAGACTATGTAACCGTGGGCGAATATTTGCAGAAAGCCGGTATAGATTACGCCGTTTGTTCGCACAGAAGGCACGCGCCGTATCAGTCCGGCTGTATGATCTGGCAACTGAACGAAATGTTCCCGAACGTTGCTTCAACTGCACTTATCGATTACTACGAAAATAAAAAAGCCGGCTATTTCGCGGCTAAACGGGCATTTGATAAAACTTTTATATCTTTCTGTTATGATAAAATAACATACTCTCCGGGCGAGAAAATCAACCTAAAAGTGTTTGTTACTTCGCAGGAGATCGTTGACGGAAGAGTTAGCATTCAGGTCGAAACGGCGGAAAAAACTGAAATTTCCGAACAAAGGGAAAGCGGCGTTACGGGGACAAGAGAAGTTGCTTCTCTGTCGGAAGTTTGCCCGAGCGACGGATACCTCGCGGTATATGTCGAGTATATCACATGCGAGAAAGCGTATAAAAACGAAGTTGTGTTTATGGTAAGAAATTCCGAGGGGAATTGCGACCACGCCGCGATAAAGGTAATGAAAGAGATAACCGAAATTATTTCAAAGGAACTTTAATCGCAAGGTATGAATGTTCTGTCGTAAAGAATAATTTGCCGCTCGGCAAACCGGGGGGTGTTGTCGCTTTTTAGCGGTTCACCCTCGCCCGAGCGAAAAAACATATGGAAAGTTATTCGGTAAACCCGGATTTTTCGCGCATCTGACGGTAGTATTTATAAGGGGTAGTGCCGTACAGCAAACTGAATTTCTTAATGAAGATAGTCGTAGCGGAAAAGCCGCACAGAGAGCCGACTTCGGTAACGGAATAATCCGTTGTGGATAAAAGAAACTTTGCGTGTTCTATTCGTTTGTTGGTGATATACTGCTTGGGTGACATACCCGTGACGGTGCGGAAAATATGTCTGAACCTGTCGTAAGAGTAGTTGGATATTTCCGAAAGTTGTTCGGCGGTTATATCCGTCAAAAAATATTCGTCGATGTAATTTATAGCCTGAGAGATCAGGCCGTTCCTCTTATTGTGTAAGGACTCGGTAGTTTTTCCGAGTCTTTTTATTTCAACCAGAATACACGAAATCAGGTTGTTTATTACGGAAATGTAATCGTTTTCCTTTTTCAGAAATTCGGTTCTTATAATGTTTATATAATTCAATATGGTTGCGTTTACGTCCTCTGTCACTACGGGCAGAGAAAGCAGGTCGTCCGAGCAGGAAACGCCTATGCACACGACGTTGCAATCATCCCCGCGTACGTCGTTATGGGTGGCGTTCGGCGGAATAATAACGCAGGTTTTGTCCTTGTACTCGTACTTAACGCCGTTCATTAAAAAATAACCGAAACCCGTTATATAATATATTATCTCATAGCACTTGTGAAAATGAAAACGAATTTTATGGTTTACGTCATCTTGGCGGTTAAAATAGAAATTTACGTTTATTTCAGCCATTTTTATTGTTTTTGCTCCTTGTTTTTTTATAAAAAAGCGATAGTTTTTTTAAGTTGCTTTTATTTTTTCCCTATTACATATTAACATATTTTCGTAAATCGCACAACCCTATTTAATAAATTTTAACCAAAATCGACTATTGTTTAGCCGTATTTTTATATCATTCCGAAGCAATCGGTGGTATAATCGGATTAGAAGAAAACATAGACGGGAGGCTTTATGATAAAAAGACGTATTCAAACGGTTTTGTGTATAGCGGTTGCCGTTGCGATAGTTTTGTTATCGGCAATTCCGTTTGTCGACGCAAAGACGTCTTCAAACAAAATAAAGCTTGTTGTGGATTTGCACGGTTACACGCCTTCTACGGGAAGAATAGCCACGGCAGAGGATCCGGACGTATTCAATTCCACTTATTATATAGCGGAAGCGTTTATGGAAGAGAACCCCGACGTGGAAATAGTCTGGGCTAGAACAAAACCCGTAGGCGGAATGGAGGCGGAGGTTGCCCAATGGTTTACCACTCAGATAGCCGGCGGAACCGTTCCCGCAATCGCGTTCAGTTGGGGAACCCGTTATCAGGACAGAGACTGGTATCTTCCTCTGGACGAATTCCTCGCGGAAGACTACCCTTACGACGATAATTACGATACCTGGAAGGACGTTTTCAGGGATTACCTATGGCAGAATGAATCTGTTATAAACGCGAGAGGGGAAGTTGTAGGCATACCCGTCACCGTTTACCCGGGAGCTGCAACAGGCTATTATTACAACAAAAACGCTTTTTCGGTAAGTGGAATAACTTCCGTTCCCCACACATGGAACGAATTGATCGAGGATTCCGAAAAACTCAAGCAAAACGGATACATAGGCGTTGCCCCGTGGAGCTTTTTTAAATCGAATACGATTTTCGATGCCTGGGTCTGGGGCTCGGTAATAGCTCCGTCGTTCGGCGGATACGTGAAAAACGCGTTCGGTGCGGATTACGACGGAAACGGCACCGTTTCGGCAGCGGAAATGGCGCGAGCGACTCTTAACGGATTATATTCAACGCAAAACAAATACGCAAGGGACGCTTATTACTTGTTGAAGGCATACTACACGCAGACTCTGGAGCCTGCCTGGTCGTCAATCGAATACTACGGCGATTGGCTTGACGGCAACGTGGGTATAAGAGAAGAGGGCATATGGGCTATCCCGGTGGAGGACTCCACTGCTAAAAACTTCGATTACGGGGTATTCGTTGCTCCTTACGTTACAAAGGATTCCAAGTACTCGCTCAAAGAGATAACCGCCGACCTCAAGGAAGGAGAAACGGTTTCGGCTTCGCTCGATTATCTCGACGATATAGTTTATTCGTCCGGCCCTTACGAGCCGTCGCCCGACCTCGTGGTAAACATAATGAAAGCGGCGGTAAAGGATAAACCGGAAGTCCTCGACGCAGCCGTAAGATTTTTAAAATATCTCACCAAACCGGATAACGTATCCATGATTTGTATAGAAAGCGCGGGCGTCGTCGGCGCGGTTAAGGGAACGGGGCACTCGTCGATAATAGACGGGTTTATAAGGCAGAAATTCCCTGTGTCCACAAAGGCATCCTGGCCGAAAGGTTTTACCGATCGCTACGGAGATATACTCAACCGTCGTATGGAAGAATGGATAAAAGGTAGCATTTCCGATGCAACGTTTTTTGCGGAAGTAGATTATTGTAACGAGAACGGGGCAAAAGAATTTATAAGTAAAATGTCTTTGGACGTTTCATCCTGGGAGCAGACGGCAAAGGAGAAACTTTCATGAAGAAATTTATTGTAATTATCGCGATAATATGCGTTTTAGGCGGCTTATTTTTCTATGACTTCTTTGCTTCGAAGAGTTATAAATACGAAAATATCTCCGCAACCAACGAGGTTATAACCGCGGACGGAGTATCCCCTACAAAGTTCACGGTAAGGCTTACGAAGGACGGACAGCCGGTTGCGGGGCATACGATAAACGTCGTGGCTTCCAACGGAACGCTGAGAAGTTCGCGCATCGTTACGGACGGCGCGGGAGAAATCGTAATAATTTATTACGCGTTTTTATACCTGAACGACAAGCTTACGCCCATGGAGGACGTTACGTTTACGTTGTCGGACGAAGATAATTCTTCCATAATAATGGTTCCCGCAAGGTATTCTTTTACGGTCAAAGCGGTAAAGCCCGAAGACGATACGAAATGGGACGACTGGCAACACCTGACGATAGACGAGGAGGAGAACGATGGCTGAAAAGAAATCATTTTTTTCGCGCATAGTTAAGTGCAGGCGCGCTTACTTGTTTATTCTGCCGCTGATGATAGGCGTTCTCGGCTTTTGTTATTACCCCGCAATAAGCGGTATAGTGACTTCCGCATTCAACTGGGACGGAACGGGCGTCAGGGAGTTTATCGGCATAGGCAATTATAAGGAACTGTTTGCGGATAAGATTTTCCTCGATTCTATCGGAACGATGATAATTCTTCTCGTACCGAGGTTGCTTATCGGCGTGGGTATGCCCCTTTTGTTCGCGGAACTTATATTCAACACGAGAAGCAAAAAAATGCAAAGCTTTTACCGAGTTGCCGTGCTTTTGCCGATGATTGCCCCCGGCGTAGTAGGTTTTTTAATCTGGCAAAATATTTTCGAGCCGACAGGCGGTTTGTTTGCTCATCTTATGCGCGCGTTCGGAATAATAGGTCAGGATCAGATAGTGGACTTTCTGAATGACTCCGACTGGGTAATCCCGTGTATCATCATACTCGGTTTCCCGTGGGTAAACGGAACTAATATCCTTATATACATATCCGGGCTTACCGCGGTTTCGGGAGAGGTCCTCGAAGCCGCTACGCTTGACGGTTGCAGTACTTTCAGAAGAATAATTTCAATAGATATTCCGCTGCTCCTCGGACAGATAAGATACTTTTTAGTGTTCGGCTTTATCGGACTTATGCAGGATTACAGCTTGCAGATAGTCCTAACAAACGGCGGACCAGGCTATAAAACTTACGTGCCCGGTTGGTATATGTACAGAATGGCGTTTACTTCGGGCAGGTACGGATACGCTTCCGCGATAGGCACCGTGATGTTTGCTGCTATATTCGTTATATCTTTCGTCGCGATGAAGCTTATGCATTACGGTCCGTTCGCCAAAGCGGGGGAGGAGTAAGAGTATGAACATAAAAAGCTTATTTAAAAACAAATGGAAGCTTGTGCTCTCTCAGACACTTCTGCACCTTACAATGGCGTTTCTGCTATTCTGCATGATATATCCGCTTATAATGTCGGTGTGGTGTGCGTTCAAAACCACTACTTCGTATGACGTAAGCAAGTTTTACCCCACGCTTCCGCTTAAAGTGGATAACCTGGCGACGGCTTTCGGCAAAGTAGGCAATTACGTTTACAACACCATCGCGGTGGCGGTTTTCGGTATAACGGGTTCGCTTATTATATCTTCGCTCGCTTCTTTCGCTTTTGCGAAGATGGAATTCCCCGGCAAATCGCTTTTCTTTATGATGGTGCTCGGGCTTATGATGATCCCCGGCATACTTACTCTGGTTCCTCAGTTTTTGCTTTACAAAGGGCTTAATCTGAACAACACGCTACTGGCGATACTTCTACCTCAGCTCACGGCGGCACCTGTAGGCTCGGTATTTTTACTGACAATATTCTTTAAAGCTCTGCCAAAAGATTTATTCAGTGCGGCGGAGATAGACGGGGCAAACGATTTTCAGGTCTACAAATCCGTGGCGATACCGCTTTGCATGGCAATACTTATAACGCTTGCAATACAGCAGATAAACGGGCTTTGGAACGACTACATCTGGCCTATGACGGTTATTTCCACCAACTACGAAAAGCTTACCGTATCTGCGGGGCTTATCGTGGAATTCAGGGATTTATACTCGCAAAATATGCCCGTTACTTATTCGGGTTATCTGATAGCTTCCGTACCGCTTATTATAGTTTTTGTTTTCGGAAACAAATTTTATATACAAGGGCTTGTAGGTTCGGCAATCAAAATGTAACGGCACACGGAGAAATTATTATATGAAAAAAATTTGGATTGATACCGATATAGGCGGCGATATAGACGACGCGCTTGCTCTGTTGCTTGTGACGGGTAGCGAAAACGTTCGGCTTTTGGGCGTAAGCACGGTGTTTGAAAACGCGGTGGCTCGTGCAAAAATTGCGGCGTTTTTGCTTGAAAAAGGCGGCTTATGCAACGTGCCCGTGTATGCGGGCAACGGTTTGCCTATAAAAGCGAGAAGCGTTTTCGGCACCCCTGTAGACGAAAAAAAATTGCCGAAAACTTATCTGAAAGAAAAGTTTGACGGCATCGGAATTACTCGCGGAGACGCGGTGGAAGCAATAAAAAACGCGGTTGAAAACAACGAGGGAATGACCGTCGTTTCGATAGGCGCGCTGACTAACTTAGCGAACTTTATCGAAAAATATCCCGAAACGGCACATAAAGCCGATTACGTGATTATGGGGGCGGCGAAAAGCTTGAATCTTAACGAGTTTAATCTGACCTGCGACCCCGAAGCCTCGGCGAAAGTATTCTCGTCCGACGTAAAAAAGAAAATAGTCACCCTCGACTGCACGTTCCGTTGCGAAGTTCCCGAAGATAAAATAAAAAGGTTGCGCGCTTTAAAAAGCACGGCGGTTTCGACCGTTATGGATATGTTCGGCAAATGGGGCGAAACGATGATTTTGCACGACCCGTTAGCGGTATCCGCGGCAATAGGTAATGAGTACTTAACCTTTGAAAAAGGGGACTTATTAGTAGAAACTGCAGGGGAATTCTCCCGCGGGAAGTGTGTGGATCTGACCGATTTCAACTGGAGGAAACCCGGCAGAGATGATATGCTCGTTTCGGTAGACGTTGACGCGGAAGCGTTCGTAGAACACTTTGTTTCGACGGTAGAAAAGCTTGACGAAAAATTATTAAAACAATAAATATTGCCCCGTTCGCGGGGAAATAAATAAAAAACCTTAAAGGAGAAAAAAGATGAAAAAATTAACCAAACTTGCCTGCCTTCTGGTCGGCATAATGATGTTTGCGGCTATGTTCGCCGTAACCCCCGCATTTGCGGATGAACCCGCCGAAACTTACTCGGCAAAAACTTACGTTCCCGAAGCAGCGGATTTCGTAAATTACTGGGGCGGCGTAGGCGACCTCAGCGAAGATGACGGCGACGGAATATTCACGTTTGCTCACGCTGCATTTACCGTTCCTATGAAGGGCTCGGAAATTAAAATGAATACTTTATTCAAATTGCTTTCCAAAAAATCCGTTGCAGACGGCGGCGACGGCATAGACGGTTGGGTTACCTATTCGTTCTCCAAACAGCCTGGCGGAGATACGGATAATAAGTTCCCCTACTACAGCGGCGCTGTTGACGGTATCTTCCTTCATATTACTAACTATTCGGGCACCACGACTCCTAACTGCGTCGAAGTTCAGTTAGTAAAGAGAGAAAACGGCGAATTTGCACCGATTGTTCCGACTTTCTTCCTTGATAACGCGGTAAACGTACCTATGACGTTGTCCCTTGTAAAAGCGGAAAACGGTAAGTATACGCTTACGTTTACAAAAATAGCAGACGGCACTGTTCTTAAAAAGGTCGAAGAAATTGAAATAAACGAAGCGCTTTTCGTAAACGAAAAAGGTCAGACTTTCTTCTCTACCGCTATTTACGAGGCAGACGGTTGTGACGGACAGCATTGGCTCCACAGAGGCGTTGCCGTATTCTCCGCAGAAGTTTACACCCCCGATTTAACTAACGCTGTTGTTACTCTTGAACAAACCGAATACGAATTCGACGAAACCGTTACGGCTTATAAGCCCGCAGTTACAGTAAAATTCGGCGAAAAAACTCTTGAAAACAACGTTGATTACTTTGTAACTTATAAAAACAACAAAGAGATCGGAACTGCGGAAGTAATAGTAGCTTTCATAGGCGAATACGCAGGCAACGCAAGCAAGACCGTTACGTTTGAAATTAAAGAAAAAGAAAATTCGTCCTCCGGCGATCAGTCTTCCGACACCGGTTCCTCCGGAACCACTACGGGCGAAACTTCCGGCTCGCCTTCCGATAATCCCGCTGAAGACGACGGCGGTTGCACCGGCGCGGCAGGTATTTCCGCTATAGCTTCCGTACTCGGTATGGCTGTTGTTTTAGTTGCGAAAAAACGCGCATAACAGAAAAAATATTTAACCGAAATATGCGGAAGAAGCGCGATTTAAGCGACTTCTTCCGCAAAACCATACTCTTAAAAGGAGATATTGAAAGATGAAAAAAATCGTTGCACTTGCGGCGCTTGCAGTACTTATTGCCGCGTCTGTCTTTATGTTTACCTCCCGCGGCGAAATCGCTTCTGCCGAAACGGACGCCACCGCGGAAGTACTCGAAGGCTGGATTGTTCCCGAGGGATACGAGGGAAGAGTTTCCGTTAAGAAAACCAAAAACGGCATAGAAATAGACCAACTTATTCAGGGCACGCCCTCTTCACACGCAGTGGCTATTGCGCCCGCTCACGAGGGAACGGACTCTTACGAAGTTGTACTCTCCATTCAATCGGAAGAATACGTTAAGTCCGGCAGACTTGCAAACGACGTCTGGACGGGCATCGGTTTTATGGGTAAGCCTTCGTTTATAAACTGGAGAAACAACGAAAAGGACGGTTTTGCAAAGGACAGCCCCGGATTATTTTCGAGATTTTTCAACCTTGCCGGCGAGTTTTCGTTTACAAGCGATATCTACTGCGGCAACTTCATTAAAGACCTTGACAACCCCTCCGACGTCGTCGATACCTGGACGCTTATTTCCGACGGAAACGCACACGCGCAGGAAAATAAGGATATAAGAATTAAGCTGGCTTACGAAGAAAAAGACGGCAAAAAGTTCTATAACCTTTATATAAACGGCGTTCTTGTGAGCGCTGCAGGCGAACTTGCGAGCATCGAACCCGCAAAGGTTTTCCCCGACGGAAAGATTTATCTTGAAATCGCGATGAACACCCAGAAAAAGGACACAAACGCCAACACGAAAGTAATTATAAAAGAGCTTAACGGCGTTTCTTATGTAGAAGGCGAAACTTCGGGTTCGGGCGAAAAGCCGAACGATACTACTCCCGAAAAGAAGGGTTGCGGCGGATTTGCCATGGGCGAAGGGCTTATCGTCGTTTTGCTTATAGCTTCGGCTGTGGTTGCAAACAAAAGAAATCGCAACGCCCTCTGATAAGGAGGTTTGCCTGATATGGGAATTCTTAAAAAAATAATCAGCGGATTGCTTATACTTACTAC
>CAKQLR010000019.1 GCA_934254725.1 uncultured Clostridia bacterium | reverse complement strand
GTAAGCGTTCCGAACACCGACAATGAGCCTGTAAAAACAGACAAAACAAAAATTATAGAAGTGGCGTGACAATGAAATCCGCGCCACTATCTAAAAAGAAAGAAAAATCCCTGTGCCTATTGATTGTGCATTCTCTGGTTGCAGTGGACTTACAAGTGTAACAATTTCAGACAGTGTTACTTCTATCGGTGCAATGGCTTTTAGCGGGTGTAGTGGACTTACAAGTATAACGATATCTGACAGCGTTACTTCAATCGGTACTGGGGCATTCATCTGGTGCAGCGGACTTACAAGTATGACAATACCAAATAGTGTAACTTCTATCGGTTTGCGTGCCTTTGAATTATGTAGTAAACTTACAAGTGTGATTATTCCCGACAGTGTTAATTATATTGGAGATGAAGCATTCTCTGGTTGCAGTGGACTTGAAACAATAGAAGTAGCAACCACTAATACCACATATCATAGTTTTAATAATTGTTTGATAGAAACAGCAACAAAAACATTGATTGTCGGGTGCAAAAACAGTGTTATTCCAAATGACGGAAGCGTCATCTCTATAGGTAATTATGCGTTCAGTGGGTGTATTGAACTTACAAGCATAATAATTCCGGACAGCGTTACTTCTATCGGCGATCAAGCGTTCATGGGATGTATCAACCTTAAGAGTATAACAATTTCTGATAATGTTACTTCTATAGGTGAATGGGCTTTCTCTAATTGCAGTGGACTTACGAGCATAACAATCACCAACAGCCTTACTTTTATCGGTCCTTCGGCGTTCTATAATTGTAATGTGCTTAAAAGTATAACTTTTGAAGGGACAATGGAACAATGGCAGGCAATTTCAAAAGGTACAAGTTGGAATTATAATGTTCCTGCAAGTGTAGTTCATTGTACAGACGGGGACGTAAATATTTAAAGTACCAATTTTAATACAAAACAAAAAGCGCTTGGAAAGAGTTTTTCTTTCGGGGCGCTTTTAATTTGCTTATATTTGCTTCAAAAAGTGCTTTAAAAAGCACTTTAAATCAGGCTTGGTAAACTACTTCGCCCTCGCGCAGGGTGAGCTTTACATTGAAATTCTCGTCTAAAAGCGTGAAGTCCGCATACTTGCCGACTTCTATCGAGCCGTACAGATTTTCCACGCCGAGGTTCTTTGCCGGGTTTACCGTTGCGAAATCCACCGCGTCGCCAAAGGGAACCCCGCACGCGGTAACAAGGTTTTTAATTGCAACGTTCATTTTCAGTGTGCTGCCCGCCAAAGCTCCGTTTTCAAGCCGAGCCTCGCCGTTTTTAACGATAACCGTCTGCCCGCCAAGTTCGCTTATGCCGTCGCTCAACCCTTTCGCGCGCATAGCGTCGGTGATAAGAATGACCTTGTCGTGCGGTTTGTTTTTAATAAGAAGCTTAACCGCGGGCGCGCTTACGTGAATGAGATCGCAGATAATTTCGGTGGCGACTTCGTCCGACGAGAACGCTCCGCCGACCACGCCTATATCGCGGTGGTGAAGCCCGCGTTGCCCGTTATACGTGTGCGTAATACATTTTACGCCGCTTTCCACGCCGCCTCGCAGAGTCTCGAAATCCGCGTCGCTGTGTCCCGCGCTGACGGTAACGCCCTTTTCGCAAAGGTATTTTATAAAGGAATACCCTTCGTCGTTTTCGGGCGCCAGCGTTACAATTTTAATGTTTTTGCCGCTCGCTTCATAGTACCGCTCAAAGCTCTCTTTTTCGGGTTTTGCGATATATTCTCCCGGCTGAGCGCCTTTGAATTTATCGCAGATGTACGGTCCTTCGAGGTGAACGCCGAGAACCCTTGCACCCGTTTTTTTGCCTGCGGCTATATAATCCCTCGCGGCGGTAAGAGCCGCCGTTATTCTTTCGGAGCTTTGGGTCATGGTGGTGGCAAGGAAGGTCGTTGTGCCTTCTTTGGGAAGGGCAGAGGAAATCTCCGTAAGCGCCTTTTCTGTTGCGTCCATTGCGTCCGAACCTACCGCGCCGTGAATGTGTTCGTCGATAAACCCTGGGCAGACTATCTGACCGTCTCTGTACGGGTATGCCTCGGTGATTTTTTCGGCGTCCTCGCCTATATATGCTATTTTTCCGTTTTCTACGCCTACGGAAAGAGTTTTTACGCCCTCGCCGCTGATATATACTTTTGCGTTTTTAAAACCTTTCATTTAACTCTCCTTACAAATAAATCCTAAGTTCGCTTTTTGTTTTTACGTGATAAAAAGTCATCCGAAGTGTGAATAAGTCCCCTAAAACGCTCGTTAAACGCAGTTTTGTAGCCTTATAAATGCTTCGCTTAAGTGAAAAGTTCCGCAGAGGGTAGGGCTTAGAGCGTACAGATATTTTTCTTTTTCGCCGCCGTCCGTTTCTATCCTGAATGCGTTAAAAAGAATTTCTCCGTCCCCGCAAAGCGACAGGATGATTGCGTCCGGCACCCCGATAGTTACGTTGTAGCCTGCATCGGTTTGCTCGGCGGAATACTCTATGTCCCGGCAATCGAGAAACTTTTCCGGACGAAATTTGCCGTTTCCGTCGTTTTTTATCATAGCGAAAAAGCAATTTCCGTCTGGGGAAACTTCTATTTCGTAGTACGCGTCTCGCCTGCCGATAAAAACTTCGCAAACGTCGCCCTCGTATAAGGGTTGGTTGTTTTGTTTATACGGGCAGTACAGGCGGGAATTTTCCGCAGAAAAGCGGAAAACCGTTTTGCCGTTTTTCCGCTCCGAATAAAATGCCGTAACGTAGTTTGCCTTTTCGCCCGTAATGTTGTTTTTTAAATGCATAAGTAGCCTTTTTCGCGCGTTATCACTATATTTTGTCCTCGCAAAGAGAAGCTGCCGCTATGCTTTGACCTACCCTTCTCACATATTCGCTCGGGAGCGCTATATCTTTATAAAGCGGATACTCTGCGGAAAGGACTTTTTTGCAAGTGGCAAGAATTTCTTCGCCGCCCTTTCCGGACATAACTCTGCCGAGAAGCATAACGTGGCGGATTTCATAGAACCTTGCGTAGAACGGAATTGTATAGGCAAGGTAAATGCCTATGTCCCTGAAAATATCGAGGGAGAACTCGTCGCCGCTTTCGGCAAGCTTTTGAATGACCTTAAGTTTTTCCGCAGGGGTGAGTCCGTTTTCAAATTTAAAACCGCCGTTTTCGGCAAGTTTTATAACGGCGTCCTGAGAAAAATATTTGCAACCCACGCCTATGTCGCCGCTCCACTCGTCGGTCATAGCTTCGGTAGAGTAGTCCACGGGAACGAAAGCAAGCTCCGACAACCAACCGTTTATACATCCGTCTGAATTGATGTAACCGCCCGCCTCGCTTGTGCCCATGGCTATACCAAGGACGCAGTTGTCTTTCATATCCATTGCGCCTGCAAGCGCCGTAACGTCGCCGTCGTTGACGACCTGAATAGGAACGCCGAGTTCTTTTGCTACGTTAATGTACATGTTTTTAACGTAGTCGCCGTGCTTCTTTTTATCCACTTTGATAAATAGAGAAGCGACCATAATTTTGTTGTCGATGTAAACGCCTGCGGAGGATACGCCTATGCTGTCAACTCGTGGCATTTTGCTCGCCGCGGTGAGCATGGCTTCCTTAATCCCCTCGTAGTGGTATTCGGGATCGGAAGTAGTCTTAGGGTGCCATACGGTTTCCTCGCTGTATACGACCTCGCCGTCGATAACCGCGCTGACCTTTCTGTCGCTGCCGCCCGCGTCGAAGCCTATTCTGCACCCCTTAAGGAAGCCGCCGACTTTAACCGAGGACTTCTTTTCGTTGGGGAAGTTTTCTTCCGAACATAAAACGACTTCGAAAGGTTTTTCGTAAACGGTGGACATAAAGTCCTCGTCGAAGGCGCGCGCCCCGTCTTTTTTATAAGCCGCGGAAAGTCCGTCGTAATTTACTTTGCTGCCGAGCACGTAAATTTTATAACCGCCGCAAACCCATAGAATGGATTTAACCATTCTTTCGGCTATGCGGTAGTTAAGTTTGTCGTCAACGCCGTCTTTAAGTCCTGTGTAAGAGTATACGTAAACGTTGCCGCCGTTTCTTTCAACTGCGATTTTGATTTTCGCGGTGTTTTCTTCCTTTTCGGAAGCCACTCTTTTTTCAAAATTCTCAATCGCTTTGATTAAAGGGTAATAACCCTTATCATATTTCGGAATATACATACTTATTTGCCGAGAAGAGAAGCAGCTTCTTTATCGAGAACTATGGTGCAATCGGGGTGAAGCTGTAAAACGGAAGCGGGGCAATCGGTAGTAATTCTGCCTTCTATCATGGCTTTTACGGCTTTAGCCTTGTTCGCTCCGTTTGCCACCATAACTATCTTCTTAGCGTTCATAACGTTTTTGATACCCATGGAAAGAGCCTTAGTGGGAACTTCGTCAATAGATTTGAAGAAACGGGAGTTATCCTTGATGGTGTTAGGGGTGAGTTCCACTACGTGGGTGAGAGAGTCGATAGGAGTACCGGGTTCGTTGAAACCGATGTGACCGTTGCTGCCTATGCCGAGTACCTGAATATCAATGGGGGTTTCGGCAAGCTTTTTGTTGTATCTTGCAACTTCCGTGTCGAGGTCTGCCGCTTTTCCGTTGGGAAGATCGGTGTTGTTAAGGTCTATGTCTATATTATTGAAAAGGTTTCTTCTCATAAATTCGACGTAAGACTGTTCGTCGCCGACGCCCTGACCGACGTATTCGTCAAGGTTTACCGAACGAATGTTTTTATAGGAAACGTTTCCTTTTTTATAGTCCTCCGCCATGCACTTGTAAAGACCTATGGGGCTTGTGCCCGTTGCAAGGGCTATAACCGCGCCGTCCTTAAGAACGGGTTTCATTACCTCGTAAGCCTTACGGCTCATTTCATCATAGGTGTCACAAACGATTACTTTCATTTTTATATCCTCCGAAAAGTTATTGACGTTTTGTAGCAACGCTTAAACACATTGCTAATATATTAAATGGTAACACAAAAATGTTACACCGTCAATAACGGGAGTAAAAATATATACAAAAGAATTAAAATAGTTTATAAAAGTATAAGTTTATGCTTCGGCTGTATATGCTTTGACATTATATTTACCGCGCGGCACCGATGAGATTTTTTCTGGGAGAACGTATACGGTTACGTTTGCTTTGTAATCGCCGAGAAGTCCGGAAATGAAATCATCTTCCAAAGCGATATTGCCTTTAAAAATTATTTCTATTTCGTTTGTCTGTTCGTCGGGAATTTTTATCGCGCCCTTTTTAAGAAAAGCGTTTCCTTCAAAGACTATTTTGTTAAGCTTTTCGGAACAGCCTATGGCGTTTTTTTCGAGGGTAATGCTCTCCGAATAGAAAATTATACTGCTCAGGTTGTTGACGATAACCTGCCCGTCTGCCGCCTGCTTTACCCAAAAGGCTTTTCCTTGTACCGAAGTGACTTTCATTCCGTTGTACTCGTCGGGGATAAACGCCTGACTTTCATTGCCCGTAAAACCCGTTAGAGAGCCTGTCGCGTCAAAGTTCAAACCCTCGTTAATCAGCGATATAAGGGGGTAAATAGTTAAATCACCGATGCAGGGAGTGTTTTTATCGAGGGGGATTCTCCTTTCTTTATCGGCATACCAACCCTTGATTTCATACCCTTTACTGCGTGAATTCATGTTGAAAATATCGAAATAATCTTCGACCGTATATTCTGTTTTTGCGTTGGCGGGAAGAGGAAAATTTCCGCAGTCTATATTAAGTTTATAAGTTATAGGGAGCAGTTTTGCGTACAGAACCACGGTATCCTGCGCGCTTATGTTGTCAAGAACGGGTATTGTTTCTCCTCCGGATATTTTATACCAGTAGCAGAAATTGTAGCCCCTGTCCGTTAAATCGGGCGTATACGCTTTTACAACTCCGTTGTATATAAATTCCGTGCGCTCGTAGTGCAGCGCGGGTATTTTATAGGTAACGATTTCCTTTATGTTATCTGAAAAAATTACTTCGAGAGGAGGGGAGTAGTCCGAAGTCTGCATTCTGTTGTTTTTTGAAATCGCACGCACACGGACTGTCTTTCCCCGATCGTCGTAGCGAAGAAAAATTCTGTTTGTTTGGGAAATGCGTTCTTCGGTTTCGCCTTCTACAAGAATGCCGTACTCGTCTGCCGAAGAATTGTAATTCCATTGAAGGGTGAACTTCTTGATTGTAAGCCCGTCAGGGGTGTCGAGCTTGCCGCGGCTTTCGAGTGGAAACAGCGCAGAAAGCAAAAAATACAACCCCACAAGTGCCGCCGCGGATAGCAGCGCTATAACTAATTTTTTCATAATATTTTTCCTCGGTAAAAATAAAAAACGGCGTATTTCTCACATTAACGCCGTTTTTCGTGGTTTAAGTATTTGAATGCAAAGTAATTGTTACAGCGTTTTACGGTCGAGCAAAGCTCTTGCAAGGGTCATTTCGTCCGTGTATTCCAGATCGGAGCCGATAGGAATACCGTGAGCGATTCTCGTAACTTTAACGCCTAACGGTTTTATAAGCGAAGAAATATACATTGCGGTGGCTTCACCTTCTACGTCGGGGTTGGTTGCCATAATGACTTCTTCTACGCCGCCTTCGGCAATCCTTGCGAGAAGTTCCTTAATGCGAATGTCGTTGGGGCCGATATTGTCCATTGGGGAAATAGTGCCGTGAAGAACGTGATACACGCCCGTGAACTCGTGAATTTTCTCCAAAGCTATAACGTCTTTAGGTTCTTTCACGACGCAAATTATGCTTTTGTCCCGCGTTTTGCACACATCGCAAATATCGCCGTCGGTAAAGTTCCCGCAAATTTTGCAGTAGTGAACGTCTTTTTTTACCCTTAAAAGAGCTTCCGCAAAGCCTGCCACTTCGCTTTCTGGCATATTGATTATTTTGTAGGCGTATCTCTGCGCCGTTTTGCTGCCTACCCCGGGGAGCTTAGTAAATTCGTTTATAAGCTTGCCGATAGGCTCGATAAAAACCTTCATATAAATTCCTTAGCGTTTCGTTTATCAGAATAAGCCGCCGGCACCGCCGAAAGCTCCCATCTTCTCTTCGTAAAGTTTTTCGGCTTTGCCGTATGCGTCGTTAAGCGCAGCTACAACGAGGTCTTCGAGCATTTCTACGTCGTCCGGGTCTACTACCGAAGGATCTATGCTGAGCGAGCTGACGACCTTTTTGCCGTTGACTACTACTTTAACCATTCCGCCGCCGGAAGTGCCCTCGAGCTCGGCTTCTTCAAGCTCCTCCTGAGCCTTTGCCATTTGTTCCTGCATTTTTTGCGCCTGCTTCATAAGTTGCTGCATCTGGTTACCGCCACCGAAACCGCCGCCGAATCCTTTATATCCTGCCATAATTTTACCTCCGTTAATCCTTATTTATTGTTACTATATCATCGCCGAACGTGCGTTTTACTTTTTCGATGTCGTCATCGAATTCTTTCGCCTCGTCCGTCATAATGCTTTTCTTTTCTATTTTGACCGTATAGTTGCCGAATTTCCTCGCCGTATCGGTCAATGTTTTATAATGGTTTTCCTTTGAAAACATTTCGTATTCGCCGTCGTCGGAAACGTAAACGGTCAGAACCCCGTCCTTTGCGAACGCTTTTACGTCACGGCAGACAGTCCATAGCACAACGTTTCTGTCCGCGCGCAGCTGTCTTAAAACACAACCCCAAACTTTAGCGGGCGGAACTTCTTCCGTTGCGTTTTCCTGCGAAACAGGGGACTTTTCCGCGTTCCCTCCCGAGTATGCCGAAGCGGAAACGATAGTTGTTTTTTGTGGGGGTACTTCGCGGCGAGGTTCGTCAAAGCCGTAAAATCCGCCGTCGTCTTCAGGCGGTATCATACCGAATTCTTCGGAAAAATCGCTTGCGGTATTCTTCTTTTCGGGCTTTTTCCCGGAAGGTTCAGCCGCTTGCGGAAGAGGGGATTTTACGTTTTCCGCTTGAGAATTTTCTGTTTGTAAATTTTCTGTTTGCGGCGTTTGCTTGTCGTCAACCTTTATTTGAACTCTTTCCTCTTTAAATTTCTGTATAGTGGCTTTTGCGTCCGAAAGTTCTTTTTCTACGGAGGCGATTCTCGAAAGAATGGCGTCGGTATCGTAGTCTTTTTCGGGCTTGCAGGCGCGTATCACAGCGGTTTCAAGGACAATCCTCGGGTGAGTGGTGTACCTGAAAGCGTTATCGAGAGAGGAGAAAATATCAGATATTCTAAGCAACCTGTTCCCGTCCGTTTGCTTTGCGACGGCTAAATAGGCGTTAAACCTCGTTTCGGGCAAAACAAGTATTTTATTCGCGTTTTCGGCGGTTTTTATAATAAGTAAGTCGCGAACGAGCGACGCGATATCGTCCGCCAGAACGCCCATTCCCTTGCCGAGGGAAGCTAACTCATCCACTATCTGAACGGCGTCACCCGTTTTTCCGTCTATTATCGCGGACACAAGGGAGAGAATTTTGCTCTTGTCCGTCGCACCGAGCACGTCGAGCACGTCAGAGTAAACAAGCTTGCCGGTGGAGTAGGACGAGCACATATCCGCAATAGAAAGAGTATCTCTCGCGCTGCCTTCGCCTGCCCTCGCAATGGCGTCCACGGCTTCCTCGTCATATTCCTTGCCTACCGCGTCGAAAACTTTTTTTACAAGCGAAGTAAGAAGGGGGAGGGAAATAAGTCTGAAATCGAAGCGCATGCACCTTGAAAGAATAGTCTGCGGTATTTTATGCACTTCGGTCGTGGCAAAAATGAACACCGCGTGTGACGGCGGTTCTTCCAAAGTTTTAAGCAGCGCGTTGAATGCGGCGGGCGAAAGCATATGGACTTCGTCCACGATGTATACCTTGTACTTGCCGACAACTGGCGGGTATTTGATTTTTTCGCGCATATCGCGAACGTCGTCCACGCCGTTGTTGGATGCCGCGTCGAGTTCGAGGATGTCCATATTGGAAGGATCCTTTAACCCTCTGCAAACCTCGCACTTCCCGCATGGCGAGCCGTCCACTGGGTTAAGGCAGTTTATTGCGCGCGCAAATATTTTAGCCACGGTGGTTTTACCCGTACCGCGCGCCCCGCACAGAAGATAAGCGTGACCTATCTTACCCGTTTTAATCTGGTTTTTTAATATTTTGGTTATGTGTTCCTGCCCGATTAAATCGTCAAAATTCTGCGGGCGGAAGCGCCTGTATAAAGCAAGATATGCCATTTGGTTAAGCCTCTTATAAAATCGGTTTATTTATTGTAAGTAGCCTTTATCGCGCGTTAACGGCGTTTTTTAAAGCATTTTGCGAAGTTTCTTTCTGATTCTTTGCAGGGTGTTTTCTATGGATTTTCTGTTCTTGCCCGTGCTCGCTTCTATCTCGCCGTAAGAAAGACCTTCCACGAAAAGTCTGAAAACTTCCCGTTCTTTTTCGGAAAGGAGTGTTTCGGCTTTCTCCCAGAATTCCATTAAATTTTCCCCGTCGATAACGAGTTGTTCGGGGTTTTCTTCTTTGGAGGGAAGCTCCGTCGCCTCGTTAAGCGGAACGCCGTCGTTCAGCGCTTTGTTTTTATTCCCCGAATAATTCCTTACCGCAGACTTTGCCGCGTTTTCCATGCATACGACGGCGTACGTCTGAAAGGAACATTGCTTTGTATCGTCATAATTTCTTACCGCGCGTATAAGCCCGATGATGCACTCCTGCACCAGATCCTCGTTGTCTGCGCCTATAAGAAAATATTTTCTGCCGATCCTTTTTATGTATGAATTATTCAGGCGGATAAGCTCGTTCAAAGCGTCCGTTTCGCCCGCCTTATAGTCCTTTACAAGTTCTTCGGCGGTTTTCATTCGGCAGTCCTTTGCCTTACCGCTTCAAAAACGGCAACGCCGCAAGCAACCGACGCGTTGAGGGAGTTGACCTTTCCGAACATAGGTATGGTTAAAGTTTTATCGCACTTCTCGCGGGTGAGTTTGTTTACGCCGGTATCTTCTCCGCCGATTACGAGTGCAACCGCACCGGTCAGGTCGGAAGTATAGATGTTTTCACCCTTTAGTTCTACCGCATAAACCCATATGCCGTTCTTCTTTAAAGTTTCTATGGCGGAGTTTATATTCACCGCTTTGGCTATTTTGAGATGATTTGCGCTGCCTTCGGAAATGCGCATTACGGTATCCGTAACCGCCGCGCTTCTGTGTTTGCCTATAATAAGCCCGTCAACGCCCGCGCACTCGCACACCCAGATGATGCTGCCGAGGTTGTGGGGGTCTTCCACGCCGTCAAGAACCACTATAAACGGGTATTCGCCTTTTTTGGAAGCTAAAATATCTTCTATTTCCGAATACTTGAAATCCGAGACGAAAGCTATGAAACCCTGGTGTCTGCCCGACGGACTTTCCCCGTCAAGCGTGATTTTATCCGCAAAGTGAATTTTTATTCCCTTGTTTTTAATTTCTCTTATAAGGCTTTGGGAAGCGTCGTCCCTAAGTCCGTTTTTAACGAGAACTCTGTCTATGGTTTTGCCGGATTTAACCGCTTCCGAAACAGCGTTTCTGCCCTCAATTTTCATTATCCGAAACCTCCGACGAAAGGGCGTTTTCGCAAGTTTCCCCTTCGTAATTAAGTAAAAAGTTTAGTCTTTCGTAATTTCCCGTAATGTACAGATAGCCGAGCAACGCCTCGAACCCAGTGGATTTATTGTACTGGGTCACGCTTGCGTTCTTTGCTTTGGTGCCTTTCTTTGCGTTTCTGCCCCGCTTGTACAGGTAGATTTCTTCTTCAGTAAGAACGGGCAGAAGCCTGTCTATAAAATCCGCCTGGGCAGAAGCTTTAACCTCGCCGCTCGTAAGTCTGTGTAGCTCGTTCGCTTTAAAGTCGCCCTTAAAAGCGAGCTTTTCGCGGATGTAAAGGGAAAAGAGCGCGTCGCCGAGATAGGCAAGCACTATAACGTTCATATTTTTTGCCGCTTCTTCGGGCATTTTTTCGTTTAAACGGAACATTCTTTTCTCTTTTACCAAACCAAGCCGAGTATTTTTTGTTTGTATATAAGGAATAAAATCCTCATTTTTTATTATAACACAATACTTGCTTAAAAACAAGTGTTTTGAAAAGCGAGCGGCGCGTTATGAAAAAAATCCCCCGAACGATTTTCTTCGCCCGGGGGAAAGTTATTTTTATTATTTATTATTCAGCGTCTTTTGCTTCGGTGTTTTCTTCGGTGGTCGTTTTACCTTTTGCACAGAGTACGTTGGTAAGGATACCGAGGATAAGCGCGCATGCTACTGAAGTGAGCTTGATTGCGCCGAAGGACATGCAGAGCGAACCTACACCGCTTATTAAGATTACGCATACTACGAAGAGGTTGCTGTTGTCATTAAGGTCAACTTTCTGTATCATCTTAAGACCGGATACAGCGATGAAGCCGTAGAGAGCTACGCAAACGCCGCCCATTACGCAAGCGGGGATAGTTGCAAGGAAGGTGGAGAACGGACCTACGAAGGAGATCACGATTGCCATAAGAGCGGTTACGAGTATAGTTCTTACAGAAGCGTTTCCGGAGATTGCTACGCAGCCTACCGACTCGCCGTATGTAGTGTTGGGGCAGCCGCCGAAGAACGCGCCCGCTATCGAGCCTACGCCGTCACCGAGGAGCGTTCTGTGAAGTCCGGGGTCGGTGAGGAGGTCTTTTTCGATTATGCTGGAGAGGTTCTTGTGGTCTGCGATGTGCTCTGCGAATACTACGAAAGCAACGGGTACGTAAGCTACCGCGATAGTTCCGAGGTAAGTTCCGAAGCTGCCGCCTGCGAAGTCATAGTTGCCGCTGAATGCGGTGAGAAACGTGAAGTCGGGGTACCACTGCATGCTGTTGAATTTAGAGAAGTCTATAATCTTTACGCCGCAGAGGGTGAATACCGTTGCTACGAGATAACCTGCCGCAATACCGATTACGAAAGGTATCATTTTAAGGAATTTTTTACCGTAAACGGAGCAAGCCATTGTTACGCCGAGCGTTACAAGACCGCAAAGTAAGCAAGCCATACCTTCCCAAGTCATCATGAAAGAGGAAGAAGTGCTGTCGAAACTTACAAAACCCTGAGAAGCGCCAACCATATCTTTTACCGCGTTTCCTGCGAGCGAAAGACCGATGATTGCAACGGTAGGTCCTATAACAACCGCGGGCATAAGTTTATTTAACCAATTCGTTCCGGCGAATTTAACGATTATCGCTATTACAACGTATACAAGACCTGCAAACGCCGCACCGATGATAAGACCGAGGTATCCGACGGACATGGATACGCCGCCTGCAAATGCAGCCGCCATAGAACCGAGGAACGCGAAGGACGAGCCGAGGAATACGGGGCTTCTGAATTTTGTGAAGAGCAAGTAAACCAAAGTTCCCACACCTGCGCCGAAAAGTGCTGCCGCGGCGCTCATTCCGTGACCGGTGATTGCGGGTACCGCGATTGTTGCAGCCATGATGGCAAGAAGCTGTTGAAGCGCGAAAACAATCGTTTTGCCCCAAGACGGCTTGTCGCTTACGTTATAAACGAGTTTCATAAGTTGTTCTCCTTATAAATTTATTTTTTTAATTATGGCAATAAAAAAACCTTGCCGCACAGAAAGACGGCAAGGCGTGATTATACTTCGCACTTGTTATATTTACCATCTTCCCGATCTCTCTGTATCGAAGTTAAAGATTTCTTTTACCGTGAACATATTAACACATTAGTTTCTGTTTGTCAACGGTTTTTTCAAAAAAATCAAAATTTATTTTTTTGTTTTTTCCGTGCGGCTTTCGGAAATGCGTTTTGCGTATATTCCCGAAATTCAAGTTAGTATATCATTATATAATTAAATTAAAAAATGTGTTACTTTTGCCCTCTGTCAAACGGTATTACCCTGAAAACGTTGTAACCGGTAAAATCGACAAGGGCGGCAAATGTGAAGGTTTCGCTTTCGTAATCGCACTTTATTACTACCTGAGGGATGCCTTCGTTGACCCTGAGTATACCCGAAAAACTCTTTTCCGGTTTTTTCTCGAGCGTTACGAAAACTTCTTCTCCGCTATAAATAACGGAGCGGAATTCGGGGGTGAGTTTTCTTTTTTCCGTTATTATTTCAAGTTCGGGAACGGCTTCGATTAAATCGCTTACCGAATACTCTTTCGTATCGCCCGTGTTGTTTTTCAAAGTAAGTTTATTGCTTGTTACCTCGGCGGTGTAATCGTGAGTTTCTTCCGCAGCGGTCTCTTTGAAAACTTTTTCGACCTCTTTATTTAACGAAAGTTCCTGTGCCGTTTTTTCGCTTTCGCCTTCCTTGTCATAGAGACTTATATAGAGCGGTTCTAAATCTCCGCCGTAGAAAATCACGTAATTATGCAACAGGCAAACCGTGTTCGTGTATCCCGATAAATTGCCGATAACGCGCGTTATAACGGGTTTTTCTTCTGTCAAAGACATCATATAAAGTTCCGCCGTGCCGTCGGGAAGAATGTCTGCGGTTACGTTTTCGTCAGCAAAGGTCAGGTTGTTAAATGCGCCTTCTGCGGAAATGGATTCTAATGTGTGGTTTGCAAAAGAAACGAAGTACGCGGTATTTTCAACCGTAAAAGACATCTTCTTTTTGGAAAAAACGCCAACTTTAACGTCCTTTCCCGACGCGGTGAAATACACGGTGTCGAGCTTGCCCGTTTTGTAGTCGCAGGTGAACGCAACGTACTCGTAAGAACTTTTGTAGTCGAGCAGATACACGCCGTAAACGCTTTCCTCGCCCCTTAAAAACCATATTTCGCGTACGGAGGAGGGACCGAGGTTATACCCGCGGGAGTTCAGATAGTATTCGAGGATATTCGTAAATTTATAATAGCCCTCGTCGGTAAACAGGCAGTCGCCCGCAACAACCGCGTAATCCCAGCGGTCGGCAACAACTTCTCTCAGATCGTTCAGCCCAGTGGTGGTAATTGCCTGAGAGGGAATATCGTTTGATTTGTCGTTATCGTCGTCCGGCGTAGGTACCCCGCAGGCGAAAAATATTACTGAAAACGCCGAAAGGCAAATTATTAAAATCGCCGTGCCTATTTTTATAAGTAATTTACGCATAATCACACCATCCTTTCGAACAACTCGCCGAGGAGTAAATTAAACTCGCATTCGGCGGATTCCGAAATGTATTCGTATACAATAAAAGCTTTATCCGTTTCGCCTATCACCGCAAGGCATTTGAACGAATACATATCGTCCTCAAGCCGTTTGACGGAAGTGGCGGTTACAGCTGTCAGCCCGTTGATTTGTTGCTGTTCGCCGTTTATGCTGAAGGCTCTGTCGCTCTTTTTTTCACTCGGCACAATCGTTACCGCAAGCTTGCTTCCCGAAGAATAAGTCATGTAAAACTCACAAAAACCGCGGTATTCGTTAATTTTGTATTTGAACTTGCCAAGGTCGGAAAACAATTGTTTAAGGGATATTTCCGTCATCTTTTCGTTTACTATCGCGTACTCGCACTCGCCTGTTTCGGTTTTGTTAACGACTTCGGATGAAGAGCTGCTTTCGCCTCCGCCGAAGCAAGCGTTAAACAGAAGCTCGCATCCGCTGAAACACAAGAATACGGAGGATATAAGAATAAAGCAAATTAGTTTTTTCATCGGTCTGCCTCCGCGTAGCTATTGTCGGAAGGGCGTATGCACTGCCCTATAAGCTCGGTAAAGTCGCAATCGAATTCCTCCGACATATAACTATATAAAATGTAGTACACGTTGCCGTTTGCCTCGAGGCGCGCCCTGCAATCGAACAGGTAGCAATCCTCTAAAATAGTTCTTCTTATGGAATACACATAATTGAAGCCGAGCGGGGTGACCGTGGCATACGTTTCGCTTTCGTTAAGCGCGTATTTATCGGGCAGGGTGGAAATGTCCCCGCCGACGCAAACGTAAATGTCGAAAAGATTGAACGTGTCGACGCTGAGTTCGAAGCATTCTTTGCCGTCGTTTTTTACAAGCTTTGCGTTTTTAAATGACAGATTGCCCGTCATTATGCCGCTTTTATTCGCCTTTTCCAGAACCGAAAACAAATCGCCGTACTCCGCCTTATTGTCGCCGTCTGTACTGTTGCCGCCGAGCGGAAGAATGACCGCCGTCACTGCAATTATGATAACTGCCGCGGCTATCAAAGCGGGAGCAAAAGCTTTAAAAAACAAACCGTGTTTTTTGTTTTGAATTTTCTTTTCGGTCGCTTCGGCATGACTGTAATTTTCGCTTATCAGCCTGTTGTATAAGCCTTTGTGCTCCTCTAATATTTTGTTGTTTTCCGCCTCTGCAATGCGGTTCAATTTATTTTTTATCATCATATAAGTCAGCTAAATCTCACAAGAACGGGAGTTTTTACTTTAAAATCTTTTTTAGCCTTTTGAGTGCTCGCGAATATATCTTTCTTACGTTTGCATGCGGTATATTCAGTAAAACCGCAATTTCCTTCAGGTTGTAACTGTCAAAGTGTCGCAGCTTAATCACCTGCCTGCTTCTCTCGTCAAGCGAAGAGATAATAGCAAAGAAGCCTTCGTTTTCAAATTCGCCGTTTTCTGTTTCCGGAGCCTCGCATATAAGTTCGGAGGGGGGAACGTCATCAATGTTTACCGTTTGCCCTTTTTTCTTCAGATAGTCTATACAGAGGTTGTCGCAAATTCTGTAAATCCAACTCGTGGGGGATTCGACGTAGTGGAAGTCATCGCCCGTAATAAGCTTGGTAAAAAGCTCGTGCGCAACGTCCTCGAAGTCCACTTTCTGCCCGAAGCGGAATAATACTCGTTTCTTTATCTTCGGCAGATAAAAATTGTAAATTTCCGTGAAAGCGTCGCGATCGTATCGCAGTCGCTTTAAACAGCGGTTGAATTTTTCGGCGTTCATTTTCCTCTGAAACGCAGAAGGCGTTTGCCGCTAAAGTATCCCGGTTGCTCCTTCCGCATAATAAGACTGTTTTTTTATTAAAAGTGTGACACTAAAGCCAAACATTCTTTAAAAATATTTTAACACAACACAAATAAAAAATCAAGCCCGCGCAATTATAAAAGCTCCCGACGGGGAGCTTATTCGTTTAAGGCATATTCAAAAGAAAACACGCCCATAGAAATACGGTTGCTTTCAGTCGGGCGTGTCTTGTTTACTTGTTAAATTCTTTATAAATTATTTCCTTTCGGTTTCGGGTTCGGTTAAAAGGAAGGGGTTTAAAACTTCGTCGAGTTTAGCTTCGTCCATAAGCTTTTTGCGAATGACTATACTCTTTATCGGTTCGCCCGTTTTCAGCGATTCCTTTGCGATTTCGGCGGCTTTTTTATAACCGATGTACGGGTTTAAAGCCGTTACGATGCCTACGCTTCTGTTTACCCATTCTTCGCAGCGCTCTCTGTTTACGGTGATGCCTTCTATGCAATTTACTATTAACGTATTGATTGCTCCGGTGAGCGCGCGTATGGATTCAAACAGTTGATAGAAGATAACCGGCTCGAAAGCGTTGAGTTCGAGTTGACCCGCTTCTGCAGCCATGGTTATCGTTACGTCGTGCCCGATGACGAGGAACGCCGTTTGGTTTACTACTTCCGGAATAACCGGGTTGACTTTACCCGGCATAATGGAGGAGCCGTTCTGCTTAGCCGGCAGAATGATTTCTCCAAGTCCCGTTCTGGGACCGCTGGACATAAGCCTTAGGTCGTTACACATTTTGGAAAGGTTTATGGCGCAAGCTTTGAGCGCGCCCGAAACGGAAGCAAAGCCGTCTACGTTCTGCGTACCGTCAAACAGGTCGTTCGCGCGTTCGAGTCTTTCGCCGAACAGCTCGGAAAGTTTGCCCGTGATATGGTCAAAGTACTGCGGCTTGGCGTTGATTGCCGTGCCGATAGCCGTAGCGCCCATATTTATAACGTGCATTTCATCTAGCGTGGAGGTAATTCTCTTTATATCTCTGTTTACCGCAGCGGAAAATGCGTGGAAAGCCTGCCCCATACGCATAGGAACCGCGTCCTGAAGTTGGGTTCTTCCCATTTTCAAAACGTCGTTAAACTCTACGGACTTTTTGTTAAGAGCCGTTGCGAGTGCGTGTAGCTCCGCAATAAGCCCCCTTGAAAGGGTAAGCACGGTAAGTTTGCCGGCAGTGGGGATAACGTCATTGGTGGATTGCTCCATATTAACGTGGTCGTTCGGGTGGACTATGGAATAGTTACCCTTTTCTCCGCCGAGGTGTTCTATAGCTACGTTGGCGATGACCTCGTTCACGTTCATGTTCGCCGAGGTGCCCGCCCCGCCCTGAACGGCGTCCACTATAAAGCTGTCGGAATATTTTCCGCTTAAAATTTCATCGCAGGCAAAAACGATGGCTTCGGCGCGGTCTTTTTCAAGCAAGCCGTACTCGCCGTTTACAATTGCCGCCGCTTTTTTTATAAGCGTGATGTTTTTGATAAACGTGGGGGACATTCCGTTTCCGGTAATGTTGAAGTTGTTTTTTGCTCTGAGCGATTGTATTCCGTAATACGCTTCGTTTTCAACCGAGAGTTCGCCTACGGAATCGCTTTCCAATCTTGTTTTTATCATAAGTCCTTTTTAAATAAACCGCCTGAAACGCGCGTTATCGCCGTTTTTCGGCTTGATTTTTTCTGAATTATATATTGCGGAATGTGATGCCTTCTTGTTCGTTCATCTTGTCTATTACGGCAAGAGAATATAAATCTATGCCGCGCTCTCTTATCTTATCGCCGCCGCCCTGGAAGCCCTTTTCTATAGCAACGGAAACACCTACAAGGTTTGCCCCGGCTTGTTTTACAAGGTCCATAAGCGCGTTTGTAGCTTCGCCGTGCGCAAGGAAGTCGTCTATAATCAAAACGTTCTCGCCTTTTTCAAGATACTTTTTGGAAATGAGAACGGTGTTCTGCGTCTGGTGGGTGAACGAAAACGCGTGCGACGTATATAAATCGCTGTTGCCGAGATTTGTCGTAGCGCTCTTTTTTGCATAAAGAACTTTGCACTTGAAAAACAAAGCGGCCATACACGCAAGCCCGATGCCGGAAGCTTCTATCGTAAGGATTTTAGTAACGTTCTTGTCTTTGAAGTGCTCGTAAATATCCTCGCCCATTTTGTAAACGAGGTCAACGTCAATCTGGTGGTTGAGGAAACCGTCAACTTTAAGAACGCCGTCGCCTATAACTCTGCCTTCTTTTAAAATCTTTTGTTTAAGTAAATCCATGGTAATTCCTTATAAAGCGAGGATATAATTTTGCCTTATATTTAAGATAATATTAGTTTATAACAATTGTTTTCTTTTGTCAATTCTTTAATAACGGATAACGCTTCTTTTAAAAGAAATTTTTTCGCTTCTGTTTTACGCATTAAATAGCAGAACACAAAAAAGGCGAAGCTTATAAAAAAGCTTCGCCGCTAAAAGTGCCGTATTTCGCACAAGAAACGCGCTGTTTTTATTTTGCAAGAACCCTTGTAAGGAATTCCTTTGTTCTCGCTTCTTTTGGGGAAGTGAAAATTTGTTCGGGAACGCCTTCTTCGGCAACCACGCCGTCGTCCATAAAGATAACGCGGGTGGAGATGTCCTTAGCAAAACTCATTTCGTGGGTGACAACCATCATCGTAAGACCGCTTTTCGCAAGGTCGGACATAACGGATAAAACCTCGCCTACCATTTCGGGGTCGAGCGCACTCGTCGGTTCGTCGAATAGCAGGGCTTCCGGCTGCATTGCAAGCGCCCTTGCTATAGCGACCCTTTGTTTCTGTCCGCCCGAAAGCTGAGCGGGGCGGGCGTTGACGTAATTTGCCATACCGACCAGGGTAAGATATTCCATTGCGCGGGCTTCGGCTTCGTTTTTGTTTACGCCGAGGACTGTAACGGGACCTACCGTGCAGTTTTTAAGAACGTTCATATTATTGAACAGATTAAACGATTGAAAAACCATGCCGACTTTTGCTCGATATTTTTTCACGTTGAAATCCTTTGAGAGAATACTCTCTCCGTTAAAAAGAATTTCGCCGCTCGTGGGTTTTTCAAGCAGGTTTACGCAGCGCAGCATCGTGCTTTTGCCCGAGCCCGAAGAGCCGATAATGGAAACTACTTCGCCGCGGTTTACGTCGATGTTTATTCCTTTTAAAACCTCGTGATCGCCGAAGGATTTTGTAAGCCCTTGTATGCTTATAACCGTATTTTCAGTCATTCGGAATTTCCTCCTTGGTGTTTACCACGATGTTCGCGTCCGGATTGCTTTGCGAGCCGCAAATGGTGTAATGTTCCTTGCCGTTAAGCTTCTTTTCGAGCAGGCGAAGAATTCGCGTGGAGGTGAGCGTAAGTATAAGATAAATAACCGAGACTACAACGTAAGTTTCCAGCGTAAGGTAGTTGTCTGCCGCCGCGTTTTTGCCCATAAAGAATAGCTCGCTTACGTATATTACGCTTAAAACGGAGGTATCTTTTATGTTTATTACGAATTCGTTGCCGACAGAGGGGAGTATATTGCGCATAACCTGCGGGATGATTACCTTGGTCATCATCTGCCAATGGCTCATGCCTATGGCTTCGGCACCCTCGAATTGTCCTTTATCTATGGAGAGTATGCCGCCGCGCACGATTTCCGCCATATACGCGCCTGTGTTTATAGATACGATTATGATTGCGGACGGGATAACTGGAAGCGTTTGCCCCGAAGTTATCGCCGCATAGCCGTAGTAAATAACCATAGCCTGAACCATCATCGGCGTACCGCGGAAAACCTCTATGTAAGCGACGAGAATATAATCGGCAATCTTCTGAAAAACGCCCGCCGTTTTGCCTTTTGCTTTGGGCAGAGTGCGGAACACGCCTATAAGCAAACCTATTATTAAGCCGAAAAGCGTGCCGGTAATGGCAAGAAGAACCGTTACGCCGACTCCTTTCAGAAAATCGGGATAGTATTTAGTTATTATATCCCATATATTTTGAAAAAACATTGTTGTTTACCGTTTGTAAAAATTATAAGTCCAGACCTTCGGATTGAAGTCTTATCGCTTCGCTCATCATCTGGTCGCGTTGATCCTGTAAAATGCCGTTCAGGCACTCGTTTATTTTAGCCAAAGCTGTGCTGCCCTTTCTGAGACCTACAGCTATGGATACGTCCGCGTCGGTAGCTTTGAAGCCCGTGGTGTTGTTTACGAGGGGAACGTATGTGTATTCGTCGGAAATACTGCAATAAGTAAGCGCGGTGGGAAGCTCCGCCACATAGCCGTCTATTACCATGGAGTCAAGCTGTGCCTGAAGAAGTGCAAATGTATCCGCTTGCGAGTAAGTACAGTCGGAAAGCTGAGCTTTTAACGCTTTCAGGTGGAACGTACCCGTTTGCGCCGCGATTTTGTATTCTTTTTTGTTTAAATCGTTGAGGTTTTTGCAATCTTTTAAAGCGCTGTTCTTTTTAGTCACTATAACAAGGTTGCTTGAATAGTAAGGCGAACTGAAATCTATTGCTTTTTTTCTTTCCTCGGTAGGGCTCATACCTGCGATAACCGCGTCGATAACGTTCGTGTTGAGTGAGGTAATCAAACCGTCGAAGTCGCACATATAAATTTCAAGCTTTACGCCGAGGGCTTCGGCTATCTTCTTTGCAATCATAACGTCGTAGCCGTAAGCGTACTTGCCTGTATCGGGTTTTACGATTTTTACTGCGCCGTTATCGGAAGTGTTCTGCGTCCAGTTGAACGGCTTATAGTTGCACTCCATGCCTATTCTTATAACGCCGGCTTCTTTGATGTTGTCCAAGTCTTTCGCCCCGGCGGATTGCCCTCCGCAGGAGGCAAAGCAAACGGTTAAAAGCAAAGCGAAGATTAAGGTTAAGAATCTTTTCATAATAAAAAATCTCCTTGTGTATAAATAAAAAGCTGCGATAGGAATGAATCCTAACCGCAGCTTAAAAATGCTTTACGATTGTGATAGCACTCCACAAATGAATTGTGACAGTCTGCAACGTATTACCCTGCAGCCCAACCGTAACAAGCATCGGAAAACCGATTACGGTTTCGGCAGAACTTCCTTTCGTTAAAGACTAATTTCCGAAAACGGCTTTAACTACTTTTAAGCTCCGCGCCTCTATCTTTTTGTTTAATATTAACCTATTCCCAAGCGAATGTCAAACGTTTTTCGTATGTTTTTTGATTTTTTTCAAAATATGTACAGTGTTATATTTTATAGGAAAGGAAAAAAGACCTCCAAATTTTTTGAAAGCATGAATTTTGTAATTCATTTCCTTTTAATGCTTCCGTTTTTATCATTACTCCTTCGCGGAAGCATTTTTGCCGGAACTCGATTTAGCGAGAGTGCAATTCCTCGCTCCGGCACTTCCTTTGTTTTCCCGCCGATCTCCCCTTTCGGCGGGACTTCGGTATAATGGCGGATAGGATACCCCACGCGGTATGCGGTTATTTCGTTTACCGCGGCTATCCGCCTTTATATAAATTTATTTTATAAAGTCCTGAAAAAATCAGGCAAGGAGTTTATATGGAACCTTTATTTATCTTCAATCAAACCTTTACTGCTAACAGCAAGAAAACCAACCAACCCTTTTATTCCGTAAAATTATTTGAACGCCGTGAAGCTCTGGACAAAAGCGTTTATTTCCGCGATTGTTCCTGCTTTGTGGAAAAAGCCGTTTTTGAAAAAATATTAAAAATGGGCTTTAAATTCGGCGACGTTGTAGACCTTGAAAAGGCTCCCCCGGCTTATTTTGGAGGGACTGAACAGCTTATCGGCTTAAAGTTGGTTACGGAAAGCCCTTACTACGACCTTTAATTTTTACCCCTGTAAATCCGTAATCGTTCAATGTGCGGATAAAACAGGTAAAAACGGGTAAAAAACAAGGCTGCTTTTTAACCTTTATTACTACGTAATAATGCGTGCGCCCCAGAGCTCGTCAGGGGCGCACGGGTAAAAGCGGGTAAAAAGGGGTAAAAATTCCGTTGGAAAAATTTTTTGCATGGGGTACAAAAAATGAAATGTAAACATTTCTGGTTTTCCGTGACGGAAGAATATTTAAAAACGCAAGAAGTTAATATTTTAAATGTTCTTGCCTCATATAAAACCATAAAAAAATGGGCTTACGTTCTTCATGATAAAGATACCTATTCTTTGCGTGACGAATTACGAAATCCTGAACATAAAGCAGGAACAAAAAAGCCTAATCATTATCACGTATATGCAAACTTTGGCAATCAAAGTATAGATCATACATATTTTGCTAAGCTGTTTAAGGTTTCTCCCGACAGTATTCAGAGAATTGAAACTACAGCGGCTAATTGTCTTTTGTATTTCGTTCATGGAACGGCAGAAGCAATAGCAGAAGGCAAATATCAATATGAATGGTGTGAAGTACGCCATTCCACTAATTGGAACCCGCAAGTTCAAGCAGAGAGTGTTCGTTTTATCGGGCATTTTGAATCTTTTTCGTATAAAGAACAGATCGACAAAGTTCATCAGATAGCCGATACTCAGGAACGAATAAAAATGCAGGATCTTTTAGATAAAGCATTGGCAACCGAATTGAAATACCGTGCCACTTTTATTGACCGCTATATTCAGGTAATGTTTATAAGCGGAGACAGCGGAAGCGGAAAAACAACGTTCGCGCGACAATTTGTCGAAAAGATAAACTATTTCGACATTGTTCCTCGAGAATACTGGCGGAAAAAGCCCGACGACGAATCTAAACCGTTTCGCCACCTTGACTACGGAGTGTCGGGCTCTTCAAACGACGTATTCGAGAGTTACAAAGGCGAAGATGTGTTTATCCTCGACGATATGCGCGACGATAGTTTCAGTTTTTCCGATTTGCTTAAATTTTTAGACAATCATACAAATAGTTCTGTAAAAAGTCGTTTTGTGAATAAATGCTTCGTCGGCGTTCTTTTGATAATAACGTCAACGGTGCCGCTAAAGGATTGGTACCGGGGCGCAAATTCTCCCGGCAAGGAAAGCCTAAAGCAGCTTTAC
Organism: uncultured Clostridia bacterium; assembly: GCA_934254725.1. Lineage (GTDB taxonomy): Bacteria > Bacillota > Clostridia > Christensenellales > Borkfalkiaceae > RGIG3732. Next base: position 9,196 of record CAKQLR010000019.1, on the reverse strand, counting down.
AGAAGAATTAACTCCTACGTTGTCGTAAATCCCGACGAAATAATGTTTTATTCCGACATAAACGATTATGGAGAACCTTGCGGAGAATTTCGCGGTATGCCGAACAGAACGAAAGAGTATTACAAAAACAAACCTAAACGCATTGATTTAGTAAACGTTGCTTTTGAAGCATTTGAAGCGGACGGTTATAAAGACAGTTTCGATAAAGCTGTTGAAAAAGCTTTCGACGAAAATAAAAAGCAAGGCAAACAGCTTAAATTCGATGATGTATTTTAAACAAAAAAGGGAGTAAAAAAGGGGCGAATAAAATGTTTAACAATACCTCGCTCCCAGGGTTTTAGGGAAAAGGACATATTATGAGAGTTAACAAACTAAAGCTACTCAACATTTTGAAAATTGTCGGCATTTGCCTTCTTTTGGCTTCCATGGTCGTAATTGCCGTAAGGCTCGGCAAAATCGATAAAACCCGCGAACTGCGTTCTACTTCCTGGTCAATCGGCAGAATAGACGATACGACCGGTAAAGTTGATTCGACGGATAAATCGGGTTTGTTCACCAACACGTTTTTAAAGGTTGAAGATCTGAAAGTAGAAGTTAAAGAAAACGCGAAAGTAACCGTACAGATAAATTTCTATACCGAAGATAAGACTTTTATCGAGGACGCTACCGATCTTACTTCTATTCCGGCTACAGCAAAATACGCGAGAATTGAAATTGTTCCGACCGAAGATAACGACGGCAAAGTTTCTATTTTCGAGCGCCTCGGTTATATTAAACAAGTAACCGTTACCTACACGAAATAACACTTTTTTGCGGGGTAGAATATGAAAAAAATATTATCAATAATAATTACAGGAACTTTAGCCGTTGCAATAGGTGTAACGGCGTTTGCCACAAATTTGTTTAATTTTGCGAATAAAGATACAGATAACGGCGGCAGTTCGGATAATAATGTTATTTCCGAACCGATCCCTATGCCTTCCTCTTTAACGTTCAGAGCGGCGGGAGACAGCGAATATTCAAGTATTACAGTTGAGGCAATCGTTAGTCCTTCAGATGCTTTTGAAAAAAGTGTTAATTGGTCGGCTGCTTTTTCTAATTCTAATTCCGCTTGGGCAACAGGTAAAGCAGTAGCGGATTATTTAACTGTAACGCCCGCTTCTTCCGGAAGCGCTAAAGCGACAATAAAATGTTTGCAACCTTTTGGCGAGCAAATAACCGTAACCGTTTCATCTGTTTCGAATCCTACGATAAAAGCTTCTTGTACTGTAGATTTTTTACAGAGACTAAAGGTCACTTCATTTAATTCCAAAGTTATCGGTGATTCTCTCGATATACCTTTAAATGAAGTATGCTTTGATCGTTTGTTGGATACTACTAAGGCATTTGTTTTTGGTTATCAAAATCTTGCTTACACTCTTTCTGCCAATTTGGATTTTGGTGTTGTTTTTGATGAAGCTTTTATCAATGCGGTTAATAACAGATTAACAGCATTAAATTATTCCTATGGCTTATCTAATAAGGCAGGCGAATTTTCTTCTTTCGCTTCTGTCTACTCTTCCGGTCAAACAGGTGGAAATTTTTCTGACTGTTTGCGCGTTAACGATCAAGTCTGTGAACAGATGGTAAGAGATGTTATAAAAGGCGTTATAAGCGATGTTATCAAAAACAATAACGGTACCGTCTCTGTCGGTAAAATTGTCGGTAGGTCGAGTTATCAAGGTGAATCTTCGACAACTTATACCAGAGATTTCTTCGAGGTGCCTTTTAATTTCTCTGCGATTGAAGTTGCTTCTATAACGCTTACCCCGTCTTATGTAATTTAATAAAAAAAGCATTTACATTAAATAGATTATCATTTCGGGTTAAGTTATGAAAAGAAAATTCATTAAAGTATTATCGTTAATAGTCTGCGGCTTGTTTATCGCTATGGCTTTTACAGGTTGCGATAGAAAAGGCTTTGAGGGCGGTTCGGACAATAACACTGTTGTTTCCGAACCGATCCCTATGCCTTCTTCGTTAACGTTCAGAGCGGCGGGAGACAGCGAGTATTCAAGCATTAGCGTTGAAGCCGTTGTTCTCCCCGCCAACGCTTCAGATAAAAGCGTTAACTGGTCGGTTACGTTTGCTGATCCGAGCAGTGATTGGGCAACAGGTAAAGCCGTAGCAGATTATCTAACAGTAATACCCGCTTCTTCCGGAAGCGCTAAAGCGACAATAAAGTGCTTACAGCCTTTTGGCGAGCAAATAATCGTAACCGTTTCATCGGTTTCGAATCCTACGGCAAAAGCTTCTTGTACTATCGATTTTTTGCAGAGAATAAAGTTTTTGTCTTTTAATGGTGAACTTATTTCGGATGTTCTTAAACTTCCTTTTTCTGCAAAATACTTTAGCTTAGAAAAATCTTTCTCTAATGCATTGATTTTTTCCTTTGAGGATCTTCCTTATACCATGTCTGCCGATTTATCCTTACGGTTTTCATTTAACGATTATTTCCTAGATGAGCTTAATTATTTGTTAGTAAAAATGAACGTAGGATTTGACTTAACGAATAATTCAAAGGATCTTCTAAAGTTATCCGTTATCGATCCTTCCGAAGGTGAAACAGGCGGATGGCTTGCCGATTTGTTCCGTGTTAACGATCGAGAATGTTATGAGGATAAAGAGATAGTCTGTATTCGAGATGCTGTAATTCAGCTTCTTAGAGAAAGTGAAGACGGTTCACTCCTTGTAGGAATATTTCACGGCTTATCTGTGACATCTACAGGCCGTGAAGAATTCTTTTTCCAAGTACCTTTTTTCATTACTCTCGATTAAAATTTCAGACATAAAGCTTAACCCGTCATACGCAATTTAAATTAATAAAAAACTAATTATTGTCGGGAAAAAGGGATGATAATTCGTTATTATCCCTTTTTTAATAGGAAAAAACATATGAAATACAGAAAGAATAAACGCGTAAAGGCGTTTTCAAATTTAATAATATGGGTATTGTTAATACTTCTCTTTTTAGGTGTGGGCGGCTTTATTTATCGAAATACAAACGGATTTAATGAAAATTTTGCTTCGTTCTACGTTGAGTATAACGGCGAAAAAATAACGACGGAGCGCCACAACCTGAAAGTACGCAACGCGAGCGAAAATCGCTTTAACGTAAAATATACCCTGTCCTTTGTCGACGATAGTTTGAAAGGTTATCATGTTAAAATTATGCCTTATGCAGAAGAAGGCAAAGATTTTAATTTTGTCCGCAACGGAAATAATTACAGCTTTTCTTCTATAGGTGATTTAACTTCTGTTTTTGAAGTTAATTACCAGGAAGAATATTTTACGATTAAGCCGAAAAATTCCGTTCTTGCAATTCTTCAAGCTAAATATCCGGATGAAGTTATAGAGCTTTCTCCGGAATACGAGGATCTTGATGAATGTTTCGTAATGGAAGTAAGTTCGGATGACAAAAAAAATGCCGTATTGATTTATTTCGGACTTGCCGACGATATCGAACGAATTACTATCAGCCCCTCGGAGGTGATTTTCTAATGAAGAAGTCTTTTAAGTTTTTATCTGTAATACTCTCGGTCGTTTGCCTGGTTATGTTGTATTTAAATGTACATATAGTTTTGGCGGAAGAACCGCTTAATATGGATTTATCCACAATCGAAGCGGATTTGCCCGATCTGGATGAAGCGACATACCCTAAGGATTTAAACGGAACCGCGCAAATAATAAGCTTCCAGGAATATTGCTATTCCACTCGTCCGGCTTATAAGGATTTGTTCGGCATTTACGTTTATGTTTACAATCCTGCAGAAAAAGAAATTTCAATTAAAGGCGATAGCAATTTATTAAATATAGCGCTGAGTTATAATTCTTCCGGCAAACCTGCTTCGTACGGCAACGTTAAGCTCGTATTTTTGAATAAAACGGAAAATAATCGCTTTTATAAGTTTAAAATTGCCGATAGTTTGCTTGAAAGTAAGCAGGCGTATGCAAAAAAATACGACGGTTTACGCCGTTACGACGTTGCCGGTATTCAGCTTGTATTTAACGATAATTCGGAAATTTCAACCATAGATAACACCGTAGGCACAACTTATTTGTACACGGGCTATGCGCACGGTTGCGGTCCCGATTATGAAGCGGAAAGCACTTTAAATTGCTTTAAAGAAACGTTTGAAACGATATCTTTGGAAGTACATCCGACCGCATACCGTCCTGCAGGCACGAACGGAAAAAACGATTATACGCAGGATAGCTTACATAGCGTATATTTTAAAATTCCGAATAAGTACTTAGATTGCGGATCGCTTTATTCTGTTCATGCTTCCTGGTTGAATGCCGTTATAAAGCCTGCGCTCGTAACCGGCAATCAGGAAGCTTATGCGGCTGTATCCGACCATTTAGGAAACGTTGTGACCGACGAAATCGACCAAGCTAATTACTTAGAGTATTGCTTTATGGATGAAGGTAATTATTCTTCGCTTGCTAATACAACTTTTTACAACCTTGGTTATAACGTTCCTGAACATTCTGCTATAAAATATCTTTTTAATTCTACTTTTGCCAATCCGAAGCTTGATACTATGTATTTGCTTTTTAACTCGGGTAATGCCGTTGACAGCGCAGATTCTTTTATAGTTTCTTCGGACAGCATTATTTCAAAGGCGAAAGCAATTACTCCGTTTCTCGATCGAAACCCTACGTTGCTCGGAAAGTATAGCAAAAAGATCTTTGAAAGCATTGATGATAAAAAAACCGAAGTAAATTATACGACGGACACAAATTTCAACCTGAGCAGTATAAGTTATACTCAGAACTTTTTCCAAAAGTTGATAGGAACAAAAACTTATACGGATATGTCGAACAAGTTCGAAAACATAAGCGCTATAAAGCAAGTTGCTAATTCGGATTTATCCGGTACGCCGCAGGAAATTTCGGATAATTTGCTCGTTTCTTCGGCAGATGTTTCTTCTTTGCAGAGTTTTTATAATTCCTGCCAGAATGAAACGGTCTACCTCTTCAGATATCAGATAAGTGATTATATAGCAATCGAAGCGAACACTATTAAACGGAACTCTTTAGGGATGTGGAATAAAGTTGATTCTAATTCGTATTTCTTTCAGGAAACCGTAAATCTTGATTTCGAAATTATCGATTTTACTTTTAAAAACGAAGAAACTTTAACGGTAATTCCCGCCGTATGTTCGCCTGTAGACTTTTTCCCCGGGGCAACGCCGCCGTTGTATACGAAGTCGGATAAAAACATTTTTAACAGTCTCCCGTGGAATTTGATTTTAGGCGTTGCCGGCTTGCTTCTTTTGTTGGCGGTGTTTATCCCCCTTGTTCTAAGGATAGTTTCCTTTTTTAATACTGCTGAAATAAAAAAAGGAATAAAAAACTTAAACAAAAAAAGAAAGCGCTGAAAGTCTTATTTTGGGGCTTTCAAAAAAGCTAATAAAAATAACCGGGGTCAAAAATGAAAAAGACACTAAAGAACCTTTTTAAAATAACGCTCGTGCTTGTAGTTGTGTTCGTATTCGGATACTTTGTTTATGTGTTGAGGCAGTTATGAAAAGAATAAATTACAGGCATTTTATATGTTTGGGAATAACCGTCCTATCGGTTTTACTCGCTGTTTTTTGCTTCCCGTACGCTTTCGGAAGATTGATTGAAGCGTTTAAGGATTTCGGGATAAGTTGCGTTTATTATTTTCAGGAACTGTTCCTTGACGGCGCCACCGTGAATGCAACCGTTACGGAAATGTCGAAATATCCTTTAAAGCTTCCGTTTAATCTTCCGAACAATTGGGAAGAATTCAAGCTTTTTTGGGGTAAATATTGGCAATTATTTATCTCAAAAGAGATCTTCCTCGCATATCTGGAGCAAACAGGCTTATTCATTGTAAATTTCTGCAAAATATTGCTTTTGATCATGCCCGTTGTTCTTGTAATTTACTTGCTTTTCAACAGGATTTTATCCACTCAGAACAATGATTACAACGAAGATACCAAGCAATTAAAGAGATTTAAAAAGCTTGTTTCCGTAACGTACGTTCCCGTTAAAAATTGGATTAAAAATTTTATTTCGTTCGTAAAGAAAAAAAGCTATTATTACAAGCTTTGGGCGTTGATTTGGGCGTACGCGTTCTCGTTTATAACGATTATAATCGAAGCTCTGGCATTCTATTTGTATTTTGTGGTTTCTTTCGATTTAGCCGCTGTATACACGCAGATCGTAAAGCTTCTGTTTGACCTTAGCGCTATGTTTTCTTTTATCCCCGTTATAGGTTGGGTAATTATAATATTTGCTTTCGTGAATGTAATAAGAAAGAAAATAGGCTATTCTTTGCTCGAGCATAACGAGAACAAAAACCGCGGATTTATAAACGCACGACCGATAGTAACAATGGTTTGCGGAACTATGGGAAAAAAGAAAACGACTTTAATAACGGATATGGCTCTGTCTGAGGACGTAATGCTTCGGGGAAAAGCCTTTGAGCTTATCCTCGAAAACGACCTTAAATTTCCGTTTTTCCCGTGGATAAACCTCGAGAACGCCATAAAAAAAGCTATGGCAAGGCATTTTGTTTATAACCTTGCGACGTGTAAAAAGTTCGTGGCTTACGTCAAGTATTTTTACGATCGGCCATTACCGGATAAGCCGTCCCGAAAAAGCGTTTTAAGACACTTAAAAAAGCTTTTCGGGCTCTATTACGAAAACTTGCTTTTTGATTACGATTACGAAAAATACGGGCTCGATTACGATAATAAACTTGAACTTGTAAACATCTGGAAGGTGATAAACAATTATACTCAACTTTATTTTATTTACGTGGTTCAATCGAGCTTAATTCTCGGGAATTATTCAGTCAGAACGGACGGAATAATCAGCGACCTCGGCAACTTCCCGTTGTGGGATAACGACTTCTTTCACCGCGATAGCCGTTACATAGACTGCATTTCACGACATGCAAAAATTCTGGATTTCGACGCGCTTCGTTTAGGCAGAAAAATAATTGAAGATAACCCTAATAAGGATAGCTTCGAGTTCGGCGTTGTTCTCGTTACGGAAATAGGCAAGGAACGCGGTAATAACTTAGAAAACATCGAGAAGAAAAAACAGTCCGAAGAGACAAACCAAAAGAACGATTTATTTAACCAATGGCTGAAAATGGTTCGTCACTCGGCTACGGTAGATAATTTCCCGTTTGTTAAGGTGATTACGGACGAGCAACGCCCGGCAAGCTGGGGCGCGGATGCCCGCGATCTTTGCGAAATAGTACATATACAGAATAGCGGCGAATCCCGACTGTTAATGCCTTTCTTCGCTTTGGAAGAACTGCTTCACGATTTCATCTTTTCAAAGTTTACTGATTTGTATTATCGTTACCGCTTCAACCGTTCGGATAATACGTTGAGTATGTATTTGTTGAAAATGTTTACTTCAAAAATACATAGCTATTATAACGGTATTTACAATACCTTCGGTTGTTGCCCGGTAACGGTCGCTTTGGAAAGCGGAACGCAGGACGGACAGCTCGAGCTGAACACCTATTATTTATCGTCAAAGAAAATCTATAGTAAACGCTTTGCAACGGATAGCTTCGGAGATTATTTTACTGAAAAATGCGCGCGTTCTTTTGTCGGCATAGCGGATCTTCGCGAGTATGTTTCCGAACGTGCAACGTTTGAAGAACTGAAACAGCAAAACAGCTATTGGATAAACGATATACAAAAATGGAGATAAAGGTTTATGACTAAAAAAAATAATCACATCAAAAATAGCAATAAACATATTAAATCTTCCTATCCACATTTTCGATATTACAGAAAGAGCAAACATCCGGCTTTAATTACTGGAGAGCATAGTTCCGAGGAATATAATTATCGAAAGGTAATGCATGGAGAAAAAGACGGAAAAAGAACTAATGAAAAAGTATATCCTAATCCGGATAAAAAAGATCCTAAACCTATGTACATAGGGAAGCGTGTAAGACATGACAAAATGACTAATTTTGAAGAAAAGCCGCTTCCGTGGAAATATCCTAAAAAATAAAAAAAGCAGTACCCACAAGAAGCATTATCTTCTCGCAATGAGCTTTCGCCGTACTGCAATAACATTATATGCTATTTGGGTTAAATAAGTCAAGCGAAATAGCGAAAACGAATAAAAAACAATAATTAGTCACCGCCGCGGACTTAAAAGCGGTAAAGAAAAAACTATGAATAGTTACGAAAAAGGCAGACGTTGGGGATATGCGGTTTTCCGACAACAGGTAAAAGACAACGGCAAAACAGGTATTCGCATATGCGATAAATCGGCGCTCACTTGCGGGAAAATCGCCCAAAAAGGTAAACGCAACGGGAAAACTCTTTCACCGGAACAACGTTCGTTTTATACGGGTGCTGTAAAAGGTTTTCAGGATTTTTACAATAAACTTTTAAAAAACAACAATTAGTCACTGCCGCGGACTTAAAAGCGGTAAAGGTTTACATAATGGCAAAAAAGAATTTTTCTAAAGCACAAAAACAAAGTTGGTTTAGAGGCTTTCTTTTTGGTTTGAAAAAATCCAAAAAGAAAACTAAGGACGTTAAAAATCGTTTTAATTCAAAGCGAAAAAGTTATAAAAAGACAAAAAAGAGTTCTTTAAAAAACAGTGCTGTTTGATCTAAAAAAGAACGCGACAAAGATCTTTTAAACGAAATAAAATATTATCGTACCCGTAATCTTGGGGTTTTGTATCGTGATGGAAAATATTATGATACTAATTTTATAGATAGACCTGTTGAAATAACAAAAAAGCAAATTAAAGATTTACGCTCTGAATATGATTGGTTTAACCAAAAATCCGATTTACAAGTTGCGAACGATTTTGTTCATCACATGAGGCGTAAATACGGAGTTTTTGATAAAAAAACAGGCAAGTTTATAGGTTTACTTAGCGAAGTAAAAATTTAAAATTAAAAGAGTGTAGGTTTTTAAACTTACACTCTTTATTTTATATTTTTATGTTTCAATATCATTTTCTAGTAAAATCCTTTCTATTGCCGCTTGTATGTCTCTTATATCTTGACTTACAGTTGCCGCAAACCTATAACCTTTTGATTTGTAAATTTTTTCTTTATATTCTTTTGTTTCTAAATACTCTTTATTTTTCGTGTCTAAATATCCCCAATGCTCTAAATAAAGTTTGTAG
>CAKQLR010000018.1 GCA_934254725.1 uncultured Clostridia bacterium | reverse complement strand
CTCTTTTTATATTTTTCTCGGACGATTGCGGGTTGACATGACGAGGGGAAAACGGGCGGTGCAGGCGGAAAATGTGCCCTAATAATATACGTAGATTAGATTTGCCGCCGCTTCGGGTACTTTTTTGGAAGGAACGTAAGTATAATGTTAGTATGGAAATTGATTTTAACGATTTTAAAAAGAAGGACGTAATAGAAGTCTGTTCGGGCAAAAGACTTGGCAAGGTTAAAGACCTTAGTTTTTCTTTTCCCGACGGCAAAATAAAGAATATTACCGCGGGCGGGCTTTTCTGCGGGGACGATACCGTGCTGCCTTTTTCCGCCATTACCAGGATAGGGGAGGACGCGATTCTCGTCGAAAAAAAGAAGCCTGCTCCGCCGCCACCCCCTAAAGGGTGCAGACCGCAGGGGAACGGTTGCCCTCCGCCGATGCCGAGGTATGACGAAGAAAACAGGCAGGCAAGACTTGACGACGACGATTACGAATAGAACTTTTTTTCCTGTTTTCCGACAAGCCGTCCGATAAGCCGCCCTGACAATCTGCTCGCGGGCAAAGAGGCAAAACGCAGGACAAGGTACACGGCGAGCTTTACGGCATAAACGACGTTTCTTTTCGCCCGAACGACGCGCGGGCGCTTTTTGTGGTGTTTTTTTAGAATAATTCACGAATTTTTCACCGTTTTTAAAAGGAAAGCTGTATTGACAATATGCCAAACAGGGGGTATAATAAAATAAGCGAAGGTTTACTTCGCCTAAAGCGGCAAACGGATTTTAGTCTGAAGCTAATTTTACTCGTTCGCTTGCCGAAAGAAAAACAAGGAAAGGAAAATTTTTATGAACGAAAATTACAAGCCGTTGTTTACGCCTTGGAAAATCGGTAACGTGGAAATCAAAAACCGTATAGTTATGACTTCTATGGGCGGTACTTCCATATTCGGCTGGTTGGAGCCTAACCACTTCGACAAAGAAGCCGCTAACTTCCTGCTTGAACGCGCGAAGAACAACGTAGGACTTATACTCCCCGGCATCGCACCGATAAGGGACACTCTTTTCGGTAAGTGGCTTTATCAGGGCAAGGGAAAATTCGAGAAGCTCAAAGAATTTATGGACGAGCTTCATAAAACGGGAGCAAAGATGTTCGTACAGCTCACCGCGGGCTTTGGCAGAAGTCTTGCTATAAACGATATTATGGTTAAGGCGCTCAAAAATAAAGCTCTCGGCGTACTGATGAAGCCGATACTTAACGTTGATTACCTCACCGCAAGCGCGAGCGCTACGCCTAACCGTTGGGATGACGAATGTATGTCACGTCCGCTCACGATTAAAGAAATTAAGGAGATGATAGAGGCGTTCGCCAAGACAGCTAAACTGTGCATGGACGCGGGCGTTGACGGCGTTGAAATTCATGCCGTTCACGAGGGCTATCTTCTCGACCAGTTCACAATGAAATATACTAACCTCCGTACGGACGAATACGGCGGAAGCTTTGAAAACCGCTATCGCTTCCCCGTGGAGATAGTAAAAGCCATTAAGGAGAGGTGCGGAAAGGACTTCCCCGTTTCGCTCAGATACTCCGTTCTGTCCAAGACGAAAGGTTTTGGAAAGGGCGCGCTCCCGGGAGAGGACTATGTTGAAGTTGGCAGAGATATGGAAGAGAGCGAAAAGGCTGCCAAATATCTTCAGGACGCAGGTTACGATATGCTCAACTGCGATAACGGCACCTATGACGCCTGGTACTGGGCACATCCGCCTATGTATATGGACCAGAACTGCAACCTGGAAGACGTTAAACACATTAAAAAGTTCGTCGATATCCCCGTGGTTTGCGCAGGCAGAATGACTTTGGACGCCGCTGCGGAAGCAGTTAAGAACGGCGAGCTTGACGCTATGGGTGTGGCGCGTCAGTTCCTTGCCGATCCCGAATGGATTACAAAGACCATAGAGGACAGGGAAGAGGATATCCGTCCTTGCATATGCTGTCATAACGCTTGCTTCAATATGACCCATTACAACGGCGTTGCCAACGATCAGTCGCTCGCCGATAACATGGGTATGGCAAGGTGCGCGATCAACCCGCCCACCATGCAACACAATAAGTATAAAATAGTCAAGACCGATAAGCCTAAGAAAGTTGCCGTTATAGGCGGCGGTATAGGCGGTATGGAAACGGCAAGGGTGCTTGCCCTTCGCGGTCACAAACCCGTTATTTTCGAAAAGACAGATAAGCTTGGCGGCGTGTTCAACGCGGCGTCCGCACCCTCGTTCAAGGAAAAGGACAGAGAGCTTCTTAAATGGTATTCCAAGGAGATGAAAGACCTCGGAATAGAAATCCGCTTCAATACCGAGGTTAAATCCATGAGCGACCTTGCCGGTTTTGACAAAGTAGTGGTTGCTTCGGGTGCGGCGGCTAACAAACCGCGTATCCCCGGCATAGACAAGGCTACCGAGGCTTGCGAATACCTTTACGGCAAACCCGTAGGCAAAAAAGTCGTAATTATCGGCGGCGGTCTTTCCGGCTGCGAAATAGCTTACGATTTGTTCAAGAAAGGTCACGAACCCGTTATAGTCGAAATGAAGAACGACCTTATCGCGGTAACCGGCGTTTGTCTTGCAAACAGCTCCTACCTACGCGATTTCTTCGCACTTAACAAAGTGGAAGTTCATCTCGAAACGGCTCTCGTGTCCGTTGAGGACGACGGCGTTACCGTTAAAGACAAAGAGGGCAAGACCTTTAAAATCACTGCGGACTCCGTAATACGTTCCATGGGCTATCACCCCGTTCCCGCTATAGAAGAATCGGGCAAGGTTATGCTCGTAGGCGATTGCAAAAAGGTCGGTAACCTGCGCACCGTTGTATGGGGCGCGTGGGACGCTGCAATGAGAATTTAACAAAAGCCGCCCTTTTCGCACAAAAACGACAGGTTTTGTCTTACGCGAAGAGGGGAAGAGTTGACGCCGGATTTTTCAGAAAATAATAAGAGGTAAACGAAATGTATCAATATAAAATGAACCTTACCGAAGAGCAAAAAGATATTCTTTCGGGCAAACAGGGCGAAGTTAAAGCCAAGGTTATGGAGACCATCGTCCGCTACGGCGATATGTTCGAGGCGACGGAACTCGTTCCCGTAACCCACGGGGAAGGTCACCTCGTAACGTCGTTCGGTCTTTCTCTGTTGAAGCCCGTTTATCGTACCATGGACGAGCTTATTTCCGCAGGGCTGAAAGTTGAAGAAGGGTTTACTATGGACCCCCGCCCCGTTGATTTCAAAAACGTAAAATGCAATCTTTTGGATAAATTGCTTTTTTCCACCGTGCTTTACGGCAAACAAAAAACTTACGAAGAACAGCTTACCGCTTTGGGTTTGAAGAGCAAGGACTCATTCAGTTGCGCATGCTATTTCGACGAAATGGGCAACGTTCCGAAGAAAGGCGATATATTGAGTTGGGCGGAGTCCAGCGCGGTAAACTACGCAAACTCCGTGCTCGGCGCAAGATGTAACAGAAACTCGGGCATGATAGATATTTTCGGCTCGATAGTCGGTTTTGTCCCGAAGTTCGGGCTTCTCACCGACGAGGGCAGAAAGGCTAAATGGAAAGTTATAGTAAAGACGGAAAAGAAACCTCTCCCGCAGATACTCGGTTCGGCTATAGGCATTAAGGTTATGGAGGACGTTCCGTACGTTGTCGGGCTTGACAAATGGATAGGCACCGAACTTAACGACGAAACCAAGGCTTACCTGAAAGACTTCGGCGCGGCAACGGCTTCCAACGGCGCGGTCGGTTTATATCACGTGGAAAACCTCACGCCCGAAGCCAAAGAACTCGGCGAAAGCCTGCTGGAACCCGATTACAAGGAATACGTCATCGACGACGCGGAACTTGAAAAAGTGTATAAATCTTACCCGATAATGTGGAAAGAACCTGAGAAAAAGGGCACTTTGGCGTTTATAGGCTGCCCGCATCTCTCCCGCGTTCAACTTGAAGACTGGGCGGATAAAATCATAAACGGGCTTAAACAGACAGGCAAAAAGAAAGTTACCTGTCAGACGGTTCTGTGCACGGCTCCCCCTGTGAAAGAGGCGTTTGAAAAGACCGAAAAATATCAAAAGCTTATGGAAACGGGCGCCAGGGTTACGGCTATTTGCCCGTTGATGTATACTTCCAACCCGCTTACGAAATCGAGAAGAATGATGACTTGCTCCAACAAGCTTCGCACCTATTCGGTAGCAAGGTATTATAAGGACGACGAACTTCTCGATATAATTACCGGCAAGGAGGGCGAGTAATATGAAACAGTTCAAGGGCAGAGTTATAAACGGCGGTTACTTCAAGGGTGAAGCGGTTGTTTCACACCAAGGCGTAAATACGCTTGCTACTTTTCAGAAATCGGCGCTTTCCGGCGCGAAGCAGGTTGTAGTTGCGGATCAGAACAACCCCGATATTTACGGTAAGAATATAACGGGCAAGGCTCTTTGCCTTCCTCAGACTATCGGCTCCACCACGGGCGGCATGGTTATACAGGTTATATGTTCCATGGGCATCAACCCCGCATGCATGCTTTTCTCCGAGCACATAGATTCGCTTGCCGGCGCGGGCGTTATTCTTTCCGTCGTTTGGGAAAACAGCAAGCTTATCGCTATAGATATGCTCGGTAAAGAATTTCTGGAAACGGTTAAAACGGGCGATACCATAGAGGTAAAAGAGGACGGTACAGTTACTATCCTTTAATACATTATTTTGAAAATTCAATATTCGGGGCGGCGCGAATTTTGTGCCGCCTTTGGTCTTTATAATGAAAAAACGCTTGCGTTTTCTTTCAATATAGAATATAATGTTCGGGTAGGAATATAAAAAATTCTTTGGGGAGGAGATTTTTTATGGCAAAGAAGAAAAAGAACACAACATCCTTAATTGTGACGGCCGCAATAGTTTTGCTTTCCGTTCTTACCATCTGCACGTTGTTTATGCCCGTGTTCAAGGGCGTTACTTCAAGCGGATTGCTCGATAAGTCAAGCTCGTCTACTCTTTTCTCGGGCAGCGATATTTTCGTGGCATGTTTTAACGGCGAAGTGAACTCCGATTTATCGACCGGCGCTAATTACCTTATTTCGTTGAAAGGTTCCGAAGAAGTCGGCTTCCTTGCAAACGTTTTCTCGTGGGCTTATCTGCTGATAGTAATCGCTAACGCAGCCGTTCTCGTAGTTACGTTGCTCGCGTTCCTCGGTTTCAGACTTAAGAAAACTCAGCTTTTGCTCGGCATGATTACCGTTATTCTTTCGCTCGTCGCGTTTATATTCGGTTTGATACTTCCCGGCAAAATGGGAGGTCTCGATTTAGGCGTTATAGCAAAGGCAAGCGTAAACGCTTCCTGGACTGTTTATCTGTTGCTTGCTTCCCTTGTATCGGGCTGTGCCGCAGTTTACGCTGCGAAGAAATAAGTAGCCTGAAACGCACGTTATTACAATAAAGTGATAAAAAAGATTCCGCACGCTTATAATACGGTGTGCGGAATTGCTTTTTTTAAATGAAAATACTGTTATGTAGGGGAGCGAAATTATAACATTTATCAGAGGAGGGCTTTCGTTGAAAAATAGAATTAAGGGCGTCGTGCTGCTGTTCATCACCGCATTCATCTGGGGTACTGCGTTTGTTTCGCAAAGGCTCGGCACGGATATCGTTTCTCCGTTTACGTTCAGTGCTACAAGAATGCTTCTCGGCGCATTTACTCTTTTGCCCGTTATAATAATAAAAGATTTAGTCGAGCGGAAAAGACAGCCGCTTAAGAGAACTACGCCCGAGGAAAGGTCTGCCGTTATCAAAAAAACGATTACAAGCGGGCTTTTGATAGGCGTGGCGTTTTGTCTTGCGGCGAATTTGCAACAGTACGCTTTCGTGTACTCGTCCGCAGGGAAGATAGCGTTTATTACTTCGTCGTACGTTCTGATCGTGCCGTTCTTAAGCCTTATTTTCGGTAAAAAAATATCGGCGGTCACATGGATTTCGGTATCGCTCGGCACGGTGGGGCTGTTTCTTTTGTGTGTTGACGTAAAAGAGTTTGACGGCGTAAATTTCGGTGACGTCCTCGCGATAATCTGCGCGGTTTGTTTTGCCGTGCACATTCTTTTAATAGAAAAATTGTCCGTCGGGCTTGACGGCGTAAAAATTTCCTGTCTGCAATTTTTTGTCGGCGGGGTTGTTTCGCTTATCCTTATGTTTATTTTCGAAAAGCCGAGTTTTTCCGCAATAAAGAACGCCTGGCTTTATATTGCGTACGCGGGCGTGCTCAGTTGCGGCGTCGCTTATACGTTGCAAATTGTCGGGCAGAAGTATGTGGAAGCTTCCTTTGCAACCCTTATTATGTCAATGGAATCCGTGTTTGCTGTAATTGCCTCCGCGATAATCGTTCCGGAAGAACCGCTTTCGATAGAAGAAATAATCGGCTGCGTGGTTATGTTTGCGGCAATCGTGTTGCCTTGCGTGTACGATATTATTAAAAACAAGAAAGAAAAAACCGCTAAAACAGTGGGAAGCGAAGAAAGCGGTTCCTGAACCTTTTTTTGCGTTAAAGCGCGAAAAAAGGGGGTTTTTAGTAAAATTCTATCTGTCAAAAGAAGAGACGTTTCGACAAAATAAGTTTATTCGCTCGCCTTAAAACGTTGTATAATCGAAGAAAAAAGACGGGTTAAACGATGGGTAGAAGAATAGTGATTACCTCCGGGAAAGGGGGAGTAGGCAAAACGACGTTGACGGCAAACCTCGCGTACAGGCTGGCGCTTGCGGGCGAAAGAGTTGTTGCCGTGGACGGAGATTTAGGGCTGAACAACCTTGACGTGACGCTCGGCGCGGAAGGGAACGTTTCGTACGACGTTTTCGATTGCATGAGCGGGCGTTGCAGGGTAAAACAGGCATTGATACCCGTTCTTAATCTCGATAATCTGTTTCTGCTTCCCGCAAGGTTCGGTAAAAACGGAAGTTTCGGCGAAGGGCGTACTTTCGGCAGAATAATAACGGAGCTTTCTTCTCAGTTCGATTACGTTCTTATAGATTGCCCCGCGGGTATTGGCGACGAATTTAAAAGGGCAGCCGCTTCGGCAGAGGAAGCCATCATAGTTATAACGCCACACGTTTCGAGCATACGGGACGGCGACAAGGTGAAATCGCTGCTGTATTCGTACGGTCTTGAAAACGTTTTTATGGCGATAAACCGCGAAAGAGGGGACTTAATTGCATCCGGCGATAATCTTTCGCCCGAGGAAATAAGCTCGCTGACCGGCGTAAAGCTTATCGGCGCGGTACCGGAGGCGGACGAAATTCAGTTTTCTTCCGTAGTAAAAAGCGGAGAAGCCGGCAGGGCTTTTTCGGTTATGGCAAACAATTTAAGAAACAATCGGAGCAAAATTATAGATTATTCGTCTAAATACATAGGATTTTTCGGAAGCATACGCCGAAGATTGAAAAAACTGCTTTAAACGGAGAATGATATGGAAGGGAAAAGAATAAGGAACGATCTGGCGAGAGTAAAAGCCGTGATAGAGAGCGACAGGAGGAATGTTTCCTGCGACGTCGAAAAAATGCTTAAATACGATTTAATGTGCGTTTTAGGCGGGTATTTTGAAAAAGTTACCATACCGCAGATAGAGATCAAGGCTGTTAAGGGCGGGGTTAAAATAAATCTTTCACTCTACGCAGGCAGCGTAAGAAGCTCCGGCGTGGGGATAGATAAAAGCTTCGGCTGAGCTTTGTGGCAGGAATGTAATGCTTTGCTTTAATATCGGTTAAGTCTTAATCCAGTACGGTTTTAGAATGTTTTTGTGTTAAATAAACACATTTTCGGTTAAAAAAAATTCACAAATAAACGGTTGCCACCTTTCCGCGATTGTGATATAATTATGCTAAGTTACTAAAATATAAAGCTTAGCGGATTATGTGGGGAAGCGGCTTGCGGCATGAAGATCAGTATTAAAAAACTAAAGATATTCAAGGAGTCCAATAATCGTTTTTCGTTGTTGACTTCGTTGAAGCAGACTTTTTTGTTTTTGTTGCCCGTATTTATGATAGGGGCTTTTTCTCTGTCTATAGAATCTTTTCCGATAAAGGCGGTAAGGGAATTTATAGCTTCCGCACTTAACGGGAAGATCAAGGAAATTCTGGATTTACTGTACAATGCAACCTACGGTTTTGCGGCAGTGTACCTCGTTATGGTTTTATCCGTTTACGAATCTCAAAGACTTTCGGACGACCCGGACATGAGGATATATTCCGCAATTTCTTCCGCGGCGTGTTACTTCGGGTTTATGGGTATCGAAGTTTTTACTGGAAAAGCGGACATTTTAAATTACACAAAAATTGCTAACATATTCCCCGCCATGATTATAGCGCTCGGCTCAACCCACGGGTTCTTTGTTTTTTACAAACTGTTTTATCACACGCATAGGGAGGAGCGTCTTACCGCGTTCGAACGCGGCATTCACGCAATTCTTCCGTTTGTATTGTGTCTTTTGTTTTCTGTTGTTTTGGCTGTTTTAATCGGGCTTATCCCCGGAATAAACAATTTCAACGATTTAATCGTACACATTTTCAATAAGCTGTTCTCCTGGATCGCTCCCGGATTTTTCGGCGGGTTTATCGTTATGTTCGCCGTTTCCGTGCTCTGGATTTTCGGAATACACGGCGGAAACGTTTTTGACGAGCTTCTTACGAATCCTGCGGGTCCTTTCTCTCAGGGCGCGGGGCATATAGTCACAAAATCGTTTCTGGATACTTACGTTCTTATGGGCGGATGCGGAACTTCCGTCTGTCTTCTTATCGCACTTTTGCTTTTCGGAAAAAGCAGGAAGAACAAACGCCTGGCGAAAATGTCCTGCGTATCCGTGATTTTTAACATAAACGAACCGATTATTTTCGGTTTGCCGATAGTTCTTAACGTCGCCTATGCGATACCGTTTATAGTCACGCCGCTCGTAGCGTACACTATAGCGTATCTTGCGACAATCTGGGGAATAGTCCCCGCAATGGTAAATGCAGACGTGCAATGGACAACGCCCGTTTTAATAAGCGGCTATCAGGCTACAGGCTCTGTTGCAGGCAGTATTTTGCAGCTTGTAATTCTTGCAATCGGCGTGGCTATTTACTCGCCGTTCGTCAAGTTCGAAGACAAGTTGGAGCAAGCCGGCATTCAGAAGAATATCGATCGCCTTACGTTAATCTGCAAGGAATGGGAAAAGCAGAGGGATTCGTACAAACTTGTTTCGTCTAACCCCGAGCTTCACGCTCTCGAGGACGATATAGCCGCCAAGGTTGACAGCGATATCCGCAACGGAAAAATCCGTTTGTATTATCAGCCGCAGGTCAAGGACGGCAGGGTGATTTCCGCGGAAGCGCTCCTTCGTTTCGGTTACGGCAAAAACGCAAACGATAAGTTTATTTATCCTCCGCTAGTCGTAGGTATAGCCACAAGTTACGGCTTGTTCGATCCGCTTTCCCGCGCGGTAGTCGAACGCGCCCTCGAGGATTTAACCCGTATACAGAAGGATTACGACAAGAACTTCCGCATAGCTGTAAACGTCAGTCTCGACCTTATTATGGAAGAGTCTTTCAGAAAGTGGATGATAGAAAAGGTGAACGAGGCTAAACCCTCCCCGCATACTTTCGGCATAGAAATAACCGAGGACGCAAACCTTTCGGACGACGATAGTTGCGCCGTTGCGTTCGACGAGATAAAGAACGCAGGAATAGAAGTGCAGATGGACGACTTTTCCATGGGTCATACGTCGATCACCATTTTGCAGAAGAACTATTTCGACTACATAAAGATAGACGGCAACCTTATAAAAAGACTTGAAAACGAACGCAGCAGAAGCATAGTCTCTTCTATAGTGGATCTCGGCAAAAGGCTTAACTTTACGGTTATTGCGGAGTACGTGGAAACAACAAGACAACGTGATCTGCTCCTCGAAATGGGGTGCGAAGTTTTCCAGGGTTACCTCTACTACAAGGCGATGCCTGCGGACGAATTGACAAAAGTTATCGAATCTCAGACGAAAAATTGTTAAAATCAGGTAAAAATATCGTTTATCCGCGAGCAAAAAACAGTATTTGAGTATTTTTAGAAAAAAACGTTTGACAACTTCCTGTCATTATGGTAATATAATAACGTTGTAAGAAACTTAATATCTTTGGGCAAAACCGTCGTGAGGCGGCGACGCAAAGCTTTTGGGACTTAATTACTTTAAGTCAGCCACGCTGCATTTATTTGAATAATGCGGCGTTTTTTTATTTTTTTTCGGAAAAAGTTTCCTTTACGACAGCTAAAAGCAAATCAAATAATAATTTCAGAGGAGAATGAGCGGTGTCCAAAAAGACCAAAACGCTTATAAAATTGATAACGCTCGGATTGCTTACGGTGTGCGCGCTTATACCGTTTATATCCTTCGGTTGGTTTTCCGGGAACGATAAAACTCCCGCAACGGGTATGGCTGTTACGGTAAAGAGCAGCAATCTCGAAATCCGCGCCACGCCCGACGGTCCGGATATAGGTGCGTTGGAGCATTCGTCCGGAATGGGCACGATTAAATGCGAGGATTCCGACCAAAAAACGATAATAAGCCCATCGTCGCAAGGGTACTTTGAATTTTACGTTCATAATCCCGGCGCAACGGAATATACTCTTAAATTCAATGCGGATATAAAAAACAACGAATTTACGGAAAACGAAGGCTTTAAGAAAGCCAAAGACAACTATGACGAGGAAATCATAACAAAATCGCTTCGCTACGTCAGATCTCACATAATGATGTTCACGGACAGAACGGGTGAAAACGGTAACTACACTTATTTCGGTTACATCGCTCCGGGAGAAGAGGTTTCAAAAGCAGTTACGGCGGATAACATTGTAGAAGATAAAAACGGCGAAAGCTTGTACAAGGCAACGGTGTACTGGGTTTGGGTTTCCTATTACGATGAAATTTTCACGAACACAAAGACTTTGATAGAAGAAAATACAAGACAAAGTATAGCGAGTTATTACGAAGCGGAAGAACATAGTCCCGAAATGTTCGAGGGGAACAAAAACCAGGACGGATACGACCAAGCGGACAGCATAATAGGTTCTACCATAAAAAATATATGCTTTTCGCTTAACGTGTGGGAGGGCTGAAGATAATGTTTGAGAAACTGAAATCCGTAAACAAAAAACTTATCGGCAGTTTTTTTGTTCTTGTTGCCCTTACAGTTATACTCGGGGCGGAAGTTTTCGCCTGGTTTTACATTTCGCGCGTTACGCGGTCGGACGATCTCGAAATAGATATTCCCCCGATAATTTACGTCAAGGACGATAACGTTCGGCAAATGACGTCGTTCGGGCTGGACGGCTTACAGGTAGACGAGGAATACACTACCGTATTCTGCGTGTCGCCCGCATATCTTAACGCCGTTCATTCGTACGAACTTGCCGTTATCTACACCGAAAATATGGGAATGGATATAGAATTGTATCCCATTGAAGAAATTTCCGCCGCCGCTTCAAATCTCGGCGATAATTACGCAGACATTGTAAGAAACATAGGCGACGCCGAAGCAAAAGAAGAAATACATTTTACATATAACAAACAATTCGATTGGGGCGAAAGCAGAAAAGTAACCTATAACGGTTGGGAGAGCGATGACAGCTCCACAAGCGGAATAATCAACAGAGGCGTGTATAAAAAATACAGCAATATGAAGTTCGATACTTCTTACACCGAGAGCGATACGGGTATTCTGAACACTCTGAAAGACGGAAGATGGTATAAGTTTTACGCGCTGAAAATAACCTGGAAAGAAACGGACGCTGACATAAAGAAAGAAGCGGATATAGTTTACATCGCCGCAAACGGAACCAACGACGGTTCGGGCGAATAAAGGGAGCCGACCGAGTATGAAAATAAAGTTAAAAAAAGTAATAATAGTTTTATGTTTGGTTGCGGTAGCTTCTCTTTCCGTGTCGGTCGTATATGCGGCTTATTACGGAAAAGGTATATTCAAGGACGTTTTCGTAAACAGGCAAAATCATTTTACAAGCGATATTCTTAACCCCGTAAACTCGCTTGACGATTTAAACGACAACACGTCCGTTATAACTGGCGCGACGAAGTTCTCCCTTTTCAATTACGACAGAGCGACGGGCGAATACAACTCGTTCGATTTAACTTTTGCTTTTTTCGCAAAATTAAAGGAACAAAAGGAAGGCGACAATCTGCATTCCGTCAATTACGCGGGGAAAAGTTACCCTATTGAAAAAACGGTTTTTGGCGAGCCGCTTTTCACGGCGACGCTTGCCGCAGGCTCGGCTAATTCCGTTACGATAGAAGTTGCGTTTAACGGTTTAACGGCTGACAACGCAGCGGATTATTCCGAAGTTTTCGTTGCGGCTGTTCCTGTGACGCCCGCTTATATGTCTGCAAAAATTTACGGCGGGCTTATCGCACCGTACAACGCGATGAACTTCGAGGCACACGGCGCTTTTCAGTACGAGGCAGGCTCGGATATAGACGATTACGCCGCATTTAACTACATGGTGTCTATGGTGGGCGAACCCGAAACCGAAAGTTACGTTAAAGTTTCCTGGCAAGCGGACGTTCTCGAACTTATTACCGAAAACAATACGCTGCCCGTCGGCGTTATCGTTAAGACGGCAGAGAACGATGTTTTTAACAGATGTATAGAGCTTCCGGCAGCAGCGGCAAAAACTTACGGGTTATTCTTTAAGCGGGCGGAGCTCTCGGACGGACAGCAGAGCGTATGGGAAAATATCGGCACGGGAAAGATAACGTGGAATACTATAACGAATTACATCAAAACGGAAACGGTATGACAGAAAGGTTAAACTGCTTATGAGAAAATCAAAAAGAAGAAATTTAAATCCGAAAATAATTTTCTGCCTGGCGATATGCGCGGTTGTCGCGCTGCTCGGGTTTTTCTGTCTGCCCGTTTTCAGGGAAAACGAAGCAAAGGCTTTATCCATACCCGACGGATACGCTTTGGATGTGGACGATACTTTCGGTGAGGACCGCAATAATACATATAAGGGCATCGAAAAAGTTGCAAACGAAACGAACGTTTACAACGTGTACGGAAAAGAGGGAATGGTAACTCTTGCGAGGACGTCGCAAAACAATTCGTTTGAAGGTTACACTTTCAGACTTTTCGACGACGGTAACGACCTCATAGAGCTTACGGCGGTAGCAAACGACCTGACGGGCTTTTTCGGAATAGGCAGCGAGAGTTCCCCGTTTAAAGCTACGCTTAAGAGAGCGGATACACCGGGCGCGCTTTCTGTAATAATGAGCGGTTGGACGTATCTGTTCAATTACGCCTCGAACGAAGCGAAAATTCTTGTTTCGGATCAATATAAACAACCAGTTATGGCGTCGCAGAGCGGGGCTTTCTCCGTTTGCGATAACCTTGTAGTAACTACAAATAACGTGGATTTCGATATAAGCGGTTTTCAATTTGCTCAGAATGCGACGGTAACTCAAAGCGGGGTTGCCGGTTTGGTCGCTTCTCACGTCTTGGGCGGCAAGTTGTCGGTAGGTTTATCTAACTGTTTCAGTGCGGGAACGGCTACGCAACCGATAGTTTATACTTTGCAATCGACGGACGGCAACGCAGGCGGTTTATTCGGCGAAGTAGCAGCAAACACCGACCTGTCGGTCACTTTAAATTCTTCCGTAAATCTTAACGTAACCGCGAATAACGGAAATGCCGGGCTTATCGTAGGTAAAAATTCTGGCAAAATAACGCTTAAGACATCGGGAACAAGTTTTACAATACAGGGCACCGCAAGCGCGGATAATTCCGCAGGCGGCATAGCGGGCACAAACGAAACAGGTGCGGAAATTGTCTTTTCTTCATTGGCAACATTAAAGAACATAAACGTAACGGGTAAAAATGCGGGCGGCATTGCGGGTTATTCCGCAGGCGCTTTGACTGTTGCCACGAGTACCTGCACGCTGTCGAGCGGTAATGAAATCGTTTGTACGGGCGGTTCCGCGGGCGGCGTTATAGGCGAAGCTTCGGTACTGCCTTCGGGTAAGATTTCTTTCGGTTCGGCAACCAACCCTGTAACTGTAAACATTTCGGGCAGAGGCAATCTCGGCGGGTATATCGGCAAGCTTAAGGCAAATACCGCTATTACAATAGAAAACGTATCTCTTTTAAATGCTGAATTCGATTTGTCAACTGCGGGTACAACAAATGCGGGCGGCTTTTTCGGCATGATAGAAGCAAACGCAGGCATTACGTTTAATGCAAGTACTTCGCCGTCGTTTACGTTTAACAACGCGACTTCCGATAACATCGGCGGCTTTGCTGGCTTGATTACGAGTAACGGAACAAGCGACGCGAGGGTAGGGGTTACTTTCGGCTCGGACAGCGGAACGTTTACGATAAACAACACCCTCACTGCGTTGGGTTCTCAGGGAACGTTCGGTGGCGGGGTTGGAATTATTCAGGGCTTTACGTACGTAAAATGCAATAACGTTTCCGTTGTAAACACCTATTCGGACGATTATTACGTCGCGGCGGATTACGTTTATTCGGTTGAAGATAACGCTTTTGCGGACGTAGGCAACCTAACTTATAAATCGAATAAATCATCTTTGCTTGTGAATAATACCGGCAAAGGTTCCGTTCTTCGCCTTTCGGGGGCGGTAAAAGACAACGATTCCGCAAGCTTTAACCACATAGTAAAAAGACAGGGGCTGTCCTTGCTGTATGCGGACGAGGGCTTTTCTTTCTCCTATCCCGCAAGCTATGCAACCCAGACGGTTATCGGCAACGACGTCGGCAACAGAGGTCAAATTTACAGAAACGATACCCTTGAAATTATAAACTTTGACGCAAATACTTACACCGTTTCAGCCGCCCAACTTGCTATGAACGGTACCGAAATAAATATTTCTTCTGAGTCGGACGCGGCAAAATACGCCATAACCATTCAATCACAGGGTGTATTTCCGTTTGTAAGCGGAGTGACCGCCGATAATTATAAAGATTGGAATTTATTCAGGGGACCTGTAAACCTTACGAATGACATAAATTTTGCGGGAACGGGCATCGAGCAGTTTACGGACTCTTCAACAAACTCGTGTTTTATAGGTACGTTCAACGGCAACAAACACAAAATAAGCCTTGCCATAGGCGAGAATATAAACGGCGCTTACATGGCACAAAAAGACGGCGACAGCGAAAGAAGATGGCTTGGTTTGTATTCCGGGGGCTGGGATGCTACTGTAAAAAACCTTACCGTGGGCGGTAAAATAAGGTTTACGGATAACATTTTTTCCCAGGTATGCGTGGGCGGAATTTTCGGATACGCTCCGTACCGTTTTGAAATCAATAATTGTACCACCGAAATAGAGTTTGTTTTTGAACAGGGAACGATGACTTCTTCCGCAAACATTTATGCCGGCGGTTTCGTGGGGTACACTTATCAAGGCAGCGGGGAATGTAAAATAACACTAGACAGTAGTAATATAAAACCCGTATTTACGGTTTCGAGTTACAATAACAACGGCTCCGTTTATGCCGGCGGGGCGATAGGCAATGCCATAAGTGTGACGAGCGCCGCGTTTACCAATAATAAGGTTTCAACTATAATTACTTCCAGAATATGGTATTACGAAGCAAACTTTGCGGGCGTCGTTCCCGTGCTTACCTGCGCCGATTATACGGAAATAGATTTTTCCGGTACCGTTGCGGAAGGCGTAAATATCAGTGCCTATGCAAGCGTCGGAATGGGCGGGCTTATCGGCAGATGGTTTGATAAATGTAAAGTAAAACTCAATACGAAGTGGGAGGGGACTGTTACAGGTTCTTCGCCCGTAGGCGGTTTGTTTTCCTGTATTACGGGCAAGGTGAGCCTTGAAAGCGGCTTTACGTTCGGTAATTCCGTATTTACTTCGTTAACAGGTTCGTCGGTAAAAAGCGGCATGGTTACCGTTTACGGAACGGCTACATATCTGGTCGTTTCCTGCGACTCCTCGGCTTTTGAAAATATAACCGCAACGAATAACTTTGATTTATTCGTGGGTGAAAACGTAAGCGCGAGGACTTCCGAAAGCCTTCCCGCAAGCGGCGGAATCGTAACCATTGAAACTCTTGGAGCAACAGTAACCGATGATGATTTAGGTAAAATTCCCGCTACTTCCGGTTGGTACTCTTTGTTGCCGGGCGGCGGAACTAATCAAAAGGGCGTAAACAACTCGAATACCCGCTATTTCTTCAACATAGCGGGGCTTGAAAAAAGAAACGTGACCGACGGTGTTGTTTCAAACAGGGCGGACCTTATTTACTGGAGCGTATATAATTACATAAAGGACTCTATCAGAAGATATGTGCTAAACACTGATTTTCCGAATTCATTCGGCTCTTCCGTAGGTACGGCAACCGACGATATAAGCGTAAAAGATTATTGTTTCTATCCCGTTTACGCGGGTAGTACCACGTTTAAATTCGACAATCATAAGCTTGAATTCGGGCTTAGCAACAGCAATGTAAGGAGATGTTCTCAATTCGACGGGCTTAACGCTGGCATATATTCGGATATAGTTATAAGTTCCGAAGCCGCAAAGACGGTAAACTTCGGCGATATAGTTCTTTCCGGAACGGTTTGCTCGTACAGCGATGCGTCGGGCGTGTTTGTTTCGGGAAAGATAAAGGGCACGGACGCAAACAAAATTTGCGAAGCGAATATCAAAAACGTATTTTTCGATAATCTCGTAATCGAAGACATTGGCGGCACAACCTCGGTCAGAGCGCTTTTGATTAACGCTATCGACTCTTTTGTTACCTGCAATATAGAGGCGGTTTCTCAATACACGCAGGGTACCTATCAATCGGCAACCAAAACCACCGCTTATACAAACGGAACAAAAGCGGCATCCTCGCTTATAGGCTACGGCGGAAAAGCGAGTGGAACTTCTTCCTCTCAGAATATCACCGTCGTATTTAAAAATATAGTATTCAACGGCTTAAAAGCAAACAGTATTTTCACAAAGGCTACGCTGTTTTCCGAAATAAATATTCAGACCGGTACGGGTTCTTATATTTACAACTTCAACCTCGAGGAAGACTGGCGAAACGCAACACAGCACATAAACGCCGTAACCTACGGCGCGGAACTGAGCGAAACCAAGCAACAGCAGTACTTCAACAGCTTTACTGTTTACGTTTCTCCCGAAACAAACAGCGCTACGGAGGTATATGGAAACTGGGTTAACCTTTATATGCCGTATGTTTTGACTAACGGCGGAAACTTAAAGGTAAACCATCACGTTTATAACCTTATTACGGGCTACGGAACTTACAAATATCCGTATATAATAAATAACGCGGGAGAGTTTACCTTCCTTTCGGAAACGCTTTTAAAGAGCGACGACGCTTCTTCGTCTCTTTCTGCGGATTGGGAAATAAACTACCCGACTTATCAAGGAAGCGGGGCAGAAAATTTCGAGAAATACACGTACGGCGGTACGGGAACAATACTTACGGCTGATAACGGCGGTACGCTTTCTATTTCCGACCTGCAAAGCTTTTTAAGAGGGGCGTATTATAAATTCGGCAGCGAAAATATAGAAATAACTTCTGCGGAATTCACGGGGATAGGTTCGCCTTCGTACCCGTTCCACGGCGTAATAGTCGGTGCGGACGGCGGCACAACCGTCAAAATGCCCGATTATAAGGACTCTGAGGCTGTAACCGAAACGGGTGCAGGCTTTATAAACACCGCAAATGGCGCGGCTGTTTATAATTTAACGATTCAATACAACGCGGTGGAACTTAACGCTTCGAGCTTCGGCGGCGAGCAAACCAGCAGAATTTGGGAGTCGAATACCGCGACGGCTACGACTTCCAACGTTCACTTCGGCGGCGTAATCGCCTGGGTTATCGGCGGCGATAACAAGATAGAAAAAGTTAACGTAGGCTACGAAACAAATAACATAAAAGTATCCGATTTAACGGATAAATTCCCGCCGATTTTCGGCGGATACGTAGGGCTTGTATCCGGCGGCGGAGTTATTATAAAAGACATAGATAACAAAGGCGGATGCCGTTACGGTACCGATTGGAAAATTCCCGACAGCTGCGCTAATATGTGGTTCTTTAACCCATACGTCGGCAGATTGATAAACGGCTATGCTTTTTCCACCGATAAGCAATACAATAACGGCGGCAAAGGGTGTGATATTCCTTATTTTACGACCCCATACAGCTCAAGAACGGGAAGATACGGCAGTAATACGTTTAACTTCGATACCGCCGAAGAGTTTATGATGTTCGCTTATGCCGTATCCTCGGGCGCGTTTACCGTTAAGGATTCCTATTTTGCATACGGCAATCTGTCCCGTCCCCGCTACGGCGATTATACTAACGTGGGCAAAGAGACATATGAAACGGATATTGCAACTAACGGCGAATATAAAGACGATTATCGCAGAGACGGCAAAAGTATATTCACAAAGTACTTCGGTATAAACGACGGAAATTATCGGTATACAGGCTTTATTCTTAACTTCGGAGCGAAAGAGTATGATTTAGAGTCTTACGGAAACGCTTTCCACGGAATAGGCGGAACGGTTTATAAAAGCAATGTCTTTAATATAAAAGAGATAAACGGTACAGTTACTAAAAACGGTACCGAAGAAACCGGAAGAACAAAGATTATCGTAAAATCGGTAAACAAGCAATATCGAAACGGTCAAAACGTTGAGGCGGATTATATTGAAAATCTTGCATTTCAATTGGAAAATAAAACTTCGAATTATATTACTAAAGTAAATGATATTTCCATTTCGGGCACAATGTCGCTTGAATTTATTGATAATACAGGAGCAACATCGAATTCAAGTGTAAACAGCAAAACGTTTTGTGTAGGCGGCTTTGTCGCGTATGCAAGTTCAGCGTATTTCAAAAACGTAATTGCGGACGGTATCACTTTAAAATCTCCCGGATGGGCAGGCGGTCTTATAGGAAACCAGGACTACGCCTCCGGTTCAAAAGTAAATGAAAACGAGTTTACCGATTGTGTAATTAAAGATTCAACAATAGAAGCCCTGCAAATTGCCGGCGGCGTAATAGGAGATTTACGCTTTTACGGTGGGGACAAAGATCCAACCATAGCCGGCATGTCAGTAACAATTAACAATCTTTCTGTAGTAAACACGTCGGTTATTGCAAAACGTAACAATGAATATGTTTACGCCGGCGGTATCGTCGGCAGGTTTAGAATACAAACGAATCTTTACCAGTACAAAAAGTTGATATTGAACAATGCGAGTGTTTCGTCTTCGGCTGTTCTGGCTTTTGGTAAAACAGATAAAAAATGCTCTGCCGGCGGTCTTTTCGGCGTAAGTCAATGTGAATTAGTATTGAACGACTGTTTTGTTGACGGATGTACTGTGGTCGCAAGCGTATACAATACGGGCATTAAAAGTCCGTCGGTTGCAATAGCAAACACAAAGGAAAACGTTAATGC
The DNA here is from genome assembly GCA_934254725.1 of uncultured Clostridia bacterium. Taxonomy (GTDB): domain Bacteria; phylum Bacillota; class Clostridia; order Christensenellales; family Borkfalkiaceae; genus RGIG3732. The sequence goes on along the minus strand of CAKQLR010000018.1, from coordinate 16,463 downwards.
CCATGTGCAGTATGCACTGAATGGTGTTTCGATATCTTTAAAGTTTGCCGGAGGTTTTGTCGGGCGTGCGGAGAAAGATTTGACCGTATCCGATGACGGCGGCAACGGTAACTATGTAAAATCGAGTGAAAAAGCCACAGTTATTTCTGGCTGCGCTTATGCCGGCGGAATAACAGGTTATAGTAGGGACTCAACCAATTTTGTTTTTAATAATGTAAACGTAGTGCCTGGTTCATTCCCGATATATATTATCGGCGGTCAGGCGGCTGCCGGCGTTTTTGCTCAAAAAAGCAGTGGAAAAGTTTTTTCTTCCGTTACCGCTAAGGATATAAAAATCGGCGGCAGCAGTGATTATCCGTTATATATTATAGCTGCTTCTTCAGACGCCTATGCAAGCGGGGTATTCGGCTCATTAGCAACAAATGCGTTCACTTTTGAGAACGTTGAAGTATCTCATACGGTTGTAGCTGCGGACTATGCTTTCGGTTTGTACTATAAGGTGAATAATAATGGCGTTTCGCTGAACAACGTAAATGTTTTCAATAACTATCTGCAAGGCAAAAAAGCCGTTTCCGCCGTGATAAACGGTATTTACGGCACCTTGACTATAAACGAGCTTTACGCGGGCGATAACACGATAGTCAAAGCGGGAGCGGATGAAAACTTAGGCGTTATCATGAACGAAGTAGCTTCCGGAAAAACTCTGTCGGGCGATTATATCCTGACGAAAGGGAACTCTTTAAAATACGGAACGCTTAAAAGCGATTTCAGCTATACATGGTTTTTTAACGGAACGAACAGGAACGATTTCTTCACATCGCTCAGTGTTTCGGAAAAAGGCGGACTTATCGCGTATAACAACAACGGAACCGTTGATATTTTCCGCATAAGCAGTATGGACGATTTACCGTCGTACGGCACTAATGGCGGAAGCGCACAGGCTTTGTTCGTCGATTACGGCGCGTCGCAAATATATTTTGACGTCTATGATACTTCCGAAAAAATAACCATAACGGAAGCGTTTGAAAAGGCTGTCTATGTAACTGAAGACGGTGAAGAAACGCACGGCGACGGCGTATTTTCGAATAACGACATATATTCGCCCGATATTATTAACGCTTTAAAAAATTGGGGCAACCAAATCACGTTGCCAGACGGAGAAGGAAATTCGATTATAAAACCGCTTTCCTATTATCTTACGGACGTTAAGAAAAATACAGACCTGCCTGTTTTCAAAATTCTTTGGGAAGCGGATGAAGCTATAACGAAGTTCCTGCAGCTCGTAACCAAAGGCGGATACGGCAGCTACGATATTAAGGTTGTTTCCGAATGTTATTCGGTTGAATATGACGATAACGACAGTGGAAATAAAGGCAAGCTTTCAAAAATTACGGTTGACGGCAATGCTGTTAAAGGCAGTATAGATTACGATTCAACTACCGGCAAGTTTTACACGGTAGAGGATAAATACGACGAATTAAGAGCTACCGCTGCGCAAAAAACTCTTACTCGTCTGACTATTACTTTCAGCTCCTCGTCTAAATCTTACACGATGCACATATACGTGTACAACCCGCCTGTGCTCGGCATAAATACGTACGTTTCCGCGGTGGAGGGCGAAAACTATTACATAAAGGCGTTTACTTCTTCGCCCGCATATGCCGTAAGCATATCCGCAGGTTCGCGTTTTACCCTTTACATCGAGTACGAATACAACGAAATTTTAAACTATTACGAGGGCGAAAACAGAAAGTTCAATTATAATAAAGAATTGCGCTCTGTTTCGGCGGACGGCTCGGATCAGACAAAGCAGCTGTTTTACGCTGAAACCAAGTTTATTCTTTTCGACCTGAACAGCGCCACGCCGTACGGCTACAAATATTATTACTATACGTTGTCGGAAAACGCTTACAATATAAGTTTAAGCGAATTTATGAACGGCACAGCAGGCTTTGTGCCTAAAACCCTTAACGTGCTGGACGATTTTATTCCCTCTTCGAGAATAAGCGAAAAAGAGGGCTACAACGAAGCCGATAAAACGGGTTATGTGTTTGAAAGGTATATTCTTGTTGTAATCCCAGACGAGGCGACAGATAATTATACAGGTAAAAACCTTTATCTCGAAGGGCATGTGGATAAAACCTCGTCAGACGTATTATCCAATACAACCGCAAAAACTTGCAAGATAAGCGTATGGAACGAAACAAATGTTGAAGTTAACGTCGAAAACAACAACACCCAGAATAGCGAATTTTCTAACACCGAAGACAAGAGTATAGACGTTGACGTCACGGTGAACGTCACGTTACCTTCGGCGGACTACGTAACTAACGCATCTCAAAATAATAAAATTCTTTACGGAACTCACGTTATAGGCATTAAGTATAACGGAAAAACCGTAAGATTGCCCGCAAATACGGTAATTTCTCTTGTAAGGCGAGCAAGCGACGGAACCGAAACCGTGTTGGCTCAATACGTTTTAAGCGCGGATACGGCGTTTATAACCTATCAGGTCGGCGATATTATAGCGGTGGCCGATGCAAACAAGAACGGAACGTATTCCGACAGTTTCTCTGTAATAGCGGATTTTTCAAAAGTGGATAACGCCTCGTTTACTAAAACGTTCGATACGTCGGGAAACGCTGTTTATTCGCTGTGTGATGATTTCTATATATCCGAGTCCCCAGATTTCTATACAAACGGAACGACAGCTTCGGCGACATTTAACTTCACGCCCGTCATAGAAAACAGAATTAAAATCGCCGTGGTGCCGGAGGACAGGAAGTACCTTGCAATCAACCTTGCAGATCCGTCGGACGAAACGAACAGCGGAAAAATAATCTTTAACGTATCTGCGGACTTCTCGTCCATTACGACCATAAATGCAGCAGAGGGGGCGGAAATTTCGTTTGCCATCTACAAGAAAAAACTTGGCGAAGACGGAAAGTATTTTTATGATACAACTCAAAATCTCTGCGAGGGTGACAATCCGTTCGGAACGGTAACGAGGTTGGATTCCGAAGATGCAAAAATGACGATTTCGGAGGACATGATTGCAACCGGCAGGTTTAAGTTGACGGTCAATAATCTCAAAGATCTCGGGAAGAACGATATAACAAACTATATGCTTGTGGTTACGGTTAAATGTTCCGTTACGGAAGGCTCTGCGCCCGAAAACAGCAATTACTTCGTATTCTTGCTTTGCAGTATAGATACGGAACTATAAAGATAAAAAAGGTGCAATAAAGCGGCGGTCGGATTTTTTCGGCAGCCGCTTTTGCATAACGATTGACTTGAAATTCATTATATGATAAAATAATTTTTAACGGAGGAAACTATGACAAGAAATATAGAAGTAAATTACGTTTTAAGCAAACAAAAGGTAATAGATATGGGTAAGGGAAAGCGTATAGCTAATTATATAGCGTTTCCGTTCCTTGCGGTTGCGCTTCTCGTAGGCGGCATTATTTTAATTATAGAAAGAAGCGGAACGGGGCAGCTTGTCGGCGGTATCGCTTTGATAGCCGCTTGCCCGATTATTATCGCGCTCACCGTTTATCTTACAAGATCCGAAACTAAGGAAAACATAAGAAGCTACGGGGTAGAGGATGCGGATATAGAAATGAATTATAAAATAATCCCCGGGCTTATTACCATTACAAGAAGATCCGGAGGAAAGACCGACTGCGAAAAGCTTACTTTCGATAAAATTTACAAGGTTAAGAGAACTAAAAAATGTTTTATGGTTTTCGTAAATAAAGATGAAATGTATTACATTCCGTCCGACAGTTTCGTTAGCGGTACCGCAGACGATTTATTTAAGCTTTTCTATGACTGCAAGATTATCCTCGATTATTAAAACAAGCCGATAATCTGCGAAAAAGGCGGCTTTTTAACGAAAGAGGAGTGAAAAATGAAAGAAATAGGAGTAAAAAAGCTGATAATATACTCGCTTTTCGCGGGCGTTTGCATAGCCTTTGCGGCATTTGTCTATCTGTACGCGTCGTCTGTTTCTGGCAGCGGCGCATGGGAAAAAGCCGTTTGCAGTTTGCTTTTCGGCTTCGGGCTGTATTTTATAATAGTTATGGAATACAAGCTTTTCACGGGAATGGTTCCCACGCTTGTGGATATAAAACCGTCGCAGTGGTGGACGCTTGTCGTCTGTTACGCGTTTAATACTTTAGGCATTTTTATTTTATGTCTGCTTGTTTTTCTGACGGATAACGCCGTGTCGCGAGCTATAACCGAAAGAGCCGTTTCGGTTACTCAGGCAAAGCTTTCAAACGGACTTTTCGGCAGTTTTATTTCCGCCGTTTTCTGCGGTAATATGATCACTTTTGCCGTTAAGGCGCATCAGAATGCAAGGCTGAAAGGATTATCCGGAACTCTCTGCATATTATTCCCCGTGGTGCTTTTCGTGTATCTCGGCTTCGAACACTGTATTGCAAATCAGGCATATATTTTCCTTGCCGTACTCGGCAAGGCGGATATGGATATTACAAGGCTGATTCTTTTCGCTGCACTGACGGCGCTCGGCAATATCGTAGGCGGTGTAATGTTCCCGATAGGCGAAAAGATTGCAAACTTTAAAAGAAATAAACCCGTTTCTGAAAACAATGAAACGGAAGAATAAAAACAATTAAAAAAAGAAAAAGCCTCGTTTATCGCGAAGGAATCGACCTTTTCGGATAAATCGGGGCTTTTATTATGAGAAATTATTGTTCTTCGGACTGCTCGGTTTCGGTGGTTTCGTTTCCGGTATTTTTATATACCAGGCATTTGTCAAAGAGGTTATTTCTCTCGGGGTGGGTAATCGCGCCGAGTATTCTGTGTTTAACAAACGGAATATCCTTTTTCAAGTCGTTCAGCAGATCCTTTATAAACTGTCTCTGCGTGTGTTTATCTGCCGGGCAGGTGTTGTGAAGTATGGGCTTTCCCTTTATGAAAGAGCGGATATCTTTCTCCTCTATATAGAGCATTGGGCGGATAAGCGTAATGCCTGTTCTGCTCATATATGAAACGGGTGAAAAGGAGGAAAGTCTGCCCTCGTAAAACAGCGAAAGGAAAAGCGTTTCAATCAAATCGTCGGCGTGGTGACCGAGGGCGATTTTGTTACAACCCATCTCAAGCGCCGTTGTGTTCAGCGCCCCGCGGCGCATTTTCGCGCACAGACTGCATGGGTTTGATTCTTTTCTTATATCAAAAATAATTTCCGCAATATCCGTGTGGACGACTTTGTATTCAACGCCGAGTTCTTCGCAAAGATTTTTAAGCGCCGTTTTTTCGTTTTCGTCCATATCCTTTAAACCCATGTCGATGGTAATCGCCACGACGTCAAACTTTTTAGGGTAAAACTTTTTAAGCCCCGCCATAATGTACAGAAGCGTAACGCTGTCCTTCCCTCCGGAAAGCCCCACGGCAATTTTGTCGCCGTCTTGTATCATATGGTATTCGTCGATAATTCTCCTTGCAGGGGAAAGCAGTCTTTGTAATTCCATTTTTTCTCCGTAAAAACATATTTTTTTCTTCTATATTTTACAATAAAATTTCTTTTTTTTCAAGCGCTGACGAGAGAAATCCTTCATTATTTATATAATAAAAAGAATATTTTTTTTGAAAAAGAAGATATTACAAAAAGGAGGACTAAATATGAAATTAAAAGACAGCAGAACATTTATCAATCTTGCGGCAAGCTTTGCGGGCGAAACGCAGGCGCGCGTTAGGTACGAATTTATAGAGTACGGCGCGAGAAACGAAGGCTACAACGCTTTAGCCGAATTAGTGGATAAGGTCGTGTACAACGAATTCAACCATGCAAGAATGTTTTACACCGCAATGCAGCAATGCCACGAGGACATAATTAAGAACGTGGATATAGAAGGCGGCTATCCTTTCAGAGAAAAATGGGATTTAATCGAAAATTTCCGTTTTGCAGCAGAGGACGAACGCAAAGAAGCCGAAGAGGTCTACCCTCATTTTGCAAAGGTCGCGAGGGAAGAAGGTTTTGAAGATATCGCTTTGCTTTACGAGCGCATAGCGGGGATAGAACAATCGCACGAGCAGTTATTCAATGCCATTTACAACGCGATGAAAGAGGGTAAGTTGTATTCTTCCGATACGCCCGTCGAATGGGTTTGCGGAGGATGCGGTTATAAAGCAAAATCAAATGAAGCGTGGGATGAATGCCCCGTTTGTAAAGCGGCAAAAGGTGTTGTCCTTATAGATACCTGCAGATTTTTAAAGTGAGTTAATTGTAAAAACTCCTCGATAATCTTTGAAACAGGGCACTTTTTATAATAAATAACGGGTAGATAAAGGCGGGCGTCGATATAAAATCGGCGCCCGCCTGAACTTTTTTTAACTGTTTAAATTATAACTGAGGACCTGCTTTAACAAGTGCTTTGCCTGCTTCGTTAGTGGTGTACTTGTTGAAGTTCTTGATAAATCTGCCTGCAAGGTCTTTAGCTTTGGTTTCCCAATCTTCCTTGTTTGCATAGGTATCTCTCGGGTCGAGGATTGCGGGGTTAACGCCGGGGAGTTCCGTGGGTACTTCGAAGTTGAAGTAAGGAATAGTCTTGGTGTTAGCTTCGTTGATCGAGCCGTTAAGAATAGCGTCGATAATACCTCTTGTATCCTTAATGGATATACGTTTGCCGGTTCCGTTCCAGCCGGTGTTTACAAGGTAAGCTTTAGCGCCGCTCATATTCATCTTTTTAACCAATTCTTCTGCGTACTTGGTTGGGTGGAGTTCGAGGAACGCCTGACCGAAGCAAGCGGAGAAAGTGGGGGTAGGTTCGGTTATTCCGCGTTCGGTACCCGCAAGTTTAGCGGTGAAACCGGAGAGGAAGTAGTACTGAGTCTGTTCAGGTGTAAGTATCGAAACAGGGGGGAGTACTCCGAAAGCATCAGCCGAAAGGAAAATTACGCTCTTAGCGGCAGGTGCGCTGGATACGGGGCGAACGATGTTTTTGATGTGATTGATAGGATAGGAAACGCGGGTGTTTTCGGTAACGCTCTTGTCTGCAAAGTCAATCTTGCCGTTTTCGTCAAGCGTAACGTTTTCCAAAAGCGCATTGCGTTTGATTGCGTTGTAAATGTCGGGTTCGGAATCTTTATCGAGGTTGATAACCTTAGCATAGCAGCCGCCTTCGAAGTTGAATACGCCGTTATCGTCCCAACCGTGTTCGTCGTCGCCGATGAGAAGTCTCTTCGGGTCGGTGGAAAGGGTAGTTTTGCCCGTTCCGGAAAGTCCGAAGAATATAGCGGTGTTTTCTCCGTTCATGTCGGTATTAGCCGAGCAGTGCATGGAAGCGATGCCTTTGAGGGGGAGGTAGTAGTTCATCATGGAGAACATACCTTTCTTCATTTCGCCGCCGTACCAGGTATTGATGATAACCTGTTCGCGAGTGGTAATGTTGAATACAACCGCAGTTTCGGAGTTAAGACCGAGTTCTTTATAGTTTTCGACTTTAGCTTTGGAAGCGTTGTAAACAACGAAATCGGGCTTGAAGTTTGCAAGTTCTTCTTCGGTAGGCTGAATGAACATATTCTTAATGAAGTGTGCCTGCCAAGCGACTTCCACGATAAAACGAACAGCCATACGGGTGTCCTTGTTTGCGCCGCAGAAAGCGTCTACAACGAAAAGACGTTTGTTGCAAAGTTCTTTAACTGCTATTTCTTTAACAGCCTTCCAGCTTTCTTCGCTTGCGGGGTGGTTGTCGTTCTTATATTCGTCGCTCGTCCACCAAACGGTGTCCTTGGAGTTTTCGTCCATAACGATGAACTTGTCTTTAGGCGAACGTCCGGTGTAGATACCGGTCATAACGTTAACCGCGCCGAGCTCGCTGACCTGACCTTTCTCATAGCCGACTAAGCCGGCTTTCGTTTCTTCTTCAAACAATGTTTCATAAGAAGGATTGTGTACGATTTCCGTAGTTCCGGTAATGCCATACTTTGTTAAATCGAGTTTTGCCATTTTAATAACCTTCCTTTATGTAAAAATTTATTTGTCATAATTTAATACGGAGAAAAACTTTCTTTGTTTGTGTAAGTCGTTGTTTTACGGACGCACGCAAACTAATTGTTTCCTCTTCTCCCACTGTATATTATAGCAAAAATAAAAAAAAAGTATAGCGTTTTTTACCGAGAAAATGTTTTTTATCGAAAAAATTTAAAAAATAAGAGGGAGGAACGTTCCTTTCGGGTTTAATACTCGGGTAAAAGCAAAAAATAAAAAACAAATTTGCGGTACAGTTAAAAAACGATTGATTTTTTCTTAAATATATAGTAAAATAAATAAGCTTTGAGCGAGTGTAGTGCTATTTTTATGCACCGTTTTTGTTCTCGAAGTTAAAAAATCGAATAAGCTTCCGTAGTTAAATGGATATAATAAACCCCTCCTAAGGGAGTGCTTAACTCGGTAAAAAACACAACATATTGAGTTGGGACATAACATTTACAACTAAATATTGTGGTTTGGCTTTTAGAAAGTAATACTTGGTATTGTTTTAGGTATTGTTTCGGTATTGTAAAATCTTTTGCAATAACTTTCAAATCGTGCTAAAATATCAAATATCTGCCTGTACCTCAGTAGGATAGAGGGTCCGCCTCCTAAGCGGAACGCCGTTGGTTCGACTCCAATCAGGCAGGCCAGCCGTCAGTCACTTTTTTCGTGGAGTGACTGATTTTTTTATGCCTAAGCACTGCATATATTTCTTCCACATTTTGCTTTCGCGGCGGTTTATTTTCTTGAGGTGTGGCAAAAGCTGATCGTAGTTTACAATCCACTTATTGCCGAACTTATACTTAAATACCGTTGTGTCCGTTTTCAAAAAATCGCGTATTTCATCGGCGTGTATAAAACGGTCGCCTTTTTTTCGGTGTTTGTTCCACTCTCTCGCACAATCTTTAATGTTCCTTAACTTGGGTATTTTGTATTCGTGGTCTTGCAAATCATACGGGTTTACTTTCTCAAAGAAATCTTTTGAGTCAATCAAGATTATGTTTTGCGTAAGCGTATGCTTAATCCCGTTTTCGAGAGCGATTCTACGAACGTTATTACGTCTTATGATTGTGCCTTCGTCTTCTTGCTTAAACATTCTATGAATGTCACCTGACGTCATATATTTCATTTTACTTCTCCTTTTTGCCGTTTACAAATAACAGCAATTCGTCCATATTGACAACCCAAGCGTTGCCGTATTTGAGCGGCGTTATTACGCCTTGTTTCATTAGCTCAATCAACATACTGCGAGTAAGACAAGTGTCGGGATCGACTTGTTTTACTTCGTTCAATACGTCTGCTATTCTTCTTAATCGTGGTAAATACATTATCGTTTTCTCCTTATATAATCTAAGCGAGTCGCTTAGTCGTTAAACAAATTGCTCAACGCATCGGTGACTCGCTCTTGTGTGTCTGGAATAAAGTGACTGTAAACTTCAAGAGTTATAGTCGAATCGCTATGTCCGAGATATTTGCTGACTGTCTGAATAGGCACATTTTGGGACAAAAGAATACTGCAATATGTATGCCTCAATCCGTGTGGCGAAACCTTTTTAAGACCGTGCTTTGTCTCAAATTTAGCAAGCCATTGTGCTGTGCTGGATACGCCTTCAGGCTCTCTCAATATATTGACGGAGAAGTAATATTCGTCTAATTTGTTGTCAAATTCATCGTCGGCAAGCCTGAACCAATCCATATACTTTTTAAGGTCGTCCATCAGTTCAGCCGGAAGCGGTATATCGCGTTTCGACGTTCTTGATTTCGGATCTTTTTCGTAGATGCCAAATCCCTCGGTCGCAAGTCTGTTACGTCTAATGTGGACAATTCTCTTGTCAAAATCAAAGTCCGCCCACCTTAAACCGTGCAATTCGGCTGTTCGCACGCCCGTTAAGACCACAAATTTCAACGTAACGCGTCGATATATCAAATCGTCGGGTAATTCGTCAAGAAGTTTGATGAATTGTCTTACTTCCGCGAGCGAAAACACTTCTTTTTCTTCGACGGGCTTAATCGAAATGTTTCCGTTTTTTGCCGATGCACCGACTTTTGTCTTGCATACGGGATTTTTTGCAATCCATTCATACCTGACAGCCTCATTAAAAAGAGTTCGGAGTATTCTTCGATGTCCTTTTATCGTTTCGGGCGAACATTCCTTTATCTTGAAGATTGGCTCAAAATAGTCGTCAAATTTCAAGTGGCAATATTCACAGATTTTCTTTGCCGTTTGAACTTTGATTGCCCCGTCGAGATGTTTCAGTCTATATAAACTGTTCGTGTTTATAACGTTATCCCTTATCATTTGCCTGCCGTTTATAGTATCAGGCAATGGCTTTTTCAGTTTTGCCAAGCCGGACGGGATTTCTTCGCCCGAGCAAAACGAATTAAGGAACAACTGAACGTGTCGAACAGTAATTTCCGAGATTGGTTTATCGGCAAGATGGTGTTCGACCAAAAAACTCGTAAATAGTTTTTCGGTAACGCATATCCTGCCATAGTAATTTCTTGATAGATTTTGCAGCACGGACGTTTTCCATTCTTTTACAAGCTGCGTAAAGGTCAGAACTCCGTCTGTTGAAGTTTTTTCGATTGCCGATGTCTTTCCCGTCAGTTTTATGCTTTCCTCAAATTCAATTTCTGCTTTTGCTACATACTTTTTGAATTTTGCTTCGGAAAGATTGTCCGTATTATGAACGGTTTTAACATACAACTTCGATTTCCCCGTCATAGGATCTAACCCATACGCTTGAATTTTCGCTTGTAAAACGCCGCGTTTGTTTGTTGTAATTTTTGAGTATGCCATTTTATACCTCCGTATTGTCTGTTTTGATTGCGATATAATCTAAGAGGCTTTGCATATCAACAAGAACCTTGTTGCCGGCAGTCAGACACTTAATTTTGCCTTGTTTACACCAAGTTCGGATAGTGTGAACGGTAATGGCAGTTTCAGCGTCTTCGGCTTTGATTATATCGAATGCTTTTTTAATGCTCCTTAACATTTGCCTTGAACCTCCTTGTTTAGATTTGAAGTCAATCGGCGTATGTTTTGCATATCGCTCGCTAACTTCTGAATCAACGTTAGCACACTTCGAGAAAAAAGTGTGAATGGTTGGAAGTCTACTTTCAAGGCATTTTTTCCACTTTCAATGGATAAACACCCCTCGGGCGAGATGCCGACAATGGCATCCGAAGGGTTGAACAATGGTTCGTGCCGAATCACCACCTTGTATTTTTCATTTTGTCTTTCGACAGGGGGCGAGAATAATCGAATGCAGCGACTTGTCAAGGAAAAAGCGGAGCGACGAGCAAAAAATAGCATAGTGATAGTTTTTATTTTTTCTTCAAAATATGCCATACGGCTGTCATCAATTGTATGTTAAGATGTTTTTACCTTTGAAATCGGATTATTTTTTGTGAGCCTTGACCAGTCGATGCAGGCGATTAGGCTATACCCCCGAAAGACAAAAGGAATTTGTAAATACGGCTACAATAAACCCAAAAAGTTCCCTATTTTGCTCGTGGAATGTCGAAATTAAGCTCACTGATTTTTGCGAAAAGCGTTAAAAGGTGCAAACAATCGACAAAATAATACTTAAAAAGGTGCAAACAATACATTAAAAAATACCGAAAAAAGTGCAAATAACACATCTAAACTCTTGCAAAACAATTCGATTTCGTGTATAATAAGACTACGAAAGGAGCAATAGCTATGGAAAGATTGGCAACACAAAAACTTATAGAATGGAATAAAAGCACAAATAGAAAGCCTTTGATTGTTTGGGGCGCACGTCAGGTTGGCAAAACTTATTTGGTTAAGGATATTTTTGCCGACAAGTATTATAAGGATAGCTATATCTACGTTGATTGCAAGAAAGAAGATGAAATTCGTGAATTTTGCTTTTCTACCGCAAATGCAGAAAAGATTATTGAGTTTATATCCCTTCAAAAAGGCAGACAAATAGACAGCAAAACCTTATTGATTTTTGATGAAGTTCAAGAATGCCCGAACATTATCTCCGCATTGAAGTATTTTTGCCAAGACTTCAAAGAAATTCCGGTTATTGCAACCGGTTCTATGGTAAGAATAAAACTTCAAAGAGAAACTAATAAGCGGGGCGCGGGAAACAATTCTAAATTTTTGTTTCCTGTCGGCAAGATAAATCAAATTACAATATATCCGCTTACTTTTGAAGAGTTTCTTTTGAATAGCAACAATGTGCTGTATCAAAGAATTAAAAAGGCATATTCGGAAAAGAAAGCGTTAGATGCAAGCGTACATGAGCTTGCGTTGGAGCAGGTTTATAAATACATGCTTGTCGGAGGAATGCCTGAAGTCGTAGATACCTATATTTCAACGCAAAATCTTTTTGAAGCAAGGGAAATTCTTAAAGTTCTGTACGACAATTATCTTTCCGATATGGAATTGTATCAAGCAAGCAGAGAGGCCATACTGCGTTCGCGTTCTTTGTTTTCAAATATATATAAAGAGCTCAATAAAGAATCAAAGAATTTTTCGCCGGGGCTTATAGAAGAAAAAAGCAAAACTCGCGACTTTGCGACTGCCATTGATTGGCTTACAATGGCGCACATTGTAAATAGGTCGTATCAACTTAAAGAACATATTACTATGCCTCTTATTCAAGATAACGATAGTAATTTCCGTTTGTATCTTGCGGATAGCGGTATGTTTTCCTATCAAAGCGGAATAAACGCATCATCGTTTGTTTCGCCCGACAAAGAAAATATGTTGTCTGGCATATTTTTTGAGAACTTTGTCGCAAACGAGCTTATTGCACAAGGCATAAATCTCTTTTATTGGAAGGGTAAATTGTCCGCCGAACTTGAATTTATCGTGGAATCCAACAATAAGTTGTTCCCGATTGACGTTAAGAAAGGGCGCGGCATGTTGAACTCTTTGGAAAAGTTTTCAAATCACAATAAATTTGAGTTTGCAATTAAGGTATCAAGAAACAATTACGGTTTTGACGATAAGCAAAAGTTGCTAACCGTTCCTTTTTACTTCTGCTCTTTTATCGCCGAAGATTTGGCAAAAGGAACGATTGTCTAACAAATTAAAGTAGGAGCCACTCGACTCCTACTTTTTTAATTTTAATAAGTTAAAAATTTTTTTGTTTTGCCCCTTTTCTCCTCTTGACTTTCGATGGTGATTTGAGTATAATAAAATCACTAAATGAGAAACGAAACTCATTTACGGAAAAAGGAGACACCTATGAGAAGCAAAAATGAACAAACTCTCAATAACATATTGAAGTTGATTAACGATTGCTACTTTGAAAGCGGCGTTTATCCTACTTTTCAACAAATCGCAACCGCCGTCGGCTTGTCCGTTCCTCAAACATATAGATATGTGGACGAGCTTATAAAGCGTGGCGACCTTGAAAAGAACGGAAGATATGGCGACTTGCAAACAAAGGAAATCATAAATTCTCTTTGCAGTCATAATCGTTTGCCTATCGTTGGTGAAGTCGCTTGCGGCACTCCCATTCTCGCCGAAGAAAATATAGAATGTTACGTTACGTTTTCTCGTGAACTCTTGGGTAACGGACAATTCTTTATTCTTAGGGCAAAGGGCGACAGTATGATAAACGCCGGCATAGATGATGGCGATCTGGTTGTCGTTCGTCAGCAAGACACGGCAGAAGAAGGTCAAATAGTTGTCGCGCTCATAGAAAACGAGGCGACGTTGAAAAGATATTATATTGATAAGAGAAGAAAGAAAATCCGTTTGCATCCCGAAAACGACGGAATGAAGGATATGTTTTTCGATGATGTTGCCATACAAGGCGTGGCAGTTAAAATTCTCAAGGATATTTATTGATTTTTTGAAATTTGCATAGTGGCAAAGTAAGAGAGCCCCGTCTTATCCGTTACTATTCATATTTAGGCACAAAAGATAATCTTCCTGCGATATGGGATTTCCCAACCCTATCAATGCAGTGGGTTAAATACAACTCTTTGTGTGTCATGGGGAAAGGAGGTTGAATTTTGGAGACGAGTTCTAACCCTGTTCCTTTCGTATGTCCTTGTTGTCATAAAAAGACGACCGGGTATCAGCGAAAAGACGGCGCAATCCTTGTTGTTTGTCATCGCTGTAAAGCGAAGATATTCAGTAAACAGCATAATAAGGAAATTCTTATCAAAATTAAAGTCAGTTAATTGAATAACGTGCGTGCGTGTAAGCAAATTTCGGTTGCTTTGGAACAATAAGAGTGGTAAATCCGATTTCAATACTTCGCGCATAAGTGTTCGTAACTTACCCATCGGGTAAAATACAAGGCTTAAAAGTGTCTTGGCGAACAGCGAATCTCAGCTTAGAGGTTCCTGTTTGTCAAGGCACTTTTTTTATTTCAAAAAAATCCCAAAAAATATCAAAAACTTTTTTAATTGGGACAAAAGGTGTCCCAGTTGACTGCGAAAATAAGGCCATCGAAGGCAAAGGAGGTGAGAAAATTGAGAGCAACGGAACGTCGCCAAGCGCTTTTAGAGATTATTTGCGAACGTCGTCACGAAAAGATGGACAATCTCGCATTTGAACTCGGCGTAAGCAGAAAAACAATTATACGTGACGTTCTCGAGCTCTCGATTTCTTACCCGATATACACCGCTGCGGGCCGGCACGATAGCGGAGTTTTTGTCGAAGATGATTACTATCTTGGAAAGCAGTATCTGTCAGACGAACAGCAGGAGTTATTGGTAACGATGCTCGGAAATTGCGACGAAAACCAAAAGAAAACAATGCTCGCAATCATAAAGAAGTTCGGCAGAAAAAACAAAAAATAGGAGGTGTTAAAAATGCTTACCACGGTTCAGGTCCGAAACGACTTAAAAGAAATTCGTTACTACTACTCAATGAAAGAACTGTTCGACAGGAGTTCCAAAACTGTCAAGCCGCTTGCAATCGTTCAGAAAGTCGAACGATACAATACGGCAATGCAAAACGCTCCTGCAAGACTCTATATCCTTTATGTGTCGCTGTATATTGACAACAATACGCAAGCGGTTCTTGCCGAAGAATGGCAACTCACCACCGACTATATGAAGGAACTCAACAACAAATTGATTTATTTCTTGCAGTCGGCGTTGAAATAACAAAATCACTGTGCTATCAGGTTACGGGCAAAGGAGTAAAAAATATGTCAAAACACGCTGTTGTAAAACCCGTTTGCGATATTGATTTTCTTCAAAACGCAGACAACGTTTATCGCACCCCGGACTATATCGTCAAGCAGAAAATTTCTCTTTGCACAAACAATCGCGGAGACGTTCATTCTGTAAGCGACGATACCTATTATTTCAGGACTTCCGAGCGCGACATCGACTATGAGTTCGTGTTTCAATCAAGAAACAATCTTGACGGTAAACGCATCAAAACACGCACATATTTAAGGACTTATATTGATTAAGAAAATTACACAAATGTGCGTTTAATCAACCTATAACGGCACTTTAACTGTCGTTTCGGTTACATTCAATCGTCCATTAAGAGAATTTGCGTTCTCTATGGAAATATAAAAGCAAGTCCATTTTCGGCAAAGAATACCGACTGTTTTATGCGGACTTTCGAAAGATAAAGGTGGCCACCTTCCAAAGTAAAAGTCGCACGAAACGGAGTGTTTCAACAAAGAGAAAACGGCTTGCAAACTTACAACTTAATATCAAAATTTTTCGCTTGGCTAACGGCAACACGGGCAACAAAAAAATCAAAATTCTATGCTGAACTAACGGCTATACGGGTAAAGGAGTAAAACACATTATGGCAAACAAAAATAACAACGAACGCAGATGGAGCGTGCCTTCCAAACGAGCGAAGGGTTACGCATCCGAACGCAAAAACAAAGTTCACGAACACGGACCGAAAGTAGGCAAGGAACTGACCGATTACGAAGCAGGTCTTCGCTCCGGTTATCTTCAGGCACAGTCCGATCACGCCGGCTTGTTCAAATACAAGAAGGCACTCGGCGAAGGCAAATCCAAAGCCGAAGCAAAGAAAATCTCCCGCACTATCGGGAAGAAAAATTAAGGAGGTGAAAGGCAATGGCTAACAACATTATGGTTGAAAGAGAAACTTTTGAAAGTCACGGTAAGGAATACTACTCCTACTTCATTAAAGGTGTAGTTCGCGGCAAGGAAATCAAAATTCAGGTCGCACCGCCCAACAAGGACACCGACAAAAACGGCTACAACGTTCTTGATGTGGTTTTCGGTGACGCTATGGAAGCTGAACTCGTCGTCGTTCCTTACGAAATGAAAGACGATCACGGCAAGGTAGTGAAAGGCAATACTTACGCCGTTCGTTCTTACGACGAAGACGGGACTGTTTACGAATGCCCGATTAAGCCTGCGAGAACGTCGGACAAGAGTTTCATGAATATGCTTTTGAGATAAGCATTCCCCTTGTAGAGAACTACGGTTTGCTTAGGTAAGCCGTAGTTTTTTACACCCA
>CAKQLR010000017.1 GCA_934254725.1 uncultured Clostridia bacterium | reverse complement strand
TTGAACGTGCAGCCGATCTTCATATCATCGACGTAAGTCATCTTTTCGCAAATATTGCAACGTCTGCCGGTAATCGTTCCTTTGCATCCGCCGAATTCGGAAAGATCGAACTCGTACTCAGCTTCGTCATGTTGCGAAGTGTACCAGATTTCCGTATAACCGCAGACCGAACAACGCTGGGTGATTTTTACTCCGTCTTCGCAGGTTTCCCCGTACATTTTGTACGTGGTCTCCATATTGTGATTCTCTTCTGCTTGTTCTTGTGTGTATTCGTATACAACCGTATCGCCTATGATAATACGCTGAGCGCCGTACATGTGTTTTACGCATGCGGATTCGTCAATCGTCCACATATCCATAACAAAGCGAAGCCCGCAATCGGGACATACAACCTGTTGAACTGTATGAACTATGCCGTTTTCGTCCGTTATTTTTTCAGGCGTAGGCTCGGTAGTCAAATCGATTTTGCACTTAATATCGGTAGTCCATTTAATGCCGTTTATCTTTCCGCAAACCGAACATTTTTCGAGTTTCATTACGCCGCCGCAAGCGCCGTACCCTGCAAGGTCTACCGTAACGTCTTCGTATTCATGCTGTTCGCCCATAGAACCTATTTCGGCAAAAAGATTTTCGGCAATGATTTCGCCTTTTACCGAAAGAGTATACCAGGCAACTATTTTTGCTTCGCAACCGTCAATAAGTTGTTTTGCAAAACCTGTCAGTTCTAAACCGCACGCGGGGCAACGCGAAGACATTTCCATGCACATATTGCCGTCCTCGTCTACGTACGGGTCGCCCTGGCTTTCTTCCATCTTCGCAAAGTTACAATCCATATCGAGACCGCTCGTCGTGTCGAAGATTTTCACTTCGCCGCAAGCGCAGGTTTCGTAGTACAGATATCCGCCGCAAGCGCCATAATCTGCAAGGTTTACAGTCACTTTGTGAAGTTCTTTATGGTCGCAGGAACCCTCGGCTTTTCCGCAGGTTTCGCAAACGCCGTTTACGTATTTGTGCTCGCCCGTTGCGGGAATTACCGTCGTTTTAGTCTTTCCGCATACGCAGTAAGCCGTCTTTTCGCCGTTGCTTACGCAGGTTGCCTCTTTCGTTACAACAACTTCGTCG
The DNA here is from genome assembly GCA_934254725.1 of uncultured Clostridia bacterium. Classification (GTDB taxonomy): domain Bacteria; phylum Bacillota; class Clostridia; order Christensenellales; family Borkfalkiaceae; genus RGIG3732. Next base: position 35,220 of record CAKQLR010000017.1, on the reverse strand, counting down.
TAAGCGTGGTTCGCTATATCGGTCTTTTCGCCGCAGACGCATTCGCGCCAGTGCTTGGTGCCGTCGCTCTTCCACTCGGTAGAGAACGCGTGGGTTACAGACCCCTCTTCCTTTTCTCTTTCATCGCTATATATAACGCCGTTATAGGAAACAGCCGCTATATAGATGGTCTTTACGTAGTCCGAGCAAACGCTTCTTGTAACCGTAGTTCCGATATTAGCGTTAAGCTTGAGAACGTGATTTTTGTCGTTTGCGCAGACAATAGTCAATTTAGCGGAAGTAAAGTCGTCCGCCCATACCCACGATGCAGCCTTATATGCGTGTTTCAAAGCCGCAACGTAGTTGCTCTTGTAGTTATAATCGCAGTTTTTACAAGCGTGAAGAGTATACCCTTCTTTTTCGCAGGTAGGATCCGTTACCGTTTCGGTAAAATCGTGCGCCGTCTTTTCGTAAGTTACGGAGTATTCCCCGTCGCAATTATCGCAACGGAATTTATCGTAACCGTTTACCGAACAGGTCGAATCGACATGCTCTGCAACGCTCCATTTATGTCCGGTCACGTTGAGCTTAGTTATGTAACCATATTCACATTCGGTACATTTTTTGAGTATATAACCGTTTTCGGTGCAGGTCGCTTCTTTTCTTTCTGTCGTGTATTTATGTCCTTCGGCTTTCTTTATGTTGTCGATGTATTTATCGTGACAACGAACGCAGACGTATAAGTCGTAAGAATCTTCTGTACAACTACCATCTACGTGCTGTACACTGTAACCGTGTCCGTACAACTCACATCTTTCGGCAGGGGTAAGCCTCGTTACCGTGTAATAAGAGAAGTGGTTCGTCTTAAACGTTACGTATCCGTTTCCGTTCGCGTCCACGTTATAAGTCGCCTTTATGGATTCGAGTCCAGTATCGCCTATGAACCATATGGCGATACTGTCTACGTCTTCGCCCGCCGCCAAAGTGTAAGGAATGGTTACGGTTACGTAGTTGTTTTCGCCGAACTGGGAAATTGCTCCGTTGTTGATCGTAAAGTTATATACGGGGCTGTCTTTTACCTGTTCGAGTTGTTCGGGTGTTAAACCCGCTTCTTCGCCGGTATATTTCTTAGCCGCAATTGTAATGTCCTGGTCGCCTATCGTATCTATTACGCCGTCGTCAAAGCTAAGACCGGCGTCGTTAAGTTCTACGTCGGTGTCTTTTAAATCGCCGGCGTTGGTGGATCCGGTTTCTTCGCCTTCGTATACGGTTACGGTTTTCGTCGTGTTACAAATAGAACAAGTATCCGTTCTCGTACCGTTCTCAGCTTCGCCCTTAACCCAATTGTGTCCGTTGGCGTCGATTTCTATTTCTTCTGTCTTAGTATCGCCGCAATCGCTGCACGTCAGGGTCTTTTCGCCCGTTTTCGAGCAGGTAGGATACGTGGTTATCGTCGCTACGTAATTATGGTGATATACGGTTTCGCCCTTGACGGCTTCACCGCAACGCTTACATTCGCGTACCATTACGTATTCGCAGTCGTTTACGAGTTCTTCCGTCGCGGTTGCGTCATCTGGGTCGTGACCTAATTCAGAACCGACTTTTTCCTCTGCGTGATAATCGCATCTTTCGCAGGTAGTGGTTCTAACAGCAGAAGCAGTACAGGTAGGCTCTGTCGTATTATATACATACGCGTGTCCGAGTTTGTCGCCGCTCACGAACGTGTCGGCTTCTTCGGTGCTAACCTTGCCGCAAACCGAACAGGATTTATAATAAACCGCAGCCTCGGTACAAGTAGCAGAGGCCCTTAACGCGCTGTCCTTTACGGTTTCGCTATCGTATTTATGAGGAACAGTCTCGCCACTCCTGAACGTATCTGTTTCTTCGGTGCTAACCTTACCGCAAACCGAACAGGATTTATAATAAACCGCAGCTTCGGTACAAGTAGCGGGAGTCTTTAACGCTCCCTCGGCTTCCGTGTTCTCCACGGTGAACGCGTGGTCGGCTGTATCGCCGTATTCGAAAGTTTCGGCATCGCCTACCGCGCCGCATACGCAGGATTTATAGTATACCGCTTTAGCCGTACAGGTTGCAGACGCCTTTAACGCTTCGGGTTTTACCGTTTCCCTGTCGTATGTGTGCGGGATCTTCTCGCCGAGGAAGGTCTGCCCGTCATCATCGGAAATTTCTCCGCATACGCAGGATTTATAGTATACAGCTTCCGTCGTGCAGGTTGCAGGCGTCTTTAACGCTTCGTCCTTTATGACTTCCTTGTCGAATTTATGATTTGTCGGATCTACCTCGCCGTATTTCTCACCGCAAACTTCGCAGGTTGCTTTTTCTGTACAGGTTGCCGTGCCGCCAGAACAGTTCTCGGTTGCACCCTTGTGGCTTCCGTCTCTCGAACATACCTCGGTATGCGTTCCGTTTCCGTTCGATACCCATTTATAATCATGATTCGTCGAATTGACTTCGCCGTATTTGCCCCCGCAGACTTCGCAGGTTGCTTTTTCTGTGCAAGTTGCCGTACCGCCAGAGCAATTTTCTTCTTCGGAATATGTACAGCTTTCTCTACGGCATTTTTTTACGTGATTGTCACCCTCGCCTTTCGTCCATGCTTCGGGGAGGTCATGCCCTAAAGAAGTGCCGTATTTCTCACCGCAAACCGCACAATTTGCCTTTTCTGTACAGGTTGCCGTGCCGCCAGAACAGTTCTCGGTTGCACCCTTGTGGCTTCCGTCTCTCGAACAAACTTCGGTATGCGTTCCGTCTCCGTTCGATACCCAATCATAATCGTGGTTGGTCGAATCTACTTCGCCGTACTTTTCGCCGCAGACCGTACAAGTCGCTTTTTCTGTGCAAGTCGCCGTACCGCCAGAGCAATTTTCTTCTTCGGAATATGTACAGCCTTCTCTACGGCATTTCTTTACGTGGTTGTCTCCCTCGCCCTTCGTCCATGTGTCGGGAAGGTCGTGTCCCAGAGGATCACCGTATTCGAACGTTTCGGCGGTGCTTATCTCTCCGCATACGCAGGACTTGTAGAATACCGCTTTGGCAGTACAAGTTGCCGCGGTTTTCAGCGTATTTTCGTTTACGACCTCTTTGTCGTATGTGTGCGTCCCCACGTCACCCTCGGTCTCGGAACAATTTTTACATGTTTTCGGGGTCGTACAGGTTGCAGGAATCCAATCGTGACCGAGCGCGTCTATCGTCGAGACTTCCGTCTCTCCGCACGTCGTACACTTACGGGTCTTGCTGCCCGCTTCGGTACAAGTTGCGCTCTTCGTCACTTCCCACTCGCCGTAGGTATGATTTTCGCAAACACTTTCACATGAAGCGAAACCCAATACGCAACATGCGCCGAGAATCAGGCAGAGAACCGCTATCAGGAGTTTCCCTTTTGATTTCTTCATATTAGCCTCCGTTTTTATTTTTACTTTCCGTAATTTGTTATTAAATGGATCTTTGTTTGTTGCGAAGTAACAAACAAAGCGAGTACTCGCTTTGTTTGTTGCGAAGTAACAAACAAAGCGAGTACTCGCTTTTTATCCACAAGCATTACACCCGAGAATGTTCTATAAAATACTCTATAGCATTTATTATAAAATACCCTATAATATTTACCCTATAATATTATAGCGATCTGTATTTATAAAATCAACAATTTTGAATAATAATTTTTTATGATAAACGGAAAATTTGATTGCAAAATGACGACTAAGCAAGGCATTTTCGCTTATAAGCTGTTTTGCGAACGAGTGAATATGCTTTTCCTTACAACAGGTCAAGTTTACCGCTACACAAAAGCAGTTAACAAAACCGAAAAATCTTGTTCATAAAATTTTCCTGTTCCCGCATAATAAATTTTAAAGTCTTCCAATAAAAAAGCAATATCGTCATGTTTTTTCTTATTTTCAAAAAGCGGATAAATGTTGTTCGTCAAACCAAATATAAGCAATAGAATGGAAAATAATATGTAATCATCTTCATCACTTATTCCCCAACCCCCAAACTCCCATGCAAATATATATCCTAATATTGTCGCGAGAAAAATAATTATACCGGAAATCGCAAGCAACTTCTTTTTAGAAAAACCAAAAAAAGCGCAAAATGCAAACGTACAATAATTTATTATAATTACTATTGAATAAATCAAAAATTTATTCCAAGCGTCGACACCAAGATTAAAACACGCATATTCCCGCAAAACACCCGATAATCGACCTATAATAGACTTTTGCTTTTTGTAGTCGTTAACCGGTAGAGAAAAGTTTGTAGTAAAAAATGATCGGTGTATCAACAATAAAAATATTGTTTCGTTTATTGGAAATTCGGATAAACGTCAGATATGCGTTGATATGTTCTAATTGCCACTCTATTTCCGTTAGACAAAACCCTTCCTTCAAGGTTAATCGGACGATATAACCCGATAAATACATAACCATGCGCTTTTGTCTTTGCAAATACTACTCGGATAGCCTCGTCGCGATAATATGTGCTATTATATTGCGGTTTTAACCATACTTCTTCAATGGTATCACGTAAAATTTTATTACTCCACTCTCCACCATTTGTTTGTGTCCAATTACTATGAGCAAGAAACCATACATTAAATCCTTCATGTGTAACGTTTTCAGCATAAAGACCTCTTTGCTTCCCAAACAAATATCTTTGACTATTATCCCAGCCGAATTTTTCACAACATTCATCGTATATAGGTTGAGCGCTCCCGCCATAACCTTTTGTTAAATCACGCTGTAAACTATCATCGATAAAGACTGTTTTTCTCATTGCTCTTTTTCCTCCGTTATATTTTACATTACAAATATTATCCGAAAATTGCGATTTTTCCACAGCGATCGACGGCTTATCATCTTCTCGTTCAAGCATAATATCCACAGACGGCGCAATTATATCCATAGAAATAACAGTTCCGATTGCCTTTATGCATTTTTCCAACATTATAAGCAAATCTTTCGCGTCATCAAAAGTAAGCGGCTCATTATCATGCAACACACCGTTACAAGTCTGCCGAATTATATGCATATACGATAATGTCATTTTACTGAAGTTCCGCGAAAATCTTTCATCCGTCAGAGCCTTATGTAAATCAAAACACTCAACGTCGCCTTTCACCCACACAGGTTTTTTATTATATTTTTTCAAATAAAAAAGTTTTACGGCATACTCAAATGCGGAACGTATGGAGCCAACGCACTTATTAGCATCTTCAATAGGAATGTTTTTAACAAAATTTATATTTTCGTTAATGCCTTTTACCAAATCATTTTCATTATAACTGTCAACCATTTGTATAGTATTCCCCTTTATTTAATCGGTTCTATATCAAAACCAAGCTGTTCTGCGCGCTTTATAAAATTGAATATATTAGAAACGCCCCATTGTGTACAAACATACATATCGCCGTCCACCAAATGAATAACTTCAATCGGCTTTATAAAAAAACGTACTTGAAAATCCGATCGTAATTCTGCAACATCGATATTCTCAACAACGCCGATAGAGCCTTGCAACGATTTATCGAATACTTGTTTTAACTGTTGTCGCGTAATAGTCTTATTCTGCGCCACATAAGCTTTTACGACAGCCAAAACTAAACGATTTTTCAAATAAACATTACCGTCAAACATATATCTTGTTGTATCCCGCTTTCCCGTAACAGAAGGAAAATATGGAACATTCGATATATGGTATGTTCCGCCATATTTTTTTTCATCTTCAACCGATAAAGGTTGATTCGTATGTACTATTTTTCTTAATTCAGAAACTTCTTGCTCCAATTTTTTAATTCTATCAAGCATTTCAAGAATGATATCCGCATAATCCATTTTCATCACCTCGGTAGGCATTATATAAAATATTAAAAGATATGTCAAGTTATTTAATGATACTTTCTGTAATTTTTTTATTATCAATAAACATTTATTATCTCAAAAAAATAAAACACGCCATATCAAGATAGATATGACGTGTTTTATCAATAAAATGCAATACTTAACTTACTTTCCGAAATATCTTTTTAAAAGACCGGCGAAAGCTCTGCCGTGACGGGCTTCGTCCTTAGCCATTTCGTGTACGGTGTCGTGAATGGCGTCAAGATTGTTAGCTTTTGCCATTTTAGCCAGCTCGAACTTGCCGGACGTAGCGCCGTTTTCCGCTTCGACTCTCATAGCAAGGTTCTTTGCGGTGCTGTCGGTTAAAACTTCGCCGAGCATTTCCGCAAACTTAGCCGCGTGCTCTGCCTCTTCGTAAGCCGCCGTTTTCCAGTACTCTGCAATTTCGGGGTAGCCTTCTCTTGCGGCAACCCTCGCCATGGCAAGATACATACCTACCTCGGTGCATTCGCCGTTAAAGTTAGCCCTTAAGCCTTCTATAACCGCTTCGGGAACGCCGGGTTCTTTGGCAATGCCTACAACGTGCTCGGTAGCCCAAGTCATTTCATCGTCTTTAACTTCTACAAATTTTTCTCCGGGTGCTTTGCAAAGGGGGCATTTGTCGGGACGAACATCCGAAACAACTATCTCTCCGCAAATAGTACATCTCCATTTTTTCATAATAAAACCTCCGTTTCGGCTTATGCCGAATTTTTTATTTTTCAGAAAAGTGCCCTTTATCACAGCATAACGGGCATATTTCTCAAATTGCCGTCTTTAATTAAATTGTTTATCTGATATGCGTAAGGCTCTAAATAATCGCCCGAGCCGCATATATTGTTGCCGCCTGTAAGCGGTGACGCCGCTATTTCCTTACGGAGCAAACAGCAAATTTCTTCTATAATATTTATGTTTCTATTTTTATCGAACGGGGCGGAAAGAGCGACTTCCAGCTTATCCGCAACCGTATTTTCCGTATTTCCGAGTTCCCTCAGCGAGCGAAAAAGCCATTTATAATACGGGGCGTGCTTTTGTTTAAGCAGAAAGAACGCTTTGGCGGAATATTCCGCGAACCTGCCGAGCGCATACGAAGCCGAGAGCTTTTCGCCGTGCAGAAGGCATCTTTCGTAATTATACTGCCCGTATTGAGCCGCATAAAACAGTGCTGAAGCAAGTTTTTTCAGCCACACGTTAGACGGAATTCCGTTTTTTATCCCCTCTCGTATTCTTGTAAATTCGCCGAGTCCGTCATAAAAAACCTTTCCGTTGGTGGCTTCCGCAAGATAAAAATCGGGAATTCTTAGCCAATCCTCGTTTGTTGTGGGAAGCTCTCCGCCCGGCAGATAAAAGGAGTAAAATTCCTTTATGGTTTTAACGCCTTTGTTGCCGTCACCGAACAAACTCGCCTTTGCCTTTTTTACGCCGAGGTATTCGTCCGGCAGTTTGGAGTACTCTCGAAACAACTTAAACCCGAACGTCTTTTCGTCCTCGTCGGTAAGGTAAAAGCAGAAGCCCGCTTCGAAGTCGTGATCGCGGGAGATATCGTCGTCAAAGCCGAAACACTCCGAACCGTGCCCGACGAGTCCCGCGGCGATTCTGTCCGAAAATTCTTCAAAAGTCCCCTTTATCAAAGGTAAACCATACTCCTCAAAAAATTTTTCGCTGAGAATTAAGCCTTTCATTTTTAGTTTGCGTTATATATTTCCTCTGCAATTTCTCTTAAAGCCTGCGCTTCCGCTTCTCTTTTAAAGTACTCGAAGGAGGGCACGCATTTCATAATCGCGTCCGCATACGCGCTGTCTTTTAGTTGATCCGCCGCGATATAGTCCCATGCGGTATCCAGCGTTTTTTCGGTTATTTCGTAGGCGTTGTCGTCGCGGTCGAAGTACAGATGAGCAAGACCGATATACGATATAGCTATATCCACATTGTGTCCGCCGACTTTCTCAAGTATTTCAATCGCCTTTTTATAGAGAGCTTCGGCTTGTTCGTACCTTTCGATGTCGGCAAGCGCCGTAGCTTTATTGTTGAGCAACGCCGCGTATTCGTAAGAGGTTTCCATGCCGTTTTTCTTGTATATTTCCTCGGCTTTTTCGTATAACGGAAGCCCGTCGCCCGTTCTGCCGAAAGCTTTAAGGGTCGTAGCTACGTTCACGAAAACGGTCGCGCCGGAAACGTTTTGCTCAAGCGATTTTTCGTTTATAAGTTTAAGCGCTTCCTCGCAGACGGAAAGCCCGTTTTGCTTGTCGCCCGTTCTGCGGTAATAGCCCGCCTCCTCATTTAAAACCGAAAGAAGTCCGCAGCTGTCATTCTTTTTTCTCGCTTCCTCCTCCCAGAACTTTAAACACTCCCTTGCGCCTTCGGTATCGTTTTTCTTTAAAATACTGTCAAGCTTATCTATAAACCTAAGTACGTTAATTCTTTCTACAGGCTCTTTAGAGCAACTTTTGCATTCTGCGTCGTTCATTGAAAAATCCTCGTTAATGTGTGATATACGGGCTTTTACCCTTTTTAATGATTGCTCCTCACTCTTTTTCCTGCGGGGCATCGGCAATAAGCTCGAACCTGTTTCCGTAATAGCGGATTTGCGCGTTCTGGTTTTTAACAAGTTCTTTAACCTGCGCCAACGTGTAAACCTCATCGGTTTTGCCTTCCACATATTCGCCGCGTTGATTTGTATAACTTGCCTCTATGCGATAGTATTTTATGTCGTTTACTTCGGAGTCCTCTTTATAGTTCAAGGAAAGAGCATGCGTTTTCAACCCGTATTTTTTAATATCGACCGCCGACTTAACGGTGCTAGTAACTTTGAATATGCCGAACCCTGCGACAGCCAAACCGATTAAGGAACAAATGATAATAATCCAATAATATTTTTTGTTGGCTTTTCCGCCGTCGAAGCCTTCCTCCACGGTACCCTCGTAAGTGTATCTGATTTCAAGCGCGCCGTCGTTTTGTATACGGAGGGCTTCATCATAGGTGAAGTTAGCGGACGTTCTGCCATCCCTCACCCCAAGCCCTGCTTCGTAATCGAAAGTCAGATAATAGTAATGCACGTCGTTTATCGTAAGCCCGGTATCGACGATCTGCAAATTGTAAGCGGTTGCTTTAGTTCCCGTCCTTGCAATTTTATCAAGCTTATTGTTTTCGCTTATCGCGGGAACTGTTACAACCAGGCTTATCACCACGAAAAGCAAACCCACAAACGTGCACAGTAAATATACGGGACGAACGTTTTTAAAAATCGCTCTCAGTTTCTTCATTAAGACAACTCCTTTTTCGTGAACCCGTGGCTTTGCGTCGGGCTAAAGTAAGCAAAAACTAAAATCAGTACTATTTCCTATATTTTACTACACCTTTTGAATTTTGTCAAGTGAAAAATCGAATTTTTTTTCAAAAAGAAAACATACTTTTAATATGAATTTTTGCGGAACACTGAAAAAGGACGAAGAAATCCTAAAAAAGAATATTTGCGGGGACGATATAAAGTACCTTAGGTTTACCGTTTCGGGACACAATGCCGTTGCCGTTTACACGGACAGCATTTGCGACAAGGAACTTTTGGGGAGAGAAGTCGTCCGCCCGCTTTCGGAATACGACGGGGAATACTCTCTCGAAGGTATACAGCTTGTTTCGCTTATAGCCGTGCCGGCAAGCGGCAACAGCGTGAATAAAGCAGTCGAACAGATACTGGACGGGAGCGCGGTGATTTTATGCGACGGAATAAAGGGCTTTTTCTCTGCCGACCTGAAAAAATTCGAGGTGCGTGCCGTTGCCGAGCCGCCGCTGCAAACGGTTACCCGCGGACCGAGAGAGGGCTTCAACGAATGCATAAAAACAAACCTTTCGCTTTTAAGAAGAAGAATTAAATCGCCAAACCTTGAGGTTATAAACCTTTCCGTAGGCAGGCTTTCAAAAACCGCCGTCGCCGTCGTATATATAAACAGTGTTGCGGAAAAAACCCTTGCGGACAGTATTATTAAAAAGATAAAGGAAATAGATATAGACAACGCAGCCGATTCTTCTTACATCGCAAAGCTTATTTCCACGCACAAGGGTTCGATTTTTAAAACGGTGAATTATTCCGAAAAGCCCGACGTTGTAACGGCAAGACTTGCGGAGGGAAGAATCGCGATTATCGTGGACGGCTCACCTATTGTGCTTACCGTTCCGTACCTGCTTATAGAAGATTTTCAGAACCCCGAAGATTATTACGGAAACACCGTTCACTCAAACTTCGTCAGGTGGATACGAATTTGCTCGTTGGCGTTTTCGGTGCTTTTACCTGCGTTTTACGTGGCTTCTCAGCTATTTCACCTGCAATTTATTCCGCTTAATTTTTTGCTTACGATAGTGAACAGCATTAAGGGCATTCCTATGTCGCCCAGCTTCGAGATGTTTTTCATCTTGCTTATATTCGAAATTCTGAACGAGGCGAGCATTCGTATGCCAAAGTACGCGGGTATGGCTCTTTCAATAGTCGGCGCGCTCGTTTTAGGGGATACCGCGGTAAGAGCGGGGATAGTTTCATCGCCTGCAATTCTTATTATGGCGCTATCAGCAATATCCCTTTATACCGTGCCGGATCTTGTCGAAACCATGTCGATCATCCGCATAAGCATGCTTATCGTCGCAGGGTCTGTCGGCGGATACGGAATTATACTGGGGATAATCTTTTTGATAAATTATTTATGCGCGACGGAAAACTTCGGCACGCCCATACTGGCGCCGTTTGCCCCGCTTGTGCTGGAAGATTTAAAGGACACTTTCTACCTTTCGTATCTCAGCGAAATGCAAAGGCGCCCGCGTTCCATAAAAAACCATAACCCTGTAAGAATGCGTTTCAAAAACAGCAAAGACAATACCGATAAACCGTAAGACACAGCGATAACGTGAGATTTACGGGACTTATTAAAAAGGAGAAAGAAAAATGGAGGTAAATAAAAAACAGGTTTGCGCGATACTTTTCATCATAATACCGTCGTCTAAATTTCTGGTACTGCCTACGCTTTACGCCGCTTACGCAAAGCAGGACGCGTGGTTTGCGGGACTTATCAACTTGCTGCTTGACGGGATATTGGTGCTTGTTTCGGTGGCGTTCATAAACCGATACGAAGGACAAACCTTTTTTGAAGTGCTTGAAAACACCTTCAACAAAAAGACGGCAAGAGTTATATATTTTATTTACGGAATATACTTTATGTTAAAATGCGTGGTGCCCGTTTTCGAGCAGAAAAACTACACCGAAATCGTTCTATATGAAACATCCCCCACCGTCTTTACTTTTTTGCCTTTCTTTCTCGTTTCGGCATACATGTGCGTACACGGTTTAAGGCCTATGGCGCGAACGGCGGAAATAGTAGCTTGGTTTACGGCTATCGGGTTATTGCTCGTCACTTTTCTTTCCTTTTCGTCCGTAGATTTCTTCTATCTTCAACCGTTTTTGAAAAACCCTATTTTACAAACGCTGAACGCAAACTACAAAGCTTTAGTGTGGTACGGGCAGCCGCTCGTGCTATTGTTTATGGCGGGAAAGATAAAAAAGGAAAAGCACTTTAACCTTGCCGTCGGGCTTACATTTGCCGTTACCTCCTTACTCGTCATTTTACTGTTCGCATTTTTCACAGGCATTTACGGGGATATCGCCGTCCGTCAGCTTTACGCGCTTTCCAAGATGACGAAATACTCCATTGCTCTTAACAACGTTGGCAGGTTCGATTATATAGCCACGCTTATGCTCGTAATGTCCGGCGTGCTTTCGCTGTCCGTGCCGCTCGTTTTTTCAACCATATGCCTCAGGGAATCGTTCGGTATCGGTAAATCGCTCGTGTATGCGCTTATAATAAACGGGTTGGTTGCCGTAGCGCTGTCCGTTTTCGGTTTATATTTCAACAAAACGGTAGAAATATTCGAAAACTATTTTTCACCCGTTATGATTTTGCTTGCGTACGTTTTCCCGCTCTTAATGTTGATTATCGGGAAAAACCCGACGGTAAAAAAAAACGGATTATTAAACGACAAAGGTTATACGGCAATGGTATCTTCTCATAAAAAAGCGGCGTTAGCGCGCGATAAAGGGGACTTATGAATAAACGAGGTTTTTTTACGGGCTTTATAAAAAGCAAAATTTTATTATTGCTGGCACTGTTTGTTACCGTACTGTATCTGTCAAACGATTTTTCCATTATAGATATCAGACAGACTGCGTTGATCGCGGCAATAGGCATTGACAAAGCGGACGACCTTTACGAAGTTTCCGTTCAGATTGCCATTCCTCAGGCGACCGACCAGACCGCGTCGAACAACTCTGCGGTGCTCACGGGCTACGGAAAAACAGTCGGCGACGCCATAGAGCATATATCCACAAGTACGGGTTGGTACACAAAACTTTCATTTTGCAATCTTATAGTTCTGGGCAGCAGTCTTTTCGACGAAGATATCATGAAGCCGCTCGATTACTTTTTAAGAACGGACAAAATTCAGGATACCGCAAGAATGTGTATGGCGGAAAAAAGCGCAAAAGAAATTCTCTCCGCGAAAACCCCTCTCGACGAGCTTTCCGCATTTTCCGTCACTAAAATTTTAGAGCCGGATTCCGAAAGCCTGTCTTCCATCGCCGCAACAAGCCTTAAAGAATTCGCCATCGGCTACTATTCGGAAAGCGGTTTTTCCTCTATACCGATAGTTAAACTTACGGAAGCCGAGGGCGAAAGCGAAGGTGGCAACAACGCAACTTCATCTTCAGACGATTACGCTCTGGAAACCGTTAAGGCGGATACGATAAAAGACCGCGACGAAATAAAGCGTCTATCTGAAGGCGGAGGAGAAGGCGACGACAGCGGTGACGGAGGCATGTCAAAGAATAAGTCGAGCAATATTTTCGACGCGACTTCAACCGCGCTTTTAAACAAGGGTGTAAAAAAGCTCGTGCTCGAAAGGGACGAAACGCTTGTATTCAATATGCTCACTCACCCCATTTCGGAGGCTTTCATAGAGGTTCCGAACGCCGAATACGAAGGTAAAACCGCCACCGTTTTCCTTTCGGTTAACAACATAAAAAAGTCGATTAAACTGCGTTTTACGGGGGCAACGCCCGTTTTGAAACTTTCTCTCACCACCGACGTACGCCTTGACGATACGGATATTATCTCCGAACCGAAAGAGCTTGTAAAGAATTACATCGTCCCGGACAAAGTACTTGAAAAACTAAGCGAATTTTTTAAAGAAAAAATCGAAAGCGTTTTCGAAAAAACAAGAGCGGAAAGCATAGATGTTTTTCAGGTTAAAAACAGACTATACAGGACGCAGAACGCTTACTTTGAAAATATGAAGAACACGGTTCTGCAAAACACAAAGCTTTCGGTAACCGTAAAAACAAAAAGTTACAGATAAAAAAAGCCCGCACCTAACCACGGACTTTATCGAAAAAGGACTTCCGGTGAAAACAGAAAGTCCTTTTATTTTATTTAATAAGCATTTCTATAAGGGTAAATATTTCGCCGGAAAGAACGCCCACCGTATATAAAATCAAAAGAATTATAAGGTTGCGTTTAATTCCCTTCTTTTCCTTAAACAGAAGAGCAAGCCCCACGCCCGCGTTGGCACATAGCCCTGCAAGTAACCCGCCAAACGACAAACTGCCCGAAACGTAAGCTCCGGTAAGAATTACCGACGAAGCGCAGTTCGGAATAAGCCCGACGAGCGCTGCAACGAACGGCTGAAAATACCCTGCGCCGAGGACGAAATTTTTAAATCTCTCCTCACCCACTGCCCAGACGATTATTCCGAGAATAACGTTTACCGCAAGAATGAAGCCCGCGGTTTTCAAACAGTGAATAAGCGGGTGCAGGAAATACTTGTGAAAGCCTGTTTCGTTTTTCCCCCCCGAATGGTGGCAGCAGGAAAATTCCTCGTGCTCCTCCTCGTCGTCGCTGTGAATTCCTTCCGGTTTCTTCCTCACAATAAGATCCACTGCATAGCCCGCGATAATACCTATTACCATTTTCAGCGAAACGAGAAGCAAAAACTCCTGCCATCTGCCCTCGCTGATAAGTATGGGCACGGCTTCGTCCGAAGTGGAAAGGAAAATAGCTATAAGTGTTCCCACCGTTATACAGTTTTCCTGAAAAAGCTTGACCGCCATAACGGAAAGCCCGCACTGAGGTATGACGCCAAGTCCCGCACCGACGAGAGGCGCAAGCCTTCCGCCGAGCAACTTTGCGTGTTTTTTTGCGTTGACGCGATGCTCCAGTAGCGATATAATTATAAATATTGCAAACAAAAACGGCAATATTTTTAACGTATCGAGGAGAGCGTCGAGCAGAACTTCTAACATATTTATACCCGATAACGCGCGTTTCAGGGCGCTTTTTATTTTTTACATACAAATGCAGACCGCACCCTTCGATACGGTCTGCCTGAAAACTATTTGTTTTAATTTACGCTTTAAGTCTTTCTTCTTCAGCCTTAGCTTCTTCGGCAACGGTAGCCGCATGTTCTTTAGCTGCAGTTTCCTTTTCGGTAGCTTCGGTTACGCGGGCTTCGCAAGCGTCAAGGTTAGCCTTGTTCTCGTCGGAAGCATTCTTGTCGTACGCTTTCTTAGCGAGCGCGAGAGCTTTCTGAGCAGCTTTGAGTTCTGCTTCGGTTTCCTTGTGAGCAGCCTGAGCGTCACGTGCTTTCTTACGAGCGTTTTCAACAGCGGGAACGTAAGCCTTCTGACCTTCGCCTTCCAGAATGGTGAATTCAGTTTCCTTATCGAAAAGGTGAGTATGCATAATGTCGATAGCGATTTCGATCTTTTGATCTCTGTCGGTGGTCGAACGGGAGTCAACCTTAGCGGTAAGCTGAGTAGCGCCGTCTACAAGGCTCTTGATTTCGTCGGGATTTTCCTCTTCCTGACCCTTGTCGAATACGCAGTAAAGAAGTGTTTCCGCGCCGAGTTTTTCAACAACGTCAACCTTAACTTTTACAACGGTCTCTTTGGAGTTAGCGATGTAAGCGGCTTCGTCGTGGAAGTCTTCGGGACGAACGCCGAATACTACGGGTTTGCCGGTGTTGAGGTAATCGTCGATGTTGATGATTTTAGCAGCCTTCGCATGGGGAACCTTAATCTTGCCGCCTTCGAATTCGACATAAACGTTGTCCTTAGTACCGGTGAGGGTAGCGTCGAAGAAGTTCATCTGAGGCGTTCCGATGAAGCCCGCAACGAAAAGGTTAGCGGGGTAATCGTAAAGGTTCTGCGGAGCGTCAACCTGTTGAATATAACCGTCTTTCATAACAACGATACGGGTACCCATGGTCATAGCTTCTACCTGGTCGTGCGTAACGTAAATGAAGGTGGTAGCAAGTCTGTGGTGGAGTTTTGTAATCTCGGTCCTCATCTGTGCGCGGAGTTTCGCGTCGAGGTTGGACAGAGGTTCGTCGAGAAGGAATACCTTCGGTTCACGAACGATTGCACGACCGAGAGCAACACGCTGTCTCTGACCGCCGGAAAGAGCCTTCGGCTTTCTGGTGAGGTACATTTCGAGGCCGAGTATTCTTGCAGCCTCTTTAACTCTTTCGTCTATTTCGGCTTTAGGCATTTTGCGGAGTTTAAGACCGAACGCCATGTTATCGTAAACCGTCATGTGAGGATAGAGCGCGTAGTTCTGGAAAACCATCGCTATATCTCTGTCTTTAGGCTGAACTTCGTTTACGAGAACGTCGTCGATGTAAAGCTCGCCTTCGGTGATTTCTTCAAGACCCGCTATCATTCTGAGGGTAGTGGATTTACCGCAGCCGGAAGGTCCGACGAGAACGATGAATTCCTTATCCTGAATGTCGAGAGAGAAGTCGGTAACGGAAGGAGTAGTGTTGTTTCCGTAAACCTTATAGATGTTTTTAAGCTTTAAACTAGCCATGTTGTTTCAATTCTCCTCCTGTGTTGAACTGAGCCCCTTTCGGGTAAAATCTTCTATGTACTTATTATACCTTTTTTTTAAGGAAAAAACAATGGGCATTATATATAAATTTAGCCGCTCATTTTGTCTATTGTGCACAAAAAACTTATTATATATATTGTATAGAGGCGGCTCACGACTTTATAACGACAGCACATTGCGCAAATAAGTTTTACCGCGGGCTTTTTTCCTACCCGCTAAAACAAACTTTCGGCTTGAGGGAAAACTTCGGTAAGGTAGTTGATTATCTCCTGCGGAATACTTATGCAATAAGCCCTCTTCGCAAAAAACTTAGCCACCGCCGTATCGAATTTGCTTTCGCCCGCAGCCGAAACCGCCTGGTCTGTCAAAGCCGCAAGTCCGCATTCCCCGGCGGAAAGTTCCTTGAGGGAAGCGCAACCCGAGAGCGGTTTTAAATAAAGATTTGCATCCGTAAAATCGGCATTAGCCCCATAAAACGCGCAAAATTCGGCTAAATCGGTTTGTCTTACCGCAGTGGCTTTCGCGGGATTTAAATGCGACAAGTAAGAATATTCATAGGTTTTTATTATTCCTCCGGTAAGGCACGGATAATCGGAAACGCTGAACCTTGCCGCATATTTAAACCATTGTTCGCCCGCAGCTTTAAATAATTGTCGCGCAGTATCTCCGTTTTCGTCGCCCGTATTTTGCTCTTTAGGAGCTAAAACAAACCGAGGGAACGAACAAATTTGTTCGGTTTCGCCCGTTATCGCGAACGCAAGGCTTTTAAAAGGAATACATTTCGTTTTTTCGGAGAAAAATTCAACGTAAGCCTGCAGATCATTTAACAAATCCGCATAATCCGTATTCCTGTCGTAAAAACAGGTGTAACGCACGCCGTTTTTCTCCTCGGAAAATACCTCGCAGCCCTTGCTTAAAAGAACACAGACTTCTGTGAAATTATCGAGCTTGTAAGTGTAAACAGTGGTTTTTTCACCGACTTCCGTGCGCGTGCATTCCCCACCGCACAGCACAGAATATTCGCCCGAAACCTCTAATTTAAGCGTGATAAAGGCGACTTCCGAAAACAACGCGTCGCAGATTTCGCTTTGGCAAAACTCATAAAATCCGTTCTCACCGAGGCTTAAAAGCACGGGATAAAACCTTGAAAGAAAAACTTCCGTTTTCTCTCCGCCCTGCCCGTCGGCACTCCTGCCGAACGGCGCGACGGATTGAATTACTAACTCCGCCCGTTCGTTCGGATAGACGCTTTCGTCAAGTTCCGTTTCCAGAGCATAAGCCGTACAAGCAGAATCACTCGTCGGTTTTAACGAAGCCTTGCCTTCGGAAATGCGGTATTTCAGCTTGTTTCCGTTTTGCGAAACGTCAAGAATTTCCGCGCCGCGCACGTCACCGTTAGCATTCGTCTGTGAATATATGGCAAACGGAATGCTTTTTATTTCGTTTTCGGAACAATTGTAAAAGTTTACCGTGGTCTTGCAAAAGACGCTTCCGTTTTCAACTTTAGCCTCTATTGTAACGAATGAATTGGCAAGCGCGTTTTCAATCGGATTTCCTCCGCCCGTGCACCCGCCAAGGCAAACCGCCGAAAAAACGAGAACGATTAAAAAAATAAAAGATATTTTTTTCATACTCGATTTATATTCCGACCTTGCGGGTTTTATGATTTTCCGAGCGGAAGAAAAAACGCGTAAAAAGCAAAAAGCGCCCGATTTCACACAAAATCAAGCGCTTTTATTATTTTTATAAAATCGGATTAAACGTATTTGACGTCCTCATCCTTTACCTTTTCGGCTTCGGAAACGTCGCCGTTCTGCTGCTTAGCCCTGTAATCGTCTATAGCGGCTTTAATCGCTTCTTCGGCAAGAACCGAGCAGTGAATCTTCTGCGGGGGAAGCCCTTCGAGTTTTTCTACAACCTGACTGTTGGTAACCTTCAAGGCGTCCTCGACCTTCATGCCTTTAACCATTTCCGTCGCGGTGGAGCTTGTAGCGATAGCCGCCGCGCAGCCGAAAGTTTTGAACTTGGCGTCCTCTATAACGTCGTCCTTAATTCTCAGCGTAATTTGCATAATATCGCCGCATGCCGCGTTACCTACTTTGCCGAACCCGTCCGGGTTTTCAATTTCACCTACGTTCTTAGGGTTGGAGAACGCTTCCATTACTTTATCGTTATACATTTTTTTCTTCTCCTTTCATCATTTCGCTGTACAGCGGGGACATATCGCGAAGCTTGGAAACAATTTCCTTAAGCTTATCCACAGTGTAGTTTACTTCTTCCATAGTGTTGTGTTTGCCGAACGTGAATCTTATAGAACCGTGTGCCGTAGCTTCGGGAACACCCATGGCAAGCAGCACGTGGGACGCTTCGAGCGAGCCGGACGAGCACGCCGAGCCGGACGAAACGGCTATACCCGCAAGGTCAAGCGAGAACAGTATAGACTCGCCTTCTATATATTCGAACGAGAAGTCCGCATTGCCGGGAAGCCTTTGCGTTCTGTGTCCGTTAAGTCTTACGTAAGGGATTTCGGCAAGCACTCTTTCGATAAACGCGTCGCGCAGGGAAGCGATATATTTTGCGTTTTTGTCAAGCTCCTCCTCTGCTATCGAAAGAGCTTCGGCAAAGCCAACGATTGCGGGGACGTTCGTGGTACCGCCGCGCTTCGTTCTCTCCTGATGTCCGCCGGTAATAATTCTGCCGATAGGAACGCCGTTCCTTACGTACAACGCGCCGATGCCTTTAGGTCCATAGAACTTGTGAGCCGAAAAACTCATCAAATCCACGCCGAGTTCTCTCACGTCCGTCTTAAGCGTACCCATTGCCTGAACGGCGTCGGTAAAGCACAAAATGCCGTGTTCCTTTGCGATTTGAGCCACTTCTTTAATCGGCTGAATAGTTCCGACCTCGTTATTCGCAAACATTACTCCGATAAAAATCGTGTCCGGACGAATGGCTTTTTTAAGCTCTTCGAGGTCAATCATGCCGTACTTATCAACGCCGAGATAGGTAAATTCAAACCCTTGCTTTTCAAGTTCCTTGGCGGTTGTAAGCATTGCGGCATGTTCGATTTTGGAAATAATCATGTGTTTGCCTTTATGCGCAAACTGCTGTGCCGCACCCCTGAGTGCCCAGTTGTCCGCTTCCGTTCCGCCGGAAGTAAAATAAATTTCGTTCGGCTTTGCCCCGATGCACGAAGCGATTTTGTCACGGGCTTCGTCAACAGCTTTCATGGCTTCTCTGCCGAAGAAGTGTTGGCTGTTCGGGTTGCCGTAAACTTCCGAAAAGTAAGGAAGCATTTTTTCAAGCGCCCTTTTGTCGAGCGGAGTCGTTGCCGAATGGTCAATGTAAATTCTTCTCATAAGCAAAAAGTTATTCCTCCGATTTACACACGTTGGTGTCCTTTATGTTTTTGTTCTCGTCAAGCATACTCTGAAGAGTGATTGAATCGAGAACGTCGTTAATACCTTTGTACAATTTCTGCCATACGTTTTTGGTTGGGCAAACGCAATTGTTGCCTTCGCTTACGCATACGATGAACTGCATATCTTCCTCGAGCGCCCTTATTATCTGACCTACAGTCACATTCTCGGGCGAATTTACGAGATAGTACCCGCCTGTCACGCCGCGTTCTGCCGAAACAAGCTTCTCTCTGATAAGCAGCCGCATTATTTTTTCTATATACTTGTTGGAAACGTTTATTCCTTTTTCAAGTACCGTTGCGGATACGTGCGCGGGATAGTTTTCCGCAAGAATGTAACACAACCGCAAGCCGTATCTCGATCTCGATGAAAGTTTCATATTGCTCTTTTATCGCAATTTTGTAATTGCACCTTTTTTAGTCGCAATTATTATATTGCTAACAAACCCGTTTGTCAAATATATTATAAGCATTTTTTAAAAAAATTTTTAAGCCCGCCCAAATCACGGTAAAAAAACCATAAAATCACTGTCAAATACTATTTATAGCCGCAAAAAATAAGTAATATGGAATGAAATCCCAGATTCCTTTGTTTTTTAAAATGAAAAAAGACAGCCATAAGACTGTCTTTTCTGGTGTGAAGAATGGGACTTGAACCCACACGGTGTAACCATACGCCCCTCAAACGTACGCGTCTGCCAATTCCGCCATCCTCACATAGCTTGCCTATTATATAACAAAAAAAAATAAAAGTCAAGAAATAAACAAGCCTTTTTCAAAAATTTTTCAATAATTCTCACGGGGGCGCGTCCGCGCGGCATAAAACCGCACAGACAAAACGAATTTTTCGGAAAAAGCATGAAAAATATTTTTCTCGCATAAATAAAAAAAAATAAAAGTAAAAACTTGAAATGTCGCGCGCGATGTGTTATACTATATAAATATAATTATATTTATCACTTAAAAATTCGGAAGGATAAAACAATGGCAAAAGAGAAACAATTTGTAAAAGAAATCACAGATATGAACGAGGATTTTCCCCGTTGGTTTACGGACGTGGTAATCAAAACCGAACTTGTAGACTACGGTCCCGTCAAGGGCACGATGGTAATACGCCCTTACGGATACGCTATCTGGGAAAATATTCAGACGGAATTAAACCGCAGATTTAAAGCTCAGGGAGTAAAAAACGCTTACTTCCCTATGTTTATACCCGAAAGTTTCCTTACCAAGGAAGCCGAACACGTTGAAGGCTTTGCCCCCGAAGTTGCGGTGGTAACCCATGCCGGCGGCGAAAAGCTTCAGGAAAACCTTATCGTCAGACCCACCAGCGAAACCATCATCTGCGGAATGTTCTCCAAATGGATGCAGAGTTACAGGGATTTGCCCATCAAAATAAATCAATGGTGCAACGTCGTGCGTTGGGAAAAAACCACCCGCCCCTTCCTCCGTACCAGCGAGTTCCTCTGGCAGGAAGGTCACACCGTTCACGCCACTGCGGAAGAAGCCGAAGAAGAAGCTCAAACCATGCTGAACGTATACAGAGAATTTGCGGAAAACGCGCTTGCTATCCCCGTTTTCACGGGCAGAAAGAGCGAAAAAGAAAAATTTGCGGGCGCTGTTGCAACCTATGGTATGGAAGCTATGATGCTTGACGGAAAGAGCCTTCAGGCAGGTACGTCGCACTATCTCGGTCAGAACTTCGCCAAGGCTTTCGATATGAAATTCCTCGACAAAGACGGAACGTTAAAGTACGGCTACTCCACAAGCTGGGGCGTATCCACAAGACTTATAGGCGCGCTTATCATGGCGCACGGCGACCAGCGCGGACTTGTTTTGCCGCCGGTAGTCGCACCCATTCAGGCGATAATCGTCCCGATAGCTTCGCACAAGGGCGGCGTAGACGAAAAAGCCAAAGAACTTGCAGAAAAGCTCGTAGCGGCGGGCATTCGCGCGGAGGTTGACTTCAGAGAAGCCAGCGCAGGCTGGAAGTTCAACGAATGGGAAATGAAAGGCGTTTCCCTGAGAATAGAAATAGGTCCGAGAGATATAGAAAACAACCAGATGTTCGTGGCGCGCCGCGATACTCACGAAAAGAACTCCTACACGCTCGGAGATGTTCAGGCGATGCAGAAACTTCTCAAAGACATTCAGTCCAATATGCTTGAAAAATCGAGAAAGCTCCGCGACGAAAAAGTAAGATGGGCGGATAACCTCGAAGAAATAGTTAAAGGCGTGGACGGCGGTTTCGTCAAAGCGCCCTGGTGCGGTTGCCGCGAGTGCGAGGATAAAGTTAAGGAAGTCGCTTCCGCCTCAACGAGGGTTATGGCAGACGGCGAATACGAAGGCAAACCTTGCGCCGTTTGCGGGAAACCCGCTAAAACGCTCGTTTACTTCGCAAGAGCTTATTGATTTTCACGGTTATCAAGTACAAAAGGGATTCCATCCCTTATCGCTAATCACCGAAAAGGCGTCTTTTCAGATTGTTTTTTGCGAGCGCGAGGGTTGCTGTGCGGGAGCACTGCTACCGAAAGGTTTCGGAAAAGAGCTAAAAAATACGCTCTTTGTGGCACTACGCGTTTTTGCGGATAAGAAATCGCCGTCTATCGGCTTGGTTTTTGCAAGGCAAACGACCGAAATTGTGCCGGACGCACTATGAGGGAGTTTTATAATTAGCGATGAAGAATGGAAGCCCTACTTTAAGGAATACAAAAGCAGGGGTCAGGAGGATACGGTTTGAAGATAAAAAACGATTACACCGAAAAACTTATCGCGCCTTCAAAGTATAACCCCAACGAGTTTACGTCTGTGGGAGCGGTATGTTTTTACATTGTTCTGCTTCTGCTTTTTATAGCCGTTCCGCTTACGGTGCGGCTTACGGGCTTTTCCGATACAATAAAAACGCTTGCCGAAAACGATTACTATCTGTATATGGTGTTGAGCGCGGTCGTTTCGCAAGGGTTGATTTTGCTGTCGGCAGTAGTCTTTTCGCTTATAAAGCGAACTAATCCGCTCAGCGGCGGCGGGTATATTTTCCGCTTCGATTTCACCCCCATGCTTTTCGGGTGCGCGCTTATAAGCGGTTTGCAAATTTGCTTTTCCTCGTTACATACGGAGTTTGCCGAAAGCGCTTCGGCGTTCGGTCCCGCAGCCACTATACCGGTCGAGCAAATAAAGGGCAACCCCGTTTTCGCGTCACTGTATCTTTTTATAGTAGTTGCCGTTCCGTGCCTTGTGGAAGAAATTGCATTTCGCGGAATAATAATGCGCGGGCTTAATCGCTTCGGCGGTTTTGCTGCGGTGCTTATAAGTTCGGCTATGTTCAGCCTGTTCCACGGCAACGTTCAACAGATAATTCTGCAGTTCTTAGGCGGGCTTGCTATCGGCGCGTGCGCTTATATTACGGGAAATATCGCGCAGGGTGTGGCTATGCACATGTTCAACAATTTGTTTGCGCAAGGGTTTGCCGTTCTTTCGGCGGTGTACGGATTGAACAGACAGACGTCGAACGTATTCACCGTTTGTGCAACGCTGTGCGGGCTTACCATGCTTATAATAGGGCTGTGGTATTTTATCAACTACGAGAAAAATGTAAAACGCCCGTTCTCCGTTTACGAGGAGGACGAAACCTCACCCGAGCACGGCGAAGTTAAACTAAGCCCCCTTTACGGCAGAGAGAGAAAAAGGCTTCCCCTGTTGATGTCCTCCGCGGAAAAGAACGCGCAGGCTTCGATAGTTATAGATATTTCAAAACTCGGATTGTTCAAAAAATACTATCCGCAAACCATGCGCTTCAGTCGGGGCGCGTTCGTAAGCCTGAACAAGGAAACGCATTCCCCCGCACCCGCGATAACCCTCATAACGGTATCGCTTGCACTCGCCGTTATAAGAATAGTTTTTAACCTGTTCGGTTTTTAACGGCTTAGGAAGCCCTAAACACATTTTAAGTTGGAGGAACACCCTTGATAGCAGATTTCTTACAGTATTTGGAAAATATATTTATAACTGATACAAACGGCAACCCGGGCGCCATATGGCAGGTGCTTAACGGCATGGGAATGAAAATCGGCTGGCTTTTCGTTTCCTTTTCGATAGGCAAACTTACGCTTTTTTTGCTTAATTATTTCTTTCTGGCGTTCGGATTATTCAGAATGGCTAAAAGGAGAAATATACAAAAATCCTGGCTTGCGTTCATACCGTTTGCGCAACTCTATCTTATGGGAACGCTTGTCGCTTCTACGGAATTTTTCAACGTTAAACTGAGATATGCGGGACTTGTCGCTATGATATTGCAGATTGCGACATTCGCTCTGGACGTCACGGCGGACGCGTTGGCGCTTCCCTCACTCATCTCTGTTTTCAACGAAGATTTCTCGTCTTTCGGTTTTGCCGCGTATTGCGACGCGGTTGCGAACATCCCCCTCGCTTTCACTTTTGTAAAGTGGATTTCGTACGTTGTCGGGCTTGGAGCGAGTATATGCTGGTTCGTTCTTTTATATCTCATCTTTACAAGCTACGCGCCGAAAAGCCGTATGCTGTTCCTTGTTCTGTCCGTATTAGGAGAAACGTTCTTCAACTTCTCCGTGGGTTCGCTTCTCATATTCATAATAAGAAACAACTCTTCGGACGAATACAGAGAGTTTTTAAAAATGAAGATGCACGCGATGTACGGCGGCGGCAACCCGTACGATTACTCGGGCGGAAATTATAAAGACCCCTACGACCTTTCCGGCGAGGGCGACAAAAAACAAACTCCCCCCGAAAGTCCTTTTGACGAGTTCAAATAAAAATACGATTAAAGAAGAATAATTATGCTACTTGAAAACATATCGGCAATATCCACGGCGATAGGCGTCGGTGGCGTTGCGATAATAAGAATAAGCGGAGACAGTCCGCTTGAAATAGCCGAAAAGATGTTTTTCCCCACGGGAAAAACTGCGGTTAAAGATTTTGAGCCGTACAAAATGTACGTCGGCGAGATTGACGGAGGCAACTTCCGCGATTTCGGCATGTGCGTGTATTTCCGCGCGCCCCGAAGCTACACCGGCGAAAACATGGTGGAATTCCACTGCCACGGCGGTATGGCCATAACGAGAGGTATTTTAAAAAGAACGTTCGAGCTTGGCGCAAAGCCCGCTACCCGTGGCGAATTCACCAAGCGGGCTTTTCTTAACGGCAAGCTCTCCCTGTCCTCCTGCGAGGGGCTTATCGACATGATAAACAGCGAAAGCGAGGGCGAGGTAAAAGCAGGCTACTATTTATATAAAGAGCGTTTAATGCGCGAAATACGGGCTTTACAGCAAAAACTTCAGGATGCGTTAACGCTTATAGACGCTAATATAGACTTTCCCGAGGAAGGTCTCGAAGAGGCGGACACAAATGAAGTTCTGCGCGCCTGCAGCGAGGTAAACGGAGAACTTAAACGCCTTCTGGCAACTTACGTCGTGGGCAGAAAAGTCAAAAACGGCGTTAAGGTGGCAATCGTGGGCAAGCCGAATACAGGCAAAAGTTCCCTTCTCAACAGGTTGCTTTGTTACGATAAGGCAATCGTTTCGCCCGTTGCCGGCACCACGAGGGACGTTGTGGAAGGCACTATAATCAACGACGGAATCCGCTTTGAGCTTTTCGATACTGCCGGAATACGCGAAAGCAGCGATATAATAGAAGCCGAGGGAATAAACCGTTCCCGCAAAGCGCTCGAAGGCGCAGACGTAGCGCTTCTCATAATAGACGGTTCAAAAGAGCTTTCGGACGAAGACAGAGAACTTATAAATCTTACCGAAGGCAAAAACAAAATTATCATATTGAATAAATCGGACGAGGGAGTCTCCCCTTCCGTTTTAAACGAGGTCTCTCCCGACGCGACAATCTCCGCGCTCACGGGCGAAAACGTGGATAAAATTCCCTCTATGCTATCCGAAAAAGTGTTCGGCGGAAGCGTTGATTTATCCGGCGACATAATAAGCGAAGAACGCCATTTTTATGCGATAAATGCGGCTTCCGACAGTTTAACGCAGGCGGAAGAAACTTTAGCCGCAATGCCGCTCGACGCCGCCACGGTGGATATTACCGAAGCTTGGCAACACCTTGGCGAGATTACCGGAGAGACTGCTTCCGAAAGCATAATAAACGATATATTCTCCCGTTTCTGCGTCGGAAAATAAAAAGCCTTCGATAAAACGTCGGCGTTATACAAAAATAAAAAAACGCCGCTTAAAATAATTTAAGGGCGTTTTTTAAAGGGATTTTTTAGGCTATGTTGTCTGCCATTTCGGCGCCGCAAAGCGCAAGCCAAACTATCATGAATATACCGCTTAACCCTACGAGAATGTAAACGGCTCTTTCAAGCCAAGCCATTCCGAAGGTTATGAAATTCACAAAGTTGAACCCGAAAATACCCACAACAAGCCAATTGAGCGCGCCGACAATAGTTACGACGAGCGCAATTATACTGAAAACGTTAAATACTTTCATCTGTTTTTCCTCCCGAAATGTATTTTGTTACGAATTCGGGATATTATTCATAAAAGGAAACAAAACCGCGGAAAAGCTTTTAAAAGTTATTCCGAGAGAGAAGAACTTATGCTCGAACTGCGCGATTATCAATCCGAGTGCGTAAACGCGATTGACAAAATGAATAACGGCAGCGGACTTGTCTGCATGGCTACGGGGCTTGGCAAAACCGTGGTTTTTTCGCGCATCAAAAGAAAAGGCAAGGTCCTAATCATTTCCCACCGGGAAGAGCTTGTTCACCAGCCGCTTAAATATTACGATTGCCCGTGCGGCGTGGAGCAAGGGAGCGAAACTTCCCACGGGGAACAGGTGATTTCGGCAAGCGTTCAGTCGCTTATAAGAAGGCTGGATAAATTTTCTCCCGACGAATTCGACATAATTATAACTGACGAGGCACACCACGCCGCCGCGGAAAGCTATAAAAAAATTTATTCTTACTTCCGCCCGAGGATTCACGTAGGTTTTACCGCCACCCCTAACAGAGGCGACAAGGTACGCCTTGACGACGTGTTCTCCTCCATAATTTTCAACCGCGACCTTAAATGGGGCATTATGAACGACTGGCTTTCGGACGTAAAATGTATGCGCGTGGAAGTATCCTACAATCTGACGAAAGTCAAGCGCCGAATGGGTGATTTTATTGTCTCCGACCTCGATAAAACCATAAACACCAAGCTTGCAAACAAAGAAATCAAGGATATTTATTCCAAGTACGCAAGGGGGCAGACGCTTATTTTTGCAGCTTCCGTAAGCCACGCGAAGAACATCGCGGCGGAAATAGAAGGCGCGGAATGCGTAAGCGCGGATACAAAAAACAGAAAAGAAATTATCGACAGATTTACAAGCAGACAAATCCCCTGTCTTGTCAACTGCATGGTTTTCACCGAAGGGACGGATATGCCCCTTGTGGAAACGGTCATAATAGCCCGCCCCACTCAGAACCCGAGCCTTTATACTCAGATGGTCGGCAGAGGGCTTCGCAAGGCGGAAGGCAAAAAATACCTTACGCTTATAGATTGCGTAGGCGTTACAGGCAAACTCGACATCTGCACCGCCCCAACTCTTATGGGGCTTGACATCGGGGACGTTCCCGAGCACCGCAAGGGCAAAATAGAAGGGCTCCTTACGGATATGCAGGAAATAGTCGAGGACGCGAGAGAATGCCCCGAAACCTGGATTTTGAACGTCAAGGGCGTAAGCCTGTTCTTTTCCGAACAGAATGTCAGCTCTCACCACGTCAACTGGACGAAGAAGTCCAACGGCGACCTCGTTTATCAATTCGGCGACGGCGAGAGAATTGGCATAAAGGCCATGGACGAGCTTGGCAAAACCAAGGTGATGTATTACGAGTTCGACGACGAAAAGAACAAGTTCCGCTACCGCGAGAGCGAACAGACAAATCTTCAGACGGCGTTGGACAAGGCGTACGAATTTTTCTACACCCGCCACGAGGACGAAAGAAAACTTTGGGATTTAAAAGAATACTACAACTGGCAGTATGCGCCCGCTTCCGAAAAGCAGAAAGACTATATAAAGTCGCGCGTGGAAAAAGACGAATGGGACAGACTTGAAAAGCGCGGCATGCTTACGAAAGGCGAGGCGGCGCAAATTCTAAACATGCTTTCGCTCAAAAATCTCACGCAGGAAAAACTTTTGTATATGCACGCGAAAAAACAAAAAGAGCGTGCGGAAAAACAAGAGGAATTCGAGCGCAAAAGACATTTGAAAATACGCAGGCTTATAAATAAATCCGCGCGTTCAAGAAGATACTACGCGTTGATTTTCAAGGACGATTTAGTTATAACAAACGAATGGGACAAGGCTTCCGAAATGATTGCGGAAGCCGAAAAAAACGGCGATAAAGTGAGATACAAGGGGTTTTACTCCATAGATGAAGCCGTTGATTTTTTGAAAAAATAGGAGGCACAATGTTTGACGTTGCCATAATCGGCGGCGGCGTAATAGGCGGCGCCACGCTAAGAGAACTTACAAAATACAACCTGAAAGTTTGCCTGCTTGAAAAGGCGGGCGACGTTTGCATGGGCGCAAGCAAAGCGAACAGCGGAATAGTACACGCGGGGTTTGACGCGCCGTGCGGTTCGCTTAAAGCAAAATTCAACGTCCTCGGCAGTAAAATGATGCCCGAATACGCCAGGGCGTTAGGCGTAAAATACCTTAACAACGGCTCGCTTGTAGTTGCTTTTTCGGAAGAGGAAAACAAAACCCTTTCAGTCCTTAAAAAAAGAGGCGAAGATAACGGCGTAACGGGGCTTAAACTGCTTTCAAAAGAAGAACTTTTCGCAACGGAGCCTAACGTTTCAATGGAAGCCACCGGGGCGCTGCTTGCCGAGACCGGCGGAATTATCTGCCCGTACGAGCTTACAATTGCAGCCATCGGCAATGCTATGGATAACGGCGCGGAACTTTACACCAAGTTTGAAACATGCGGGATAACGCGCGATAAAGGCGGCTTCTTTACAGTAAGGTCTAAAGACGGACAAGTTATAGAGGCTAAAATTCTTATAGACGCAGCGGGCGAAGGAAGCGAAAGAGTGGCTAATCTCGTCGGCGATTATTCATTTAAAATAGGCAGAAGAAAGGGCGAGTATATGCTGCTCGACCGCACAGAAAAGGGGCTGACCTCTCATACTCTGTTTTTTACTCCGACCAAGGCGGGCAAGGGCATTCTTGTTTCCCCCACCGTGGACGGAAACATAATTTTAGGACCTACCGCGGACGAAATAGACAGCTACGATACCTCCACAACAAGCGAGGGGCTGTCTATGGTCGCAAAAAAAGCGAAAACCATGTGTCCTTCGGTAAATCTACAAAGCGTAATCACGTCGTTTGCGGGCGTCAGGGCGTACTGCGACAGACACGACTTTATTATAGAAAAGAGCAAAGCAGCGGAAAATTTCATTCTTGTTGCGGGCATCGAGTCCCCCGGACTTACTTCTGCCCCCGCTATCGCAAAGTACGTTGCGGAAGAGCTTGTCGGTTCAATTATCCCTCTTACAAAAAATCCGTCGTTTAACGGAGTGAGAAAAGCGGATTACTTCTTTAAGAACCTTTCCCCTTCGGAAAAAAACGAGATCATCAGAAAGAACCCCGCCTACGGCAGAATTGTTTGCAGATGCGAAACGGTTACCGAAGGCGAAATTATAAGAGCGATACGCGAAAACCCGAAGGCTACCGACGTGGACGGCATCAAGCGAAGAACCCGTTCGGGCATGGGCAGATGTCAGGGAGGCTTCTGTCAACCCGTAGTTGCCGAAATACTCGCGCGCGAGCTTCACGAACAGCTTACCGATACAACCAAAAAAGAAGGCGACTCCTTCCTTATAACGGGCGGGGAGAAATAAACGGTTTGAAAACAACGAAAAAAGTGCCGATTACACGCGATAAAGGCGACTTATAAAAAACAAACAGGGGAAACGGAAGAAATAATGAAAGAAAAATATCAGATAGTTATAATAGGCGGCGGACCTGCAGGGCTTGCCGCGGCGGTTGCGGCATACGACAACGGCGCAAGAGATATACTCATACTCG
Organism: uncultured Clostridia bacterium; assembly: GCA_934254725.1. Classification (GTDB taxonomy): domain Bacteria; phylum Bacillota; class Clostridia; order Christensenellales; family Borkfalkiaceae; genus RGIG3732. The sequence continues at coordinate 5,947 of CAKQLR010000017.1, read as the reverse complement.
AAAGAGAAGATAGGCTCGGCGGAATACTTATGCAATGCATTCACAACGGCTTCGGATTGAAGAGATTCGGCGAAAGCCTTGCCGGTCCCGAATACGCAAACCGCTTTAAAAGAATGGTTGCCGAAAGAAATATAGAAACGCTCACCCGAACCGCCGTTCTTTCGGTCGGCAAGGATAAAACCGTTACCGCCATCAATTCCACCTACGGGGTTTTCACCGTAACGGCGGAGGCAATTATCTTTGCGGCGGGCTGCCGGGAAAGAAGCCGCGGCGCACTGAATATCCCCGGCACAAGACCAGCCGGAATTTATTCTGCAGGCACGGCGCAGAAGTACGTAAACGAGCTTGGCTACCTCGTCGGCAAGCGAGTGGTTATATTAGGCTCCGGCGATATAGGTTTGATTATGGCGAGAAGAATGACGCTTGAGGGGGCTAAAGTCCTTGCGGTTTGCGAGATTATGCCCTATTCCACAGGTCTTAAGCGCAACATCGTTCAATGCCTCGAGGACTACTCCATTCCCCTCTATTTAAGCCATACGATAACGGAGATAGACGGCGACGAAAGAGTAACGGGCGTAACCGTAAGCAAGGTGGACGAAAACCGCATGCCGATTAAAGGCACCGAAATGCACTTCGATTGCGACACCGTATTATTCTCCGTCGGACTTATCCCCGAAAACGACCTGCTGAAAGAAGCGGGGTTTGCGCTTTCGCCCGCCACCAAAGGCGTGGAAGTTTATCAGACTAGAGAGAGCGCCGTAAGGGGAGTATTCGCCTGCGGCAACGCTCTGCACGTTCACGACCTTGTGGACTTTGTTTCGGAGGAAGCCGAAATTGCGGGCAGATTCGCTTCGGAGTACGTCCTAAGCGGGTTTAAGGAAAGAGAAACGGCTTACGTTTCCGCAGGAGAAAACGTGTCCTACACCCTCCCCCAGATGATAGACAAAAGCGTTTCCGGCGACGTAAAAATATTCTTCAGAGTGAGAAAACCTATGGGTTTATGCGAGATAAAGGTCACTTCCGAAAACGGCGAAAAGCTTGCTTCCGCAAGAAAGCGCGCAGCGCTGCCGGGTGAAATGCAATCTATAACGCTACCCGAAAAGACTGTATACGAGATCGGAGAAAAAATTGTCTTAAGCGTAACGGAAATTTAACCGAGGGGTTTATTATGAAAAAAATTCAGAACATAACTTGTATAGAGTGCCCCGTGGGGTGCTATATAACTGTAGAAACGGACGGTGAAAAAGTTGTTTCGGTTGCGGGCAATGGCTGTAACCGCGGAAAGATTTATGCGCAAAACGAAGTTACCTGTCCGATGAGAGTGGTGACTTCCACCGTGAGAACGACTGACGGAAGAATGTTGCCCGTAAAGACGGACAAACCTGTTAAAAAGAGCGAAATATTCAACGTAATGGCAAAAATTAAGGCGTTTACTTCCCCCTGCGGGGTTAAAGAGGGCGACGTTTTGATAGAAAACGTTTCGGACGGCGCGAACATCGTAGCTACAGACACTTTGGAATAACATATGAAAGATTACTTCGGCAAAGAATGCGGCATTTTAAAAAACAAGAAATTATATCTTTTCGATATGGACGGAACCATTTACCTCGGCGCCCGTCTGTTTGACGGCGTTACCGAACTTTTAAACGGTATTTCGAGAATCGGCGGGCGTTACGTTTTTATAACGAACAACTCGTCGTCATCCGTCACGGATTATATCGCTAAGCTCCAAGAAATGGGAATAATCTGCGATAAATACAACTTCTTCACTTCCACTCAAGCCGCGGCAAGCCTTATGAATAAACTGTTTGAAGGTAAACTTATCTATGCTCAAGGCACTAAATCTTTTATTTTGGAGCTTAAAGCCAACGGTCTGAACGTCACCGAAGAATACGATGAAAACGCCGTTTGCGTGCTTGTCGGATTCGACCCCGAAATTACCGGTGCAAAGATGAGAACGACCTGCAGAATGCTTATGCTTGGTACTCCCTACTACGCCACCAATCCCGACTGGGTTTGCCCTACGGAATTCGGCGCGGTTCCTGATTGCGGAAGCATGTGCTTCGGTTATGAAAAAGCCACGGGCAGAAAACCCGTGTTTATCGGCAAGCCTCAGCCCGAAATGATTTACGCCTGCATGGAAAAATTCGGCGCAAAGAAATCACAAACCGTTGTTATAGGCGACAGGCTTTATACGGATATCGCTTCGGGCGCGAATGCTGGCGTGGACACGTTATTCGTACTTTCGGGCGAAGGAACGCTTAAAGACATTGAAGAAAGCGAGGTAAAACCCTCGTTCGTATTAAACTCCGTAAACGAGTTAAACCCGTTATAATAAAACAAATAAGCCCCGTATAACAAAGGTTATCGCAACTTTTTACATTAATACAATTATTAAACACGGAGGTAAAAAATGTTAGGAAATTTTACTTATTGCAACCCGACGAAACTTTATTTCGGTAAAGACGCATTGAACGGTCTTAACGAAGAACTTCCGAAATACGGCAAAAACGTTCTGCTTGTATACGGCGGTGGCTCCGTCAAGAAAAACGGCATTTACGACAAAGTAGTATCCGTTCTTAAAGCAAACGGCAAAGAAGTTTTCGAGGACGGCGGCGTTATGCCTAACCCCACTATCGAAAAACTTTGCGACGGCGTGGAAAAAGCAAGAAAAGCCAAGGCGGATTTAATCCTTGCTGTTGGCGGAGGCTCGGTTTGCGATTACGCAAAAGCCGTATCCGTTTCGGTCAACCTCGACGAGGACCCGTGGGATAAATACTTTATTCGCTTCGAGGACGTTTCCTGTAAAATAGTGCCTGTTGGCTGCGTTCTGACGATGGTCGGCACGGGAAGCGAAATGAACGGCGGCTCCGTAATAACCAACCACGAACAGAAACTTAAGATAGGTCACGTTTTCGGGGAAAACGTTTACCCGAAGTTTTCCGTCCTCAACCCGGAGTTCACTTTCAGCGTACCGCGCTACCAGATGATTTCCGGCATTTACGATATTTTTAACCATATATGCGAACAATACTTTTCCGGCACCGACGATAACACAAGCGATTACATTATGGAAGGTATGCTCCGTTCGGTCGTTCACAGCGCAAACAAAGCGGCAGAAAACCCGACCGATTACGAGGCAAGAAGCAACCTTATGTGGTCAGCTACCTGGGCTTTGAATACATTTGTAGCGCAAGGCAAGACCACGGACTGGATGGTGCATATGCTCGGTCAGGCTGTAGGCGCGTATACCAACGCTACGCACGGCATGACGCTTTCCGCAGTATCTCTCCCCTATTATCGTTACATTTTGCCTTACGGAACGGCTAAATTCGCACGTTTTGCACAAACAGTCTGGAACGTAAACCCCGAAGGAAAAACCGAAAAGCAAGTAGCAGCAGAAGGACTTGACGCAATGGAAGCGTGGATGAAAAAACTCGGTCTTGTGATGAACACCACGGAGTTGGGCGTAACGCCGGAAATGATAGACGGCATAGCAAAAAGCACGCTTATTATGGACGGCGGCTATAAAGTTTTAACCGAAAACGAAATAAAGGAAATTTTAAAAGCAAGTCTTTAAAATAAAAAACGCGGATTTAGTGTTTACCCCCGCGGACGCATTATCACTGCGGAAAAACAAAAAATAACGGCGTTAAAAAATGCTTTTACAAAACAGGGAGAGGTTTTCGAACCTCTCCCTTGTTAATTCGTTATTTCGGAGTTTTACTTTCTGCCTAAATAACGGAATACGTGTTTTTTATATTCAGTATATTGTTCGCCGAACGTAGCGGTAAGAAATTTTTCCTCCTGCAAAATCTGTAAATGAAGCATACCGATTGCAAACAGCGAAAAGACTGCCGTAAGCGGGTTGAAATACATCAACAGCACGCCTAAGTACATAAAATCGAAACCCAGAAAAGCCGGGTTTCTGCTGAATTTATAAATGCCGGTCGTTACAAGCTCCGTCTTGTCCTTATCGGGAATACCCGCGCGCCAGCTGTCTTTCATACAAATGACGGAAATAAGGAAAATCAAATCACCGAGCATGCCGGTACAAAACCCTGTAAAGCGCGCGCCGGACGGCATATAATTCCAACCGAGCGCAACGGATACAAGCTGAGTAATCGGCGCGCCGAACGTGGCGATGCTCATAAGTATTTCTATCGTATGCAAAGTTTTTTCTTTTCTTCTCCCTATCTGATGCGTTTTAATACCGTGCCTGCGCTGAATTAGCATTTTAGCGAAATAAATTCCGTAAAAAATGGCTAATACAGCAAGTGCCAACACAAAATAAGGCATATGTTCTTCAATGTTTTTTTTCATATTTGTTCTCCCTTTAACCAAAAACTAAACGTTCCCGGATAGCCACTCGTCCAAAAATTTCATCTGTTCTTCGGTATGGAACCAATGTTCCCCTTTTTTCATAACCGTGAGTTCCGCGCCGTGTTTGTCTGCAAACGTTTTTACGGTATCGGGCGAAGTAAGGTTATCCCTTTCCCCGTACAGGATTCGGGTCGGCACCCGCCAATCGACAGGGTTTTCGCGCACGTAACAGAGGTACTCCCACGAGAGAGTTTCACCGAAGTCCGTAGGTATTTCTTTTCTTTCTTTAAGCTCTCTTTCCGTGACGTTTACCCACTTCATCATGTCCGTAATCAGTTTTTCCATATTGACGACGGGCGAAATAAAATACGCTTTATCTATAAGGGTTTCGTCAAGCGACGTCATAGAAAAAAACGCGCCTATGCTGTTTGCTATCAATGTAATTCGGTCGTATTTTCCGCGAAATCCCACAAAAAAATCGTAAAACTCATTTTTTGCCTTCCACGGCGTTTGCGAACGGTAATCGAAGCCTATCACTTCGCTATCCGGAAAAAACGGTTTATAATGTTCGGATTCCGCCGCCAAGCCGCCCTTTCCGTGTACATATATAACGATATTCTTCATAATAATTTGCTCCCTTAATTTAATGCTTGACGGGCGTCGGCTCATGACCGGATAACGCAACGAGATCGGAGCGTTCGTATTTATGATGCCCAGGCAAGCTCTTTTTGTATTTCCAGCAAATAATAGCCTCGTTCAGGCTCTTTTCGCAGTTGTCGGCAAAGAAATCACGAATGTAGGTATTGTATTCAAACTGCCTGCCTATTTCCGTTTTATTCCGTTTTTTCTCTTCGATGATTTTATGGTAAGCCTGTACCGCTTCGCCGTAAGTCTTTCCCTCGTTTGTTTTCAGCCACTTCTGAAACGGCACGTTAAACGAAAAACTCTTCCCTATTTTTTCCTTGAAAAAAGCCCTGTGCTTTTCGGAAAAAACGATATTTTCTTCTATCGCCGTTTCATCGGTAATTAAAGAAATATTTGCCGCCTTTCTTTTTGATTTTCTCGCCGCGGGCGCCTTTCCGGTATCGAGAAACGTAGCGATTCTATCCGTCAACTGTATTTTATCGCCCGAAGTCGGCAGTCCGTTTTCTCGACAGAAATCGATTAACTCCTGTTTCAAATAATAAAAGCTACGGAAAGTGATTGCATCAAGTTCTTTATTTAGCTCCGGTCTTTCATTCATCTGCATTTGCTCCTATAACTATAGTATTTTTTCTGCTTCGATAACTGTATAGTTTTCTCTCACGGATTCTGCCCCGGTTGGCTGAAAACCCTGTTTGAGCCAAAAACTCTGTGCAGACAAATTGATTTTAACATATCCCAGCCTGATACGCACGTATCCTTCTGTCCTGAGCATCTGCGACAGCGCTTTTGCAATATAAGTTCCGATACCTTTTCTCTGACAGGTTTTAGACACCATAAAAAGTCCGATAAAAACAGTTCGGTTATCCGGATATCGGTCAATCAGATCCATGACCGCAACAAGAAAATTATCGTCAAAAATACCGATAAAATATTTGTCTGCCGCTTCTTTTTTCGGAGGAAAAGCGACCATATCTTCTTT
>CAKQLR010000016.1 GCA_934254725.1 uncultured Clostridia bacterium | reverse complement strand
CGGAAATAGCCGAACTGACGCCCGAAACGGTACGGGAGTTTATAGACCGTGTCATCGTTCACGAAGCGGAAAAGACGGACGGCAAAAAACGTCAGATTGTAGAAATTTATTATAACTGCGTGGGCGTGATACCTAACCCCGCGTGAAGAGTTTTCAGGTGTAACGGGCGGTACGAAACCAACCGCACCGCCCATTCTATTCACTCACTTCCCTATGGAACATAAAGGAAGCAATTCGTATTTATCGGCGAAGTGTTTGTAGAACGTGGATTTTCTTACCATAGCCCTGTCGCACAGGTCGCTTACCCTTATGTCTTCAAACGGAGCTTCTTCCATCATCTCGATTAAAGTGTTTGTAAGCGCAATATAAGTCTTTCTGATGCGTAAATCTAACGGTTTTTCCATAAAATACCCTCCTGTTAGAAAACGTTTTGCTACTTTAGTACGATAAGTGACTTTTTCAGAAAACAGACTATTGACAATTATCTATACCGATATTATAATAACGGCACAAAAGAAAGTCAAGAGATCAAGGCAAATTGACTTAAAAAATTTTTTCAGGAGGTTTTATGAATATTTACAGCACTTTTTATCATGCGTCGAAGCCGGAAGGTATTGAACAAAAGAAGGCGCATATCGTAGTCGGCGGTCTTGCCAGAGCAGTCTTGTCCGGGCACGATAATTCGGCTACAAACGAAACACAACATAAAGGAGAAGTATGAAAAAAGACAAATGGATATGTATTATAGCCATGTTCTGCGCATGTCTCTACTGCGTAGGGTTGATTGTAACCGCTTGCGGTCAAACACCTCCCACGCAGGATAATTCCGACGACATAGAGGCTTCGCCGTCGACGGGTATGACCATGGGATATGAAGAACGATTTTTCGACACGACAACCGTTCATACGCTGGACATTCAGATAAACAAAAACGCATGGCAGGACCTGAAAGAAAACGCCTTGCAGAAAACCTATCACGACTGCACACTTGTCGTGGACGGCGAAGCGTTTCAGCTCGTAGGCGTCCGCACGAAGGGCAATTCTACGCTGTTACAGAGCGTAATTCGCGAATGGGATCGGCACAGTTTGGTGTTCAATTTCGGTAAATTCAATAAAAGTCAGCGTTATTACGGACTTGATAAAATATCACTGTATAACAATGCCTGCGACGCAAGTTATCTGAAAGATATGATTTGCTACAACTTAATGCGTCAGATGGGCGTTTCCACGCCGCTTTGCAGTTATACGGCGGTTTACTTAAACGGCGAATATCTCGGTTTATACGTCGCAATGGAAGGCGTGGACACGTCGTTTGCCGTGCGTAATTTCGGTTATAATTACGGGCAACTTTATAAACCCGAACAATTTGACGTCGCCGCCATATTAAACGGCGAAATGGCTGACAGAGTGTCGCTCGATATAACTCAACTTCTGGCGGAGGACGGTAAGGTAGAGATAAATCAACTTTTGAATATCCCTACCGAAACTGTGGCTTTGCAGTATCAGGGAGATAAACTTTCGACGTATCGGGAAATCTGGGACAACGCCGTTTTCAAAATCGGAAAGAACGATAAAAAACGATTAGTTGCCGCGTTGAAAAATATCAATGAGCGAACAAACCTTGAAAAATCCGTGGATATGGATGAGTTGGCTCGGTATTTTGCCGTCAACGCCTTTGTTCTTAATACGGACGACTATTCTACAAATATGGCGCACAACTACTATTTGTATGAAAAAGACGGTATGCTCCGCATGTTACCGTGGGATTACGACCAGACAATGGGTACGGTCGGCAGCGTCGGAGATGCAGGAGATCTGACCGCCTTTATGAATTTACCCATCGATACGCCCGTGAACGGCGTTATCTTGGACGAACGTCCTATGCTTGCTTGCCTGATAAACGACGAAAAAGGATTAAACCTTTACCATCAGGCGCTTAATACATTGATGAACGATTACGTAACAAGCGGTTATCTTTCTGATTTCATTGAACGAAACGTGCAAATGATTACGCCGTATGTGGAAAAAGACCCCACCGGTCCCGGTATGGAAAAATTTCAGACCGCCGTGCAATCGGTAAAAGATTTCTGCGATTTGCGTAGTCAAAGCATTCAGGGGCAACTTTCCGGTTCGATTCCCGCCACGGCGGAATGACAGGCGGCAAACCCCGAAACGCGTATTGCCGTAGGAGATTTTTCAAGCCCCGACAGCGTGGGATTTATCCGTATGATCGTTCCCGAAGATTCCGGCATCGGTTTAGAGGACGGATTACGCGCTTTAAGACTGAATACCCCCGCGGTTCTCAAAATGATTCCCTTGTCATCGCTGGATAAACTCGAAGATATTATTCACGAAAAAGGCGGAGAAAAAAGCGTTATTCAAAAAGCGATAGATTCGAGGTTTGTCAACGATGAAAAAGCATTTAAACATGAATTACGCGCCATAGTTATAACTTTGGTGCGAGATATAGTTATTATGGCAGTTGCGTTGATTGCGTTGGCGGAGGCATTGATTTTGGTGTTCCGTCTAGATAAATCCCGCAAGCCGCAACCGATAAAGGAGAAACGACGTTATGCTGTTTGAAACACCACAAAACACAAAATTACGCCATGAATGGAAACATCACATCACGCCTGTGGATAAGCAGATTATTATCAATCGTTTGTCTGTAATTGCTTCACCGGATCCGCATTATGGCGCAGAACCCTATTACATACGAAGTCTTTATTTCGACAATGTGTACGACAAAGCGCTTTCCGAACGTCTGAACGGATGCGAGGTGCGCGAGAAATTCCGTATTCGTTATTACAACAACGATCCGAGTTATAGTGCTTGAAAAAAAGAGCAAATATAACACTCTTTGCGGCAAAAAAAGCGCGCGTATCACACAGGAACAGTGTCAAAGACTGATCGACGGCGATTATGAATGGCTGATGCAGACGGGAAAACCGTTATGCGAAGAGTTATTTGCAAAAATGCAATATGAGCTTTTACGCCCGCGGGTGGTAGTGGACTACACTCGCCGCGCCTTTGTTTACAAACCGGGCAACGTTCGCGTAACGATCGACGACGAAGTTCGCAGCGGACTTTCGACAACGCAGATGTTTGAGCCGTTCGTAACCGTTCCCGCCGATATTCGCCACCGATTATTCTCGAAGTCAAATACGATGCGTTTTGCCCGTCGATTATACGCGATGCGGTTCAACTCGATAACCGTCGCACGTCGTCATTCTCGAAATATGCGGCTTGCAGACTTACAAATTTTTAATTCAAATAAGGAGTAATTATTATGACATTCAACGATATTTTCAAATCCAGTTTCCTTGAACAGGTCGCTTCGTTTTCTTTCACCGATATGGTGATTTCTCTCGCTCTCGCCTTTGCTATAGGACTTTTTATTTTCGAAATATACAAGATAACCTATCGCGGCGTAATGTATTCGCGCAGTTTCGGCTTGACGTTGCTTGCTCTTGCAATGATAACCGACCTTGCTATTATGACGGTAACGTCAAACGTAGTATAATCGCTCGGTATGGTCGGCGCGTTATCCATCGTTCGTTTCAGAACGGCAATCAAAGAGCCGCTCGACATAGCGTTTTTGTTCTGGTCGATAGTCGTCGGAATAATGCTCGGCGCGGGAATGATACCTCTTGCCGTGTTCGGCTCGCTTATTCTCGGATTGATTTTCTATCTCTTTACTCGTCAGAAAAGAAACACCGTTCCGTATATTCTTGTAGTTCAATGTGAGAATGACAATGCGGAAACGGAGGCGCTCGCTGTTCTGAACACCTGCGTTAAGAAGTACGTTATCAAATCTAAAACCGTAGGCAAAGGAGGCATCGAACTGACCGTCGAAATCAACCTTGACGGAACGGAAGCCGCATTTTTGAATAATTTACAAAACATAAACGGCGTAACGGCTGCTACGCTTGTAAGTTATAACGGCGAGTATATGTCCTGACGGCTGAAATGAAGAAGAAAAGCGCGGAAGACAAATTCCGCGCTTTTTCAAAAATGAGAGGTGTTCTATAACAATGGAGAAGACAAACACTCAATGGCTTCGTTTTTACGGAAACAACAACACGCGGGATTTAGCAGGATTGCGCTCAAAAGACGGAAGAGTTATTCCCGCAGGTCGCCTTATCCGCAGCGGAGCAATTACTCATATAAACAGCCGTTCGGCTCGGATACTAAAGGATAAATACGGCGTGCAATGTTTAATTGACCTGCGCACGGACGGCGAAAGAAAACGGTGTCCGCCTCCGGAAATAGAAGGAATAAAAACTTTGCACATTCCCGTATTACAAAACGCTATGCTCGGCATAACGGAAGACGAAAATTCCACAGCCGAAAAAATAAAAGAAATTATGAACGCTGGATTATCCGAAAAAGAATTTATGGCTCGCGTATACGTCGATATTATTACCGATAAGCACGCAATTACCGCATTTCGTTTTTTGTTCGGAGAATTACTGGCGAGAGAAAGCGGTGCAACGATATATTTTTGTTCTCATTGACGGGATCGCACGGGAATAGCGACAATGTTGATTTTGTCGGCTTTGGATATTCCTATGGAAACTATCCGCGAGGATTATCTGATTACGCCTGCGCAGGAAAAGCGACAACAGCGATTGATATCCGCGCTTGCTTTTTTGCGCATGATTACGCCAGAACAGGCGCAGTTTGCAAGAGATTTCGCCGCACCGTCGGCAGAACGATTCGATAATGCGCTCCTATGGATAGAAACTCTCTACGGTTCTGTGAAAAATTATCTGTCGCGGGAACTTGGGATCGGAACGGCGGAAAGCCGACAACAGCAAGCGCTTTACCTGAAGGAGACGAGCCTATGACGCTGAGTAATATCGCTCAACTGCTAAGCGGAATCGCCCTGTTCCTTTTCGGAATGTCGATGATGGGAGACAACCTTAAACAGGTTGCGGGCAGTAAACTGGAAATTATTCTTTACCGATTGACGGGTAGTTCTTTCAAAGGCGTTCTTTTCGGCGCGGGTGTAACGGCTGTAATACAATCGTCGTCCGCTACGTCCGTTATGGTGATCGGCTTCGTGAACGCTGGCGTTATGTCGCTGAAACAGGCAATCAGCGTAATTCTCGGCGCAATTCTCGGAACAAGTGCGACAGGCTGGGTTTTATGTTTGTCCGGAATCGGCAGTTCTACGGGTTGGCTGGAAATTTTTTCTACCGAAGTGCTTACGGCGATAGCGGCGCTTATCGGAATTCTTCTGATAATGATTTCAAAAAAGCAGACGCGTCGCCATCTCGGATACGTCTTTCTCGGCTTTGCCGTACTTATGGTCGGAATGTCAACAATGAGCGCGGAGGTGAAACCGTTGCAAGAAAACGAGAATTTTATTCAGATACTGACGAGTTTTTCAAACCCGATTTGGGGAATCGTCGCGGGCGCTCTTTTCACTGCCGTTTTGCAAAGCGCGTCTGCCGCAGTCGGTATCCTTCAGGCGCTTGCTATGGCGGGAAATATAAGTTTTGACGTAGTTTTTCCGTTGATAATAGGTATTTCTATCGGCGCGGCTGTTCCCGTTCTTCTGGCGGCAACCGGCGCATCGGCAAAAGGAAAACAGGCGTCTCTGTTTTACCTGCTGGGCAGTATTATAGGCGCAATACTCGTTGTCGTTCCTTTTTATTGTCTGAACGCATTTATTAAATTCCCGTTTATGGCAAAGGTAATGTCATCGGTTGATATCGCGCTACTCAATACCCTGTTCCGTTTAGTAACCGTGTTGCTGTTGTTGCCTATACTTCATCTGATAGAACGACTTCTTGAACGGCTTGTTCCGGAGAAAAAAACAACCGATACGAAAATGCAAAAACTTAATCTTCTGGAAGATCGTTTGGTTGACCACCCGTCTTTGGCAATCGAGCAATGCCGTATCGTCGTAGAGGATATGCTTGATATGTCCCGCCGCAATCTTCGGTTGGCAATCGCGTTGCAGTATGACTTTAATTCGGATAAATATAGCGAAATACAGGAAACCGAAAAAACCGTGGACGTTTATGAAGATAAACTGAATTCGTATATGTTAAAAATCACGCGCCGAGAACTTAATCGGGGACAGAATGCGGAAATCAGTAAATATCTGCATACTATTTCAGACGTCGAAAGGCTGTCAGATCATGCGGTCAATCTCTCGCAACTCGCAAAAGAGAGGAACGCGAAAAATATGAATCTTTCCGACAAAGCGCAGTCGGAATTGCAAATTTTGCAGCGTGCGGTCGAGGAAATTATAAGTCTTTCGTTTGACGGATATACGAACAACGATATTACCCTCGCCGCTCGCGTGGAGGCTTTGGAACAAACCATAGACGCGTTATGTAACAAAATCAAAGTAAATCATATTCAACGGTTGCAAAACGGTTCGTGTTCGTTTGAAGCGGGGCTGTATCTGAATGAACTCTTGATGAATTACAAGCGCATCGCCAATCATTGCTCGAATATATCCGTCGGTATGATTTCAATGATTTCCGGTTCTTACGATACCCACGACTATCAGGAGCATATCCGAAAATTCAGCGAAAGCGATTTCGCAGCGGCGTGCGACGAATACTCGGCAAAATAAGGGCTTAATTTGAATCCGTAGAAAAGTAAAATAGTAGTGGACAACAAGGAAAATAACCCGTCGTTCCTGCACTGGAATTTTCGATTTTATTAGACGAACTAAAAAGTTATAAAATAGATACGAAACAAAAAAACAGCCCAAAACGCATGTTTTCGGACTGTTTCTGGCGCACCATAAGGAGTTCGAATCCCTAGCCTTCGGTTCCGTAGACCGACGCTCTATCCAGTTGAGCTAATGGTGCATATGTTCGGGTCTGTTAAAGTACTTTCCCTGATCAGCCCTAATATTATAGTACATATCTTTGTAAATGTCAATGAATTTTTATACATTGGATATATTTTTTTAAAGGAAGTACAGTCGTTGCTAAAGAATGAAGTTTTTGAGTAAATTTTAAAGGCGGCACTGTAATTTTACAGTACCGCCCGTTTTGTTTTTTAAGTTATTTCTTTTCTTCCGTAGCCATACAGAGGGATAATTCTTTTAACTGCTTATCGGTAACCAGGGAGGGGGCATCCGTCATTACGCAGGACGCGGTCTGAACCTTCGGGAAGGCGATAACGTCTTTGATGTTATCCGTCTTTGTGAGAAGCATTACGAAACGGTCAAGTCCGAGTGCAAGTCCGCCGTGCGGGGGAGCGCCGTATCTGAACGCGTCTACGAAGAAGCCGAAACGTTCTTTGATATCGTCCTCGCTGAAGCCGAGAATTTTGAACATTCTCTCCTGAACCTCGCGGCTGTGAATTCTTATCGTACCGCCGCCGGCTTCCTGACCGTTGATAACTATGTCGTAAGCTTTCGCTCTTGCATTCATCGGGTCGGTTTCGCAAAGATCGAGGTCCTCATCAAGCGGAGCGGTGAAGGGGTGGTGAACCGCAACGAAGCGTTCTTCTTCCTCGCTGTACTCGAACATCGGGAACTCCGTTATCCACAGAATATCGTATGAATTTTTATCGTAAAGGTTGTACTTGTCGCCGAGGTAAAGCCTTAGCCCGCCGAGCGCGTTGAATACAACGTAATCCTTATCCGCAGCAAAGAAAAGCACGTCGCCGGGTTTAAAGTCGGTCGCTGCGGAAAGTTCCGCTATATTTTCCGGCGTTAAGAATTTGAGGAAGGAGCCTTTAATTTCGCCGCCTTCGGGGTAGCTTAACCATGCAAGACCTTTCGCTCCGAGCGTTTTAACGTATTCGCCCAAAGCGTCTATATCTTTTCTGGAAAGCTTGGAAGCGAAGCCCTTTGCGTTGATTGCCCTTACGCTGCCCTTAATAATGCCTTTGATGGCGAGAGCGTCCGCAAAGACTTTGAAGTCGCATTTAGCGGCAACGTCCGAAACGTCGATTATTTCAAGTCCGAAACGGGTGTCAGGCTTGTCGGAACCGTATCTTGTCATAGCTTCTTTATAGGTCATGGTGCGGAAGTGTTCTTCGCCCAAATCCATACCTATACCGCGTTTGAATATGTTTTTGATAAGACCTTCGACGGGGTATAAAACGTCTTCTATTTTCTCTACGAAGGACATTTCAAGGTCTATCTGGGTAAATTCCGGCTGACGGTTAGCGCGCAGGTCTTCGTCGCGGAAGCACTTCGTAATCTGATAATATCTGTCAAAACCCGCAATCATAAGCAGCTGTTTGTAGAGCTGAGGGGATTGGGGAAGGGCATAGAAACAACCGGGGTGAACGCGGGAAGGAACGAGGTATTCTCTTGCCCCTTCTGGCGAGGACTTGCCGAGCATAGGCGTTTCCACTTCCATAAAGCCGTGGTTGTCGAGATATTCTCTCGTGGCTCTCGTAACCTCGAAACGGGTGGCGAAAATCTTCTGAAGCTCTCCGCGGCGCAAATCGAGGTATCTGTATTTCAAACGAAGCATTTCGTTTACGTTGCTTTCTTCGGTTATTTCAAACGGTGTGGTTTCGGCTTCGTTTAAAATTTTAAGTTCGCTTGCGAGTATTTCCACGTCTCCGGTGGGGATTTTCGTGGTTTTGCTCGAACGTTCCCTTACTTTGCCTTTAACGGCGATGACGTATTCGGATTTCAAGCCTTCTGCTTTTTCGAAAGTTCCGTTGTGCTCGTTTTCGTCAAAGACTATCTGAACGAGTCCGGTTCTGTCCCTGAGGTCGGCAAAAATAAGACTGCCGAGGTTTCTCTTCTTCTGAACCCAACCCATTACGGTAACTTCTCTGCCCGCGTCGCCTATGCGGAAGCCGCCGCACATATCCGTTCTTTTTAAATTGCCCATCAATTCAGACATTTTTTTCTCCTGCAATCCGCAAAAAACAAAGCGGATTTTTTCGTTTCAACGCAGCTTATGCCGCATTCTTCTAATTATATATGATATACTTTTAAGAGTAATTTGTCAAATATTTATAGAGGACTTTTCTTGTTGGAACGAATATCCGCAGCTCCTTGATTTTTCTTAAAAAATGTTGTAGAATGTTTCTGAAAAAAACTCGGGAGGATACGCTGTGGAATACGTTTCTGTAATTCTTTTGGCTTTGCTTTTGATTTTAGCCGTTATAAACCTTATTTGCATCAATAAAAATAAAGCTTCGGTCAAGGTGGATATGAAGGACATTCAGGGGCTTCCGCTCGACCCGAAGGACAAGCGGGATATAACCGAATCCTTTGCCTATAACGTAAAGCTTATTTCTTCAGTTCTTGAAAGCTCCAACGAAAAGTCTAACGAGAACGTGAGGATAAGGCTCGAGAGTATGGGCGAGAGGCTTGAAAAGAGGGATAGGCAGGTTTCCGAAAGGCTCGAAGCCATGGAAAGAAGCCAAGCCGAAAAGCTTGAAAATATAAGGCTTGCGCTCGAAAGGAATCTTTCCTCCATGCAGGAAAGCAACGAAAAGAAACTTAACGAGATAAAGCGCACGGTTGACGAAAAACTCACTGAAACGCTTAACGAGCGCTTTAAAGAGTCGTTTAAATTTTTAAGCGAAGAGCTTGAAAAAGTGGGCAAAACCGTCGGCGAAATGCAGAATATTTCCAAAGACGTGGTAAATCTCACAAAAGTTCTTTCCAACGTGAAAACGACGGGTATATTCGGGGAGATTCAGCTCGGCGCGATTATAGAACAGATACTTTCGCCCGAGCAATATCTCAAAAACGTGGTCACGAACAAGGCGGGCAGAGATCCCGTGGAGTTTGCCATAAAAATGCCGGGCGGCGGAGACGGCGAAGTGCTTCTTCCCGTGGATTCCAAATTCCCGTTTACCGTTTACAACGATATGGTTTCGGCTTACAACGAAAACGATTTCGCGCTGTTCGAGTTGAAAAAGAGAGAGCTTGTTCAGCGTGTCAAGGGAATGGCTAAGGATATAAAGGAAAAGTACATTTGCCCGCCACACACTACGAACTTTGCGGTTATGTTTCTGCCCGTAGAGGGGCTGTATGCAGAGGTCGTCAAGCTTGGACTTGTGGAGGAGTTGCAGACTAAATATTCGGTTACGGTTGCGGGGCCAACGACCATGGCTGCGCTTCTCAACAGCTTGCAGATGGGATTCCAGACGCTTGCCATTCAGAAGAAAACCAACGAGGTATGGCGGGTTTTAAGCTCGGTAAAAACGGAGTTCGGCAAGTTTAACGACATTCTCGCGCAGATACAAAACCGCCTTAATATGGCGAATAATGACCTCGATAAGCTCATCGGCGTACGCACGAGGGCTATAGCGAGAAGTTTGAAAAACATAGAAATTTCCGAAGCGAACGAGAATGAAAGCATCTCCGTTACGGGGTTTATTTCCACCGCGGGAGAGGAAGAAGTGTAGATGAATTGCAATCGATTTTCGGTCGATTTTACGCGAAAAAGGGGACTTTTATATATAAAAAACAAAGAGAAGAGGCTCGCGGAAGTTTCCGCGAGCCTCTTCGGGTATAATATATATGGAAAGAGTATGTGCTTCAATTAATTATTTGCTTTGCGCGCTTCTTTAAGACCCGCAAGGTAATCTTTTGCAGCTTTTGCCGCGTCGTCCAAAGCTTTGTCGAGGGTTGCTTTTTGTTCGCTCATTTTTGCGATAGCCGCAGCTTCTCTCGCTTGGAGTTCAGCCCATTCTTCTTCGGATAAATCCGCTTTGATTTTGTTAAGATAATCGTCGGCTTTTGCTTCAAGGCGATTTGTTTTTTCTCTTAACTCGTCAAGCTCTGTCTTTTCGCCGTTCAACATAGCGTCTATCTGGTCGAGAATTTCTTTCAGATCCGCAGTCGCCGTATCGAGTATGGTTTTTATGCTTTCGGGCATAGCGCTCAGCATTTGGTCTACGGAAGCTATTATCTGACGTGCGCTTTGAAGAGCCGCTTCGATTTGCGGTTTGTATTCTTCAGCCATTTCGTTTAGCTTCTCTTTAAGAACGGTTTCCGCCTGAGAGAGTGCCTCTGTAAGCGCAGCCTTGGTCTGTCCGAGAGTTTCGGAAGCAGGCGTGTTTTTGAAGAGTTTATCCGCATAAGCTTCCACGCTTTCTATGGTGATTTCGCCGTCGGAATTTTTAAGCGCGTCGGCGGATTCCATACCGAGTGCGGTAACGACGGCTGTTACCTGTTCCTCGTTAAGCGGATAGGTGCTTATGTTTGCGGTCAATTCGGCAACGTCGCAGATAATGTCAAAGCCCTTTGCCGCAGATGCGTACATCTGATACATTCCGCCGTAATAAGCCGTTAACGGGTGGGAGAATAATTTTTCCATATAGTACTGCGTGTAAACGCTGTAACCTGCAAGGGCGGTCGCCTGATCGTAAACTGCAAGAGCCTTTGTTTTTGCTTCTATATAGGTTGCGGTAGCGAAATCTTCTATTTTCGAGCTTGCTTCTTTGAGCATTTTGATAAGTTCTGCGTCGTCCATAGCAACCGCGGCGTCAATAGATATATCGCCGGTTTCGGAAACGGAAAGAGCAAGTTTGAATTTGGATACGGACATATTCTGAATTGCTTTGTTGTTCGGGAACTGTTTTTTCACTTCGTCCATTTTACGAAGAAGGGAATATGCTCCCTCGCCGTCCGTAGTAACGCTCAACCCGAGGTTTTCCGCCGTAGCTGTAACCGATGTATTTACTTTGCTTAAAATTTCTGCAGCAAACTCGTCGTTGCCGGACGAAACGATGGTGTCGACGACCTTGTTGTTTTCGTCAAGGTATCCGTATTGTACGGCAAGGTCGGTAATCTTTTGAATCGCCGCGTCGATTTTTTCGCCCTCGATGCCCGTTTCTTCGTACAAGAGAACTTGTCCGTCCTCGTTCTCGCCGCGTACGCTTACAACGTTGTTGTCTTTGTCTACAATCAGTTCGATTGCGGGGTTGATGTCAAGGCTTACGTAAGCTTGGTTTTCCGCTTTATCCGCGGGGTCGGTGTTGTTATTGTCGCACGCGCCGAAAGCGAATGCTGAACATACTACCATAGCGGATAATAAAATTGATAAAAATTTCTTTTTAATATAAAACCTCCGTTTCGGGATAAGGAGTAATCCTTATCTGTTTTATTTTTTCGATTATTAAACACCGCCGAATGCCTTTTTATTGCATTCCGATAAAAATTTTTTATTTTTTGTTCCAGAAATTTTCAAGCGAACCGTATTCTTCGATTATTCCGTTTACGAAACTTTCGTAATCTTCTTCGATAATCGCATCTCTCGTCTGTTCGTAAACGTCTTTAAAGCGCTCCGTTCTCGATTGAAAGAGGCTGCCTAAAAGCGTCTGAAACTGGGCGATGTATTCCTGTGCCGTAGTCGGCGCGTTCAGCAGTGGTTCGAGCGCGGTCACGTCGCAACCGACGTTTCTGAGCATCCCTACATATTTTTTCGCCGAAGTCTGAAAATCCTCTAAAGTAAGAGAGTGGAAAACCTCTTCAAAATTTACGCCTGAAAGCGATGAGTAAACGTCTACTGCGTCTTTCAGTTCGTCCAGACTCCCGATGTTTTTTCCGAACTTGTTTTTGTATTCGTCAAGCAGGGTTTCCGTTTCTTCCATAAGCTTGGCGAACTCTTCGGTGTATGTTAAATCCGGAATTTTTTTAAGCCTCCAGTAATCCATAGGTATCGGGTAGTACGGGTTTTCTTTGTTGTGTATTATTTTAAGATTAAGCTGGTTGAGTTGATAAAGTTTCTGCGCGTTGATTATAACGGCGTTAATGTTTTCAAGCAACTCGCTGCGTACGAGTTCGAGCGTTTGCATGCCTACTACGTACTTTTTATAAAGATTTTGCAATTCTTCCGCGCCTGCGTCGGGGGACATGCGTTCGCCGTAATATTCGGGAAGTTTGCCGAGCGAATCGGTCAATTCCGCAAGGTCGTCGGTTTCGTTTACGCCGAGTCTTTCGCTAAAGTCTTTTACGTCGAGCAGGCTTTCCACAACGACCGCGTAAATTCCTTTTTCCTTAAAGTAGTTTTTAAGGCTTTCCGACGCGTTTGATGTGAGGTTTTCGTCTGCGTCTTTACTGCCCGAAAGGCGAACGGCGTTGCTCGTTGCCGTTATGTCGAGGTAGCCCAGTTTTACGGCGCAGTCCGTATAAGCGACTAACGCTTCGGATAGCGGCTTGTTTTTTATGCCGTTCAAAGTGGCTTCGTCGGAAAGTACTACGTCCGCGTCGTCGTTCAGTGCGTTTACGCTTTTTACAACGCCGTCTTTATCCGTAACGAAAGCAACCGCGGGGTTGATTTCAAGCGCAAACACATAGCTTGTCGGTTCGGGGGTGACCGCAGGAGTCAAAAGCTTGAAAACGCCGATAAAAGCAAAAACAAGTACAAGCGCAAACGCCGCAAAAGCCGTGCCCGTTAAGGTTCTGCGTCTGAAAAGAGACCTGTCGTTTTTGGTAGCCGTGCTTTCCGTTTCCTGACGGGTTACGACAATCGGAGCGTTCCTGACTTCGTCTTTAAGCTTGGGGGCTGCCATATCGAATTCTTTTTTTAGTTGATTTTTCCAGGATTTCATTGCTCTTCCTCCTTCCACGCGGTTTTCAGTTTGTCTGCCGCTCGTTTATATTTGGATGTAACCGTTCCGACCGGGCTGTTTATTATTTCCGCAATCTCTTTGTGTTTGTAGCCCCATATTACGTGAAGAATAATAATCCGCTGTTCTTCTTCGTCAAGCACGCGTTTCATCGTCGTTATCAGGGCGTTTTTCGTTTCGTAATTGTCGCAGCAGGGAGTTTCCGTTATTGTCGAAGCCGATAGTTGTTTTTTGTAATTCGCCTTTGCCCGTATTTCGTTCAATGCCGTATTTTTTGCAATCTGCAATATCCATGCAAGCCCGTTGCTTCCCGCTTGGTACCGACCGATATTTTGTTTTATCTTCAGGTAGGTGGTTTGCATGGCATCCTCGCAATCGGCGGCGTTGTCGAAATATGAAAAAAGAAAGGAGTAAACTCCGCTCTTTGTTTCCGTATATAATCGCTCGAAGGCAGCGTTATCGCCCTGAGAGATTTTTTTAAGAGCAATATCTATTTCTCGTTTGTTCATTATCCGTTCCTTTTGTCATCGGCAGACGGTTCTATTCTTTATATATTTTACAAATCCCGTTTACGTATCATTAAACACATGAAAATCGGTTTTTGTTGCAATTATCCGAAAGTTTTTCTTTCAGTTTTTTTCATTATATAATTTTATATAAAAGAAAAAATGTCGGCATACCCGATGCTGACATTTTTATATGTGTTTTAAATAATTGTCCGCGCAGGTTTTGCCCGGCGGCAATTGCTTAAAAAGGTTTTACTCGTTTTTGCCGCAACAGTTTTTATACTTTTTGCCGCTGCCGCAGGGACAGGGATCGTTTCTGCCGACCTCTTGCTTTTTAACTACGGGTTGGCGAACGTCGCTTCCGCCTACGGTAACCATATCGTTGGCAACCTGTTTGCGTTCGGTTTCCTTTTCAAGGTTCTGCTTTTGTTCTACGTTTACCTTTATCTTAAGAAGAACGCGAAGCGTATCGTGACGAATGTTGTAAATCATTTCGTCGAACATTTCCATGCCTTCTTTCTTGTAAGCGTTGATGGGGTTTTCCTGAGCGTAGGAGCGGAGGGAGATGCCTCTCCTGAGCTGGTCCATAGCGTCGATGTGGTCAATCCACTTGTTGTCAACGTTTTTGAGGAGAACGACTCTTTCTATTTCGTTAAAGTCAACGCCAAGTTCCGCGCACTCGGAAATTTTAGCTTCGTACTGGCGGATAACTTCTTCCAGAATTTTGCTTTCGAGGGTTTCGTAGTCCCAGTTTTTAGCTTCTTCTTCGGTAACGAAGTCGCTGCCTTCTTCGAGGCAGTAAATCTCGAGATTCCTGTTGAGCTTTTCAAGGTCCCACGCGGGGAAGCTCTTAGTTGCGTCTATGGAGTCGTTGATAACTTCTATAACGAAATCGGGGATAAGGCGAAGAATTTCGTCGTGTATGTTCTCCCCGCGGAGCACTTTCATTCTTTCGTCGTAGATAACCTGACGCTGAGCGTTCATAACGTCGTCGTATTCGATGACGCGCTTTCTTATACCGAAGTTCTTGCCTTCGATAGTGCGCTGAGCGTTTTCGATAGAACGGGCAAGGCTCTTTGCCTGAAGGGGAGTATTTTCGTCTATCTTAAAGAAGTTATAGAGCGATTGAAGTTTTTCTCCGCCGAAACGCTTTACGAGGTCGTCCTCGAGAGAAACGTAGAAGAGGGATTCGCCGGGGTCGCCCTGACGTCCGCTACGTCCGCGGAGCTGGTTATCGATACGTCTGGATTCGTGTCTTTCGGTACCTATTATATATAAGCCGCCGAGAGCGATAACCTCTTGCTTTTCGGCGTCGGTAACCTGTTTGTGTTCTTCGAGAAGCTCCTGATAAAGCTTTCTTATTTCCTTTACCTCGTCCGAAACGTCCTGAACGAAGGAGGTTGCCATTTCTATAACGTCCTCCGAAACGCCGCGGTTTCTGAGGTCTTGTTTAGCGAGGTATTCGGGGTTACCGCCGAGCAGTATATCAGTACCACGACCTGCCATGTTGGTGGCGATGGTGACGGCGCCTTTTTTACCTGCCTGAGCGATTATTTCCGCTTCGCGCTTATGGTTTTTAGCGTTTAAGATATTGTGCTTAATTCTGCGTTTTATGAGCTTTTTGGAAAGTTCTTCCGACTTTTCTACGGTTACCGTACCTACGAGGATAGGCTGACCGAGTTCGTGACGGCGAACGATATCTTCGACAACGGCGTTTTCTTTGCCTTGTTCGGTGGAATAAATAACGTCCGGCTGATCCTTTCTTATAACGGGTTTGTTGGTGGGAATTTCGAGAACGTCAAGCCCGTAGATGGTACGGAATTCTTCTTCTTCCGTCTTGGCGGTACCGGTCATACCGGAGAGCTTCTTGTAAAGCCTGAAGTAGTTCTGGAAAGTAATCGTAGCGTAAGTTTTGTTTTCGTTGCGGATAACCACGTTTTCCTTTGCTTCGATTGCCTGGTGCAGACCTTCGGAATACCTTCTGCCTATCATAAGACGTCCGGTGAACTCGTCTACTATGATTATTTCGCCGTTCTGTACGATGTAATCGTTATCTCTCTTGAAGATGTGGTGAGCCTTCAACGCCTGCTGAATATGGTGGTTGAGGTCGGCGTTCGCAATATCCGTAAGGTTTTCTATGCCGAAGAATTTTTCCGCCTTAGCCGCGCCTTGCTCGGTTATGGAAACGCTTTTTTCCTTGATGTCGTAATTGAAATCTTCTTCCGGAACGAGCGTTTTTACGAATCTGTTCGCGGAGAAATAAAGCTCGGACGACTTATTGCCTCTGCCCGAGATGATAAGAGGGGTTCTCGCCTCGTCTATCAAAATGGAGTCCACTTCGTCCACGATCGCAAAGTTAAGTTCTCTTTGCATCATGTCTTTGATGTTTACTTTAAGATTGTCGCGAAGATAATCAAAGCCGAACTCGTTATTCGTACCGTAAGTTATATCGCAGTTATAAGCTTCGCGCTTTTCGTCGTCCGTCATTCCGTGAACGACCACGCCTACGGTAAGACCGAGGAAACGGTGTATTTTGCCCATCCAATCCGCGTCACGACGAGCGAGGTAATCGTTGACCGTTACAATGTGCACGCCCTTTCCGCCGAGAGCGTTCAGGTAAGCGGGAAGGACCGCTACAAGTGTTTTGCCTTCGCCCGTTTTCATTTCGGCAACTCTGCCTTGATGCAAGCAGATACCGCCGATTATCTGTACCTTATAGTGGCGCATATTGAGTACGCGCGCTGCAGCTTCTCTTGCTGTTGCAAAGGCGTCGTACAGAATATCGTCGAGCGTTTCGCCGTTGTTAAGTCTTTCCTTCAGGGCGGGCGGCATCGCCTGAAGCTCCGCGTCCGTCATTGCCTGATACTTCGGCGCAAGTGCTTCTACTTTTTCAGCCATCGCCGAAATCTTTTTAAGGTTTCTTCTTCCGTCGCTACCAAGAATGTAACTGATTAAACCCATGTTAATTTCTCCCTGTGATGCCGAAACTGCGGTTTTTCGCATAAAACCGAAAAAACGTATTCGTTCCAGCTTATAAATATATACGTATATAATACAATAATTTCAAACAAATGTAAACTAAACGGCAGGACTTTTCCGCTTTTGCCGTACAAAAAATAATATTTTTTGACGAAAACGCCTTCTTTCGTTTGACAAATTTTTCTGTTAGTGATAATATTTCATCAATGAAATATTTAACTTTGTTAACTAAATGTTTCAACGCGGAAATATAAGGATGAATTTATGGACAGAAGAGAACTGATAATGAATATAATGAACCTGGAAGTCAAGACGAGAAGGCTTAACGTTTTCTCTTTGCTCGAACTTTCTCCGCCGTTCGAAATGGAAATTCTCTCCTGCGTGAGAAAGGGGGGAGATAAGGGCGTAAGGGTTTCGGAAATCGCAAAAAGTTTGTTTACGACTTCGCCCAATATTTCTAGGCTGCTGAAAGTCCTCGAAAAGGACGGCAAGGTTTACAGGGAAGTTGACGAGCAGGACAGACGGAACACGTTCGTGCATATCACGGATAAAGGCATAGAGTATTTTTTGTATAACAGAAAGACGATATGCGAGTTCATGTTCGGGGTTATAAACTGCCTCAGCGACGAAGAGCTGTCGAAATATTCGGAGATAAGGGAGAAGATTTATTCTTCGTATCTGGTGGAAATAGATAAGTATAAAGAACGTGCCGCCGAAACGGAGAACAAGGGTGTACAGAAATAAAAAGTGCCCTGTTTCTCACATTAAAACGCAAAAAATTTTTCACAATATAACAGGAGGTCGAATGTTTAAACTGTTAAAGCAACTGAAATTAAAGGAATGGTTGCTCGTTCTGGTTCTTGTGGTGTTCGTTGTGGCGCAGGTGTTCTTTGATATACAGCTTGCGGTATACACAAAAAACATTATGGAAGAAATGCAGAATTTGAATTCCACAACCGCTTCCATACTTCGCGTCGGCGGAACTATGCTTTTATTTGCTCTCGGCAGCGCGGCTTGCACGTTGACGGTAGGGCTTATAGCTGCGTACATTTCCTCGATGCTCGCGTACAGGCTTCGCGATCAATTCTACCGTACGGTTCAGAGTTTTTCCGCTGCGGAGATAGATAAGTTTTCCACCGCAGGACTTATTACAAGGTGTACGAACGATATTCAACGCGTGCAGAACGCCGTACTTATGTTTTTAAGAATAGCCGTTTCCGCGCCGATAACCGCCGTTTGGGCGATTATAAAGATACAGGGCACGTCCGTCCCGCTCACCATCGTTGCGGGCGCGTGGATTTTGTTTATGGTTGCGGCTCTCGGCGGAATATTCCTTATAGTATTCCCGAGGTTCGGCGAAATGCAGAAACTTACCGATAAAATGAATTCGGTCATGAGGGAAAACCTTACCGGGCTTCGCGTGGTGAGGGCGTATAATGCCGAAAGTTACCAGGAAGATAAATTCGAAAAGGTTAACGACAGGCTTATGAAAGTAAACCTTTTCGCAAGCAGATGGTCCGGGATTATGGGCCCTTTGATGATGCTTGTTTTCAACGGCATAACGCTTACTATCTACTGGTACGGCGCGGAACTTATAAACACCTCTTCCGGCACGTTCGGTCTTGCCGATTTAATGTCTTTCGTAAACCTTGCGATGCAGGTGCTTATGTCCTTTATGATGCTTACGATGCTGTTTGCGATGCTGCCGAGGGCGGAGGTTTCCGCAAAGAGAATAAACGAGGTTTTAGCTACCCCGCTTACAATACTCGATAAAGAGCAAACTATGCCGATAATGCGCGAAAAAGAGGGGCAAATCGTTTTTGAGAACGTTTCTTTCAAGTATCCCGGTGCAGACGGCTACGTGCTTGAAAACATAAATTTCTCGGTTGAAAAGGGGCAGACGCTTGCGATAATCGGCGCGACGGGCAGCGGAAAATCCACGCTTATCAATCTTATACCGAGGCTGTTTGACGCAACCGAGGGCAACGTTCTGGTTTCGGGCGTAAACGTAAAGGATATGTCTCAGACGGAGCTTCATTCCGAAATAGGTTACGTTCCGCAGAAAGGGGTTTTGTTCAGCGGCACCATCGCCGAAAATATTGCGTTCGGCGGAAACAACGATAAGGATTCCATACAGCGTTCCGCACAGATCGCGTGCGCGGACGGGTTCATAGAGGAAAAAGAGGACGGTTATTCCTCGGCTATATCACAGGGCGGTAAAAACGTTTCCGGCGGGCAGAAGCAAAGGCTTTCGATCGCGCGCGCGGTCAACGTCAATCCGAAAATATTGATATTCGACGACAGCTTTTCCGCACTTGACTACAAGACGGACAGACAAGTTCGAGAAAATCTTAAAAAGAGCACTGCGGAAACAACGAAAGTTATCGTGGCGCAGCGCATAGGCACGATTATGGACGCGGACAGAATCCTCGTCCTCTCAAAGGGTAAAATCATAGGCGACGGAAAGCATTCGGAACTTCTCAATACTTGCGACGAGTACAGAGAAATTGCCCTTTCGCAACTTACAAAGGAGGAGCTTGGATTATGAGCAGAGCCGCAAAACATAACGCGCCCTCGAACGGCAAATTCGGTCCCGATACGAGATCTAAAGCGAACAACTTCGGCTTGGCGATGAAAAACCTTATAGGTTTCATGAAGCCTTGGTACCCCACGCTTCTCCTTGCGTTTTTCCTTGCGGCGTGCGCAAGCGTTTGCAATATCGTTGCGCCGACTTTTCTTCAGGATTTTACAAACCAGATAAACGTCGCGGCGAACGGAACGAAGATCGATATGAGCGCCCTTGCAAAGACGGGCGTGGTGCTTATTTGTTTATACGTCGCTAACGTTTCGCTTAACGCCATACAGTCTTTCATTATGATGGGAGTTACGCATAAATCCTCCAAAAAGATGAGAACGAGCATAAGCGTCAAGATAAACAAAATTCCGCTTGCATACTTTGACAAAAAGCCCTACGGCGATACGCTTTCCGTAGTAACCAACGACATCGATACGATAGCCGAAACGCTTGAACAATCCGTGGTTTCGCTTCTCCAATCGCTCGTTTTGTTCTTCGGTGTGTTGATAGCCATGTTTATTACCAAATGGGAAATGGCGCTCACCGTAATTCTTACCGTGCCGATAAGCATGGTTATAGTCTTTATTGTAATAAAGAAATCTCAGCCCTTCTTCGTAAGGCAGAGGAGTTGCCTCGGCGAGCTTAACGGGCAGATAGAGGAAAACTTCTCCGGCCAGAGCATAATCAAAATTTTTAACGCGGAAGGCAAAAAACAGCAGGAATTCGACAAGGTAAACGCCGCGTTTTTTAAAAACACCTGGACGGCGCAGTTCTTTTCCGGGCTTATGATGCCGGCTATGAGTTTCGTTTCTAACTTGGGTTACGTTGCCGTATGCGTGGTAGGTGCGCTTCTGTATAAGAATGACCCCGTAAATATGGCGGGCATAATCGTAGCTTTCTTCGTATACGTAAGGCTTTTCCAGAACCCGATAAACCAGATGGGGCAGGCGTTCAATATGCTTCAGTCTACGGCGGCGGCTTCCGAAAGAGTGTTTACGCTTCTTAGCGAGCCGGAACAGCAGGACGAGAGCGATAAGCCCAAACGCATAGAAAAGGTCAGGGGTGAGGTTGAATTTAAGGACGTATGCTTCGGTTACGACCCCGATAGGATTATAATTAAAGACTTTTCGGCAAAAATAAAACCCGGCATGAAGGTCGCCATAGTAGGACCTACCGGCGCGGGCAAGACAACCATGGTCAATCTTATAATGCGTTTCTACGAGGTCACGAGCGGGGATATTCTTATAGACGGCGTTTCGGTCAAAGATATGAAGCGCGAGGAGGTCAGAGATATGTTCTCCATGGTTCTTCAGGATACCTGGCTGTTTGAAGGGACCATACGCGAAAACATAGTTTACTCCAAGCAGGGCGTTACCGAAAAAATGCTCGACGACGTGGCAAAAGCCGCCAACCTCGATTACTTCATAAAGGCGCTCCCCGACGGGTACGACACTGTTCTCGGAGAGGACAGCAACGTATCTGGCGGGCAGAAACAGCTTATAACCATTGCAAGGGCTATGATACAGAATTCGCCGATGATGATACTTGACGAGGCGACTTCCAACGTCGATACGCGTACCGAAGAACTCATTCAGGAAGCCATGGACAGACTGACCGCCGGCAGAACGAGCTTCGTTATAGCGCACCGCCTTTCTACCATTAAAAACGCGGACGTAATCCTCGTAATGAAGGACGGTAACATTGTAGAACAAGGCAATCACAACGAGCTTATGGCGCAGAACGGGTTCTACGCGTCGCTATACAACAGCCAGTTCGCAAGCGAAAACGACTGACAATTAAACTAAAACAAACGCGGTTAGGCGTGCGGGAGCGAATTTATATTGTTCCCGCACGTATTTTTTTTAAGACGGCATTGACTTTTTTTAACAATAATGTTATACTTTTTACGAACGGTAAAGTTCAAAGGAATATTTTTACATTTATTACAGGTGATTTTATGAAAAGAGGAGCAGGAATTTTAATGCCTGTTTCGGCGCTTCCGAGCAAGTACGGTATAGGTTCTTTCGGCGCGCCGTCTATGCGGTTTATTGATTTTCTTAAGAAAAGCGGACAGAAGTATTGGCAGATTTTGCCGCTCGTGCAGACGGGCTATGGCGATTCGCCCTATCAGACGGTGTGCGATTATTCGTTTAACCCGTACTTTATAGACCTTGAAATTTTGTTTAGGAAAGGGCTTTTAACCAAGCGCGAGGTGGAAGCACAGATAGATAAATCCCCCAAGATTGATTACGGTGGTTTGTACAATAAGCGTTATGCTATTCTGCGCAAAGCGTTTACCCGTTTCGACGTTAATTCTCCGTCGTTCGTCAGGTTTCTGCGCAGCGAGGAAAATAAAAATTATGCCGTTTTTATGGCGATAAAGGGCACTTTTAACTGTTCTCTTCAGGGTTTTCCGCCGATGCTGAAGCGTCGTGATGAAAAGGCGCTTGCGGACTTTGAACGCGCGAATAAAGACGAAATCCGCTTCTGGGCTTTCTTGCAGTACGAGCTTGCTTCTCAGTGGAAAGACGTTAAAAGCTATGCTAAAAAGAACGGAATTTCCGTAATAGGCGACCTTCCGTTGTACGTTGCCTCGGACAGCGTGGAAGTCTGGGTTAATCCTTCGCTTTACGAGGTGAACGAGGACCTTGTTCCCGTGAAGATTGCAGGCGTTCCGCCAGATTATTTCTGTGAGGAAGGGCAACTTTGGGGAAACCCCGTTTACAGATATTCCGAGCATGAAAAAGACGGCTTCGCATGGTGGAAAAACCGCGTAAAACGCGCGTTATCCGTATATGACTTCGTAAGAATAGATCACTTCAGAGGGCTTGACAGGTTCTGGTCCGTGGACGCCGGCGCACCCAACGCGATAGGCGGGGAATGGGTTAAAGCTTTCGGCTTTGAAATTTTAAAGGACTTCATCGGCGGGAACGTAATAGTTGAGGACTTAGGTTTAATAGACGACGGCGTGCGGGAGCTTATCGCAAAGCTCGGCTTCCCGAACATGAAAGTGTTGGATTTTGCCTTTGATGGGGATTTTAAAAACCCGTATTTGCCGTGGAACGTTCCCGAAAACTGTATATATTACACGGGCACGCACGACAACGCTACCGCCCTTTCGCTTATCGAAAACACTTCCGGCGAGCATAGAGAGGTAATTAAGAAGTTTATAAAAAACTCGCTTGATTTTCTTGAAATTTATAAGGACGTAAACGGAAAATACGCACTTTGCGAGGCGTTCGCCGACATCGTTTACGCTTCGAGGGCAAACGCGGCTATCGTTCCTATGCACGATTTGTTATCGCTCGGCAACGAATACCGTATAAACGAACCCGGAACTATAAATAACTGGACGGTTCGCTACAGAAAGCGCCAGTTCACGCAAACTCTTTCCGAACTTATTAAACGCAAGGTTAAAAGATTTGAAAGGTAGTGAATCTTCCGACGGATTTTTTGCCACCGTTTGTAAATATAATTTAAGGCGACTTTTTTAAAAGCCGCCTTTTTCACGCGTTAAACGGGTATTTTTAAAATTAAAAATTTTCTTTAAAAGAAAAAGGAAATAATTAGACTTAATTAAGCATACACTATCGGTATGAGTGTGCTTTTGATTTCAGACGGCGGAGAAAATGTGGAAAATGCGGTTTACCTTTACGGAGGGCTTACGGAGTCTCTTTGCAGTTTGCCTTGCAGCGTAAAGGCGTACAAGCAGACGGACAGAAACATTATAGAGATTTCTGCGGACGATTGCTTCTACGGGATAGTCAAGGCGGAGGCTACCGATAAAATTGCGGACGTGATTGCCGTAAACTATAAGTGCGATTTCTTCCGCTCTCGCTGCAAGCCGTACGGGCTTACGGATACGGAAAGCAGAATTTTGCTTGCGGCTGTGGTTTCTGCGGATATAGACGAGGACAGGGAGTATATTAAGCAACGTATTTCTTCGGAGGACGAGTTCCCGGTGGACGGGCTTTTTAACTTCAGACTTCAGGCGTTAAAGAAGAAGTGGCAGGATATTTCCATGTATCTGCCACGCACGTTCAACCCCGAAAGGCTTAAGGATTTTATAGCGTTTATTCTTGAGGAAAAGAAAAGCAAGCGCGTTTACGTTCAGAACGGTAAGGTTTTTGATTGCCATTATAAAAAACTTAACCGCGCGTTTTTATCGGGCGATGATACAGGCGACGAAAAGCTTCTTACCGAAATTTTGCTTTCGGGATCCGGCGAGGCGGAACTTCTCTCTCCCGTTCGCGCGGAGGAAGAGGAGTTTTTAACCGAGTACTACGGAAATAAAATTATTTTTTCCGACGGGTGCTTTAAAAGCTGAACGCCCGCAGCGGATTTTATTTCGCTTCGGGCAGCGTTTTCGGCTGGGGCAGCAGAGCAGATTTTGCTAACGACAAAAAATGCCGTTTGCCGACAAAACGTTTTATATTAAGTGTTCTTGCATAGAGTATTATGTTTTAAAATACCCTTCGGGAGAAATTCTATGCTGAATGCTATTCGCCGTTCGTTGGACGCGGCAATCGTTACCGTTTATGTCGCTAACCTGGCTATTATGATCTTTTTGAACAACGCCGTTTTCCCGTTCTGCCCGCTCGCGCTGTCGCTGCTTTTCGCTTTGCTTGCCGCGGGCAACAATCCGTTCGGCTGTTTTTTAATTTGTTCAATCTCTTTTATTCCGTTTCTGTCTGCGGAAAAGATGCTCGTCGGATTATGTTCCGGCGGGTTTTTATGTGCGTTTTACGGGGTTTTCGGTAAAAAGAAGTATTTCAGATTTTTCTCTCCGTTGTTGCTTTGCGCGTCGCTCGCGCCGTACGTTTTGTTAGCGGAAGAAGGCGAATTTTTATTCAGAATAATTTCGTCGGCGGCGATATGCGCGTTTTCGCTCGCGTTCTTTCCGTATGCAAAGGGCTTTAAAATAAAGGGTTTCTGCGCAATGGAACCGATAGAGGGCTTAAGTTTGTGCTTGCTGTTCGTTTGTTCCTCATACGGTTTTATAAAATATTTCGGGATAAATCCGTATAAAGCCGTCGCGGTGGCGATGTGTTTCTTTTTAAGCGTGCTTACAAAGGGGCGTGAAAGCTGCCTTTTCTGGGTGATTTGCGGTATTCCAGCCGCACTTATAACCAAGGACGCCGCCTATTTGCTCCCGTTTATCCTGTTCGGTTTTGTTGCCGAAGTTTTTGCCTGTTCAAAGCCGATTGCTCTAACGGGTGTGATTATCGGCGTAGAATTTCTTTCCGCTTATGCTTTCAGAGTTTACGAAAACTATACGTATCTGTCTGCAGTCTGGGTTTGCGCGCCTGCGCTCGCCGCCGCTTTTGTACCCGAAAAACTGTATGAAAAGCTTCGCGAAAAACTATTTTCCGACAGCGAAGCTCCTCTTTCAAGGGCGGAAATAAACAGAATGAAAAGCTATCTCGGTACGCGTTTATATGAGATTTCGGGCACTTATAAGGAAATTTCGGATCTTTTCAGAACGATTGATTCCGCCCAGAATCCGTTCGTGTACGAGGATAAAATTTTAAGCGAAATACATAACGTTTGCAAGGATTGCTCTTTTTTTAAAAAGTGCGAGGGAAAGGGTTTCCCCGAAAAAGATATTCTTTTAAGGCTTATTTCCATAGCAAAAAACAAGGGCAAGCTCACCGCCGTGGATTTGCCCAAAAAGTTCACTTCCAATTGCAATCAGACTACTTCGATAGTCTTTGCTATAAACAAATTCGTAACAAAATACGCCTACGACTGCGAAAAGACAAAAGCAGCTTCTGACGTAAGACAGATCGCTTCGGTTCAGGCGGAGGGAATAAGCCTTGCCGTAAAGGCCCTTGCAAGCAGTCTTTCCGCACGGCTTGCCCCGTCCAAAAAAGCCGAAAAGGCGCTTAAAAAACATCTGCTGTCCGCAGGGGTGAACGTGGGCGAAATTATGATTACGGGCGAGGGCGAGAAGAAAGAAATTTTAATAGCCGCTTTAAACAATTATAGCGAAAAAGCCCTTTTATCGCAGGTTAACGACTATTTTTCGGTTGAGTATCAAATAAAAAACCGTTACACCGCAGGCGGTGACAGGGAGATTTTAAGCTTGGAACCGTATTCCGGTTACGACTGCGTTTTCGGCGTTTCCTGTATGAATAAAACGGGCGAAGGGTTTTCGGGCGATACGCATTCGCTTACGAGAATTTCTCGCAACAGTTTTCTGCTCGCATTGTCCGACGGAATGGGCAGCGGAGAAAAGGCAAAGAAAATTTCCGCGGCGTCTCTTTCTCTTATAGAATGCTTTTACAGGGCGGGCATACCGCCCGAAACATGCCTCGAAACGGTCAACGAATTGTTGTCTTTCCCTGCGGAGGACACCTTTGCCGCGCTTGACGTCGGGGTAATAAACCTTTCGTCGCTGACGTGCGATTTTATAAAACTCGGCGCGCCGTACGGTTTTATTCTTTCAAAGGGCGTGGTGAAACTGATCGAAGGTAGTTCCCTGCCGATGGGCATAGTAAAAGACCTGCGCCCTTCCGTTTGCACTGAACCGCTCGCCGCGGGCGACGTGATTATTTTTACAAGCGACGGAGTGACGGACGCTTTCGGCTCCGCAACCGATTTTGCCGATTACCTTTCGGCCATGGGCGAAGTGAACCCGCAAAAGATTTCGGATTCTATTCTCAGAGAAGCCTTCGCACTGTACGGCAACCGTGCCGACGACGATATGACCGTAGTGGCTTGCAAAATCTTTGCCGGATAGTCGCTTGCTGTATATTTTTGAAATTATTTTCTGCACACGGGGAGCGGAAGTTACTTTCTTTCCTCGCCGCCAAACTCGGATACATAACAGCGGCGTTTGCGCCGCTACTTACTTACGGTGGTACACCGCTGGATACATGCCCGTGGCGGCATCGCCACCACCACTAAAAATTTTTTCGTATATGCGTTTTCTTCGATTGATTTTATTTCTGAAATATTATATACTATTATTTGTATAGGTATGAGAAAAGCGGCAGTTTGACAAAACCGCTAAGCCTAAGGCTACAATCAAATGTAAAAATCAATCCGTTTAAGTTTAATCAAGCGGGTTTTAGAAGGAGAACGTATGCTCGATTTAAAAATGATAGCCGAGAATAAGGAAAAGGTAGAAGCTTTACTCGCAAGAAAAGGTTGCGTTGTAGATTTTACCGAAGTACTCGGCTGGGACAATGAAAGAAAGCAAGTTATTTATGAAGTAGAAGGTTACAAAGCCGAGAAGAATAAAGTTTCGGCAGAAATTCCCAAGCTCAAAAAAGCCGGACAACCCGTAGACGCCATTTTCGCCGAAATGAAAGAACTCGGCAACAAAATTGCCGAGGGCGACAAAAAGCAGTCGGAGCTTGAAACCAAAATTTTTGATTTCCTCTGCCGTTTGCCCAACATTCCCGACGAGGATTTACTCCCCGGCGAAAAGGAAAACAATCAGGTAGTAAAGGTTTTCGGCACCAAGCCGGAGTTTAAATTCCAGGCTAAAAACCACGTTGACCTTTGCATCTCTCTCGGTATGATAGATTACGAAAGAGGCGTTAAACTTTCGGGCAACGGCTACTGGCTCTATCGCGGGGTCGGCGCAAGGCTCGAATGGGCGTTGCTTAACTTTTTTGTTTCCGAACATCTTGCGGACGGCTACGAAATGATTCTTCCCCCGCATATGCTTTCGTATAACTGCGGTTTCGGCGCTGGTCAGTTCCCCAAATTCGCGGACGAAGTTTATTGGGTTGACAGCGAGGACCCCGAAATGCGAGCAAAAAGCAGATTTATGCTTCCTACGGCGGAAACCGCGCTTGTCAATATGTATGCTGGCGAAATAGTGGACGAAAGCAAACTTCCGATGAAGTTCTTTGCATACACTCCATGCTATCGTAAAGAAGCGGGTAGCGCAAGGGCAGAAGAACGCGGCATGATAAGAGGGCACCAGTTCAATAAAGTAGAAATGGTGCAGTACGCGCACCCCGATAAATCCAAAGAGGCTTTTGAAGAACTCGTAGGAAAAGCTTGCAGACTTATGGAAAAATTAGGACTTCACTTCCGCCTGAGCAAACTTGCCGCGGGGGATTGTTCCGCTTCCATGGCAAGGACTTACGATATAGAAGTGTGGATTCCTTCTATGGGCATTTACAAAGAGGTAAGCTCCGTTTCCAACGCCAACGATTACCAGGCAAGAAGAAACAACACGAGGTTCAGAGACTCCGTTACAGGCAAGCCAAGATACCTCCACACCCTCAACGGTTCGGGTCTTGCTACCAGCAGGGTTTTACCCGCTATTGTAGAACAGTACCAGAACGAGGACGGCTCTGTTACCGTTCCGGAAGTGCTTCGCCCGTTCCTCGGCGGTCTTGAGGTTATAAGATAAATTTTAAATAAGGTCGGGTTTTCGATTTCGACCTTATTTTTATGCGGAAAATCTGTAAAAAGTCCGTGCAATAATTAAGTATTTTTCGCTGTTAATGCATGATTCAGGGGACTTTATAAAAAACAAAAAGGAATAAACGTATGATTTTTTACGTACAAATGAAAAACTTATGACGCTGACTCCCCAACAAATTATAGAAATGATTTTTAAATTCCTTGCGGGGCTCGGCGTATTTTTGTTCGGCGTCAGAACGCTTTCCGACAATATGGAAAAGCTCGCCAACAGAAAACTGAAAGCGCTGTTTCGCAAGACGGCGGGGTCTAAACTGATAGGCGTCGGCATAGGCGCTGCGTCTACCGCATTAGTGCAAAGCTCGGGTATAACTACCGTTATGGTAGTAGGTTTCGTAAACACCGGCATTATGACGCTCACCCAAGCCGCGGCTGTTATTATGGGCGCGAACATCGGTACCACGATAACCGTTCAGATAGTCGCTTTGCAGGGCTTTGGCATAGAAACCTACGCAATAGCTCTTTCCCTCGTCGGGATAGTTATGGATATGGTTTGCAAAAACAAAAAGTTTAAAGCCCTCGGTTTTGCGCTGACGGGTTTAGGTTTGATTTTCGTAGGTCTCGGATTTATGAAGGATTCTATGGGCGTCATTACGGATCTTCCGATAGTTCAAGATATTCTCTCCTCAGTAAGCAATCCGTTTTTGCTTTTGTTCGTCGGCATAGTGCTTACGGCAATAGTTCAGAGCAGTACGGCGATTAACAGCATAATCGTTACAATGGTTTCTTATCATGTTGTAATAGGTTCCGGTGGAAATTCCGTATTATACCTTATAATGGGGTCTAACATCGGTACCTGCGTAACGTCGCTTCTCTCGTCCGTCGGCGCATCAAAGGACGCGAAGTGCGCCAGCCTTATCCACCTGTTGTTCAACGTTTTCGGAACGGTTATATTCTTTGTAATTCTTGTTTGCTGGCCGACGTTTATGAGCGATACGTTTGAAGTATGGTTTAAATCGACCACCACGCAAATAGCTATGTTCCATACTATATTCAATACGGTAAGCACCATTATCTTCCTGCCGTTTACAAAATATCTTGTCAAACTTGCGGAATTTCTCGTCGGCAAAGGCAAGAACGAGGGAGAACAGTCTTACATAGATAAACGTTTCCTGAACGCGCCTACTATCGCTATCGAGCAGAGTGCAAAGGAATGCATGAGGATAGGCGACCTCGCTATGGCTTCTCTTAAGGAAGGGCTTGATACATTCCTTGAAAAGAACCCCGAAAAAATCGAGAAGATTTCCGAAAAGAGCGCGGAGGTTTACGACCTTAGCAAAAAACTTACCGATTATCTTATTACGATTTCGTCTTCCGATCTGACGCTTAACGACGAAAAGCGCGTTGCGATAATTCACAACAACAACTCCGACATTGCGAGGGTTGCGGAAATTGCGGATAACTTCATCAAATACACTAATCGCGTGGTGAACGACGAAATTACTTTCTCGCCCGGGGTTGAGGATAGCCTGAAAGAGATGTTCGGCGTTCTGGAAGAATTGTATGAAGTTGCAAAACAGGCGCGTCTTACCAAGGACAGAAGCCTGCTTCCCGCAGTGGACGCAAAAGAAGAACAGCTCGATAACCTCAGGCGCGCACTCGTTGCGGCGCACATCAAACGCCTCGGAAAAGGCGAATGCAGAGCCGACAGTTCCGGCGTATATATCAATCTCGTTTCCAACCTGGAGCGTGCGGGCGACCATTTGAGCTTTATCGCGCACTCCATAGAAGAAGTGGAATACGCTTGATTTTTCGCTTGTCGCGATAGATACGAAAATTTCAAAAAACCGCGTTTTTGTGTGAAAAAGGCGGGTAAATCTTTTTTAAATGCACATTGAGGCACTAAAGTGAAAAAAATACTCAGCGATTATTTAATGCTTACGCTCGGCTCTGCGTTGCTCGCGGTCGGCGTATATTTCTTTAAAATACCTAACGGCTTCGTTATGGGCGGCGTTGCGGGTCTGGCAACTCTTCTCGGGGAGTTGTTCGATAAAATCAATCCTTCGCAGGAATGGCTTAAGGCTGTTATCGGGTTTCTTACGCCTTCCCGAATGATTACCATTTTTAACGTTTTGCTGCTTATAGTCGGATTCATTTTCGTAAATAAACAATTCGGCGTAAAAACCGTTTACTGCACGCTTGTTTATTCGCTGCTGACTATGGTTTTCGAAGCGATTTATCCTATGAAGATACTTGACGAAGCGGGGCACGTAATAGAAAAAATTACGCTTACAAAGCAGCCGTTTATGGAGCTTTTTATTGCTATATTGCTTACGGCGCTCGGCAGCGCGATAATGTTCCATAAGGACGCGTCCTCGGGCGGGACGGATATTATCGCCATGATTTTAAAAAAGTACACGCAGGTGAACGTGGGCGTGGCGCTTTTATTTGCGGACGGGCTGATTGCCCTTTCGTCGTTCTTCGTTTCGGGTATCGAAACGGGGTTGTTCTCCACGCTCGGGTTACTTATGAAGTCGTTTATGATTGACGAATTCATAGACAATCTTAACCTGTGCAAGTACTTTACCATAATAACCGAAAAGCCAGATGAAATATGCGATTTTATTATGAATTCCATGCACCGTTCGGCAACGACGCTGACGGGCGAGGGGGCGTTTTCGCACCACACGAAGAAGATAATTCTGGTTGTCTGCAAGCGCTACGAAATGCGTTCGCTCAGGGCTAAGATTAAGGAAATTGATCCTTCTTCGTTTATAATGATTACCAACTCAAGCGAAATTTTGGGTAAGGGTTTTGCAAAATTATAAACAAAAACTTAATTAGAATATTAAAAGAAAAAGATAGGAGTTGAATTTCCTATCTTTTTTTGTGGCGGTGTTACCACCTCGGGTGAGTATCCGAGTGGCGCAAACGCCACTGTTATGCATCCGAGTTTGTGTGTGAAAATAGTAGCTGACTGCCGCTTCCGATGTTGTTAAAAGATTTTTAAGATGGTGTTACCACTGCAAGTAGGTATCCGAGTTTGTCGGTGTGGAGAAAGAACTCGTTTCCGCTTCCCGTATGGAGAGAAAGTCGCCGTCGGTGTTAATTTGGGCGGGCGGTTTATCGTTTATCTCGTTTCGCTTTGTCAAATTTTCAGGGTTTTAAAATTCGCTTTATAATGAAAAGCTGAAGTCTTTTCGGCAATGCGTTAAGCATCAATAACAGAGGGTTTCGGTTAATGGCATACGCGAACTTCGGGCACTTTGCCGCGACTATTTTATACGCTTTAATCGCTATTTTTTCGGGCGGAATTTTCTTTGCTTCCACGCTGTTAACTATATTTTTAAACCTTGCGGCGTTACATTTGTAAATTTTTGTGTTATCGCAAAACTTGTCAAGTGCGGTTGTGGAAACGCCGAGCATTCCCGTATCTACGGCGCCCGCCCTTAAAACGCTTACGCTTATGCCGAGGAGTTGAAGTTCCATGGCGAGGGAGTACGCGTATTTATCGAGTGCGCCTTTGGTGACCGCGTAAGCGCCCGTAAACGGCAGCGGGGAAAGGTGTGCAAGCTCGCTTGTGGTGATCAGTATTCTGCTGCCGTCCTTTAAAAACGGAATGAACGTTTTATTTACGTAGAAAGCGCCGAAAACATTTATTTTAAAAATTCTTTCAAACGCCTCGCCGTCCATCTCCGCAAACGAATCGAGCATATAAATCCCCGCGAAATGAATTACCGCAAACAGTTCTTTTGTAACCGATGCAACCGACTCCGCAGCGCGCGCCAGACTTTTTTCGTCCGTCACGTCCGCTTCTATCGGCATAACGTTTGGTTGTTCTTCGCATTTAACGCGGTCAAGGGCAAAAACAAAGTAACCGTTTTCGGCAAACCGTCTGACCGTTGCCCTGCCCATTCCGCCGTTCGCGCCCGTAATTAAAACATATTTCATAGTACACCTTTATAAAAAAGCCTCTTTATAACTTAAAGAGGCTTTTTTAACACTTTTATTTAACCCTTTAAAACGTCTTTCATGCACTCGAGCCATTCATCGGCAAAGAGTTGCGAGCCTGCGAGGGCAGGGTGAATTCCGTCGTAGCTGAATTTTTCGTCGCCATATTTTTCGGCATATTCGTCAAGTTTTTTCTGAAGAGGAATGAACTTTAAACCGAACTCTTCGGCTAATTTTTTTACTACTTTCGCGTATTCTTTAACTTGTTCGTATTGGTCGATTTTGCCTTCGGTCAGGCTGCCGCGAAGGAAATAAGGCTCCATAAGAACTATTTTTACGTCCGGAAGCCTTTCGAGCGTTTCCTTTAAAAGCGTTCTGTAAACTCTTTCGTAGCGCTGTATATCCACGCCGTTCTGCCATTCTATTTCATGTAAAACGTCGTTTACTCCTACGAGAATGCTGAGCACGTCCGGCTTTACGTTCCATACGTCGCGCTTAATTCTCGCGTACAAATCCACGCTCCTGTCGCCGGAAATGCCGTGGTTATAAATTTCATACTTGCCCGGCTCGTCCTTTGTAAGCCTTGCGGTTACAAGAAAAGAATAGCCCGCCCCGTACGAAAAAGCGGAAAGGTCGCAGCTTCTGTCGCGCCCCATATCGGTAATAGAATCACCGAAAAATACTATTTTCATTTTTATATCTCCTTGAGTAATAAAGTCTTGTTTGTTTTTAAAAGCCAAAAACCAGCCAAAGTTTTACGGCTTTGAATTTGTGTGTTCGGTGCGAAAAGCCGCGTAAAACGCACATTATCCGCATATTTTCTAACGGCGAAGAGTTTTAACTTGCTCTCTTTCCGGCGAAATTAAAGCCCTGTCGGAGCTAAATTAAAAAGCTTATTTATATAGTTTGGCAAGTCCGCCCTCGGCGGTTTCGCGGTATAAACCGGACATATCCTTGCCTGTTTCGTACATGGTTCTTACAACTAAATCGAAAGAAATCTTTCTCGTTCCTGAAAGGAAGTTCGCAAGACTAAGGCAGTTTATAGCCCTCATTGCCGCTACGGCATTCCTCTCTATACAGGGTATCTGTACAAGCCCGCAAACGGGGTCGCAGGTCAGCCCGAGATAGTGCTCCAAAGCTACTTCCGAAGCGTATTCGATCTGGTCGATACCCATTTCAAACAGTTCGCACAGCGCGGCGGAAGCCATAGCGCAAGCCGAGCCTATTTCCGCCTGACAGCCGCATTCCGCACCGCTTATAGAGGCGTTTTTCTTTATAAGGCAACCGATAAGCCCTGCCGTGGCGAGAGCTTTAAGAATTCTTTCCTCGGAAAATTGCTTCTTTTCGCTCATATACTTAAGAACGGCGGGAAGAACCGCGCATGCGCCGCATGTGGGCGCCGTCACAACCGTGCCGAGGTCGGCGTTCTGCTCGCTTGCTGCAAACGCGTAAGCGCATACTATACGGTTTTCGCGGGTGCTTTCGCTTTCGTCTATGTGTCTTTGATTAAACAAAAACTGCGCCTTTCTTTCAACGTTAAGCCCGCCGGGAAGAACGCCCGTTTTTGTAAGACCTTCTTCTATTTCGTTCAGCATAACGCGCCAGACGTCTTTTAAGAAATCGTAAATGTCGCCGCCCTCGAACTCTTCTACGTAGTCCGAAAGCCTTATATTTTTAGCTTTGCAGTACTCCGCAATGTCAGAAAAAGTGGAATGCGGGTATACGTCGGGGGAGGTTTTTCCTTCCCTGCCTTCTATAACGATGTCGCCGCCGCCCACCGAAAGGACGCGCATATATCCGATTTGTTCGCCGTTTTTGTATGCGAATAAATCCATCGTGTTCTCGTGCGGTATTTCCTTGGTTTCGGTGTCGAAAACCACCTCGCACTTTACGGGGTACAGGGTTTCCTCTATAACTCCGTCCGTACGGTGACCTTTCCCTGTTTTTGCAAGCGAACCGTAAAGCACGGCTTTAAACGAAGTAGCTTCGCTCTGTTCGTTTTTGAAAATCTTGCAGGCTTTTTCCGGCCCCATCGTGTGAGAGGAGGAGGGACCTTTGCCTGTTTTATAAATTTCTTTTATCGATTTCATATTAAAAGTAGCCTTTTTCGCGCATTATCTGGCATTTTTAATGTCGCATTCATATAAGCCGCAGCTTTTAAAAACCGCTTAGCGCCCGCGGGTAAAACGTTATTTTTTGTTTACTACATTCATTTCCGCAACTATCACGGTGTCTCTTTTAAGGCTTTTGAATACGTCTTCCACCGAGCATGTGCCTATAAAGTCTTTGCCGAATACGTCAAAAATATTGCCTGTAAGAGAAAACTCCGGCAGTCTGCCGACGATTTTTCCGTCGCGATATAAAAACGCAAGCTGGACGGGCAAGCCTATATTTCCGTCGGGCGTCATGTCACCGCCGGAGGATACGTCGAGGAAAATCGCTTCCCTTCCGTTCAAAAGCTCGTTTAAGGATTTATTGCCTCTTTCCACGTCGAAGCCGTTTGCCGAAACAGAGGGCGCGCCCGCATAAGAAGCGTCGGCATTGCCTATGTTTTCGACGCCGTATCTTTCGGCTGTGGATTTTGTGGTGAGCAAATTCCGCATCACGCCGTTTTTAACAAGGTAGGATTTATATCCTTCGTTTACAACGCCTTCCGCGTCGAAAAATCTTTCGGCAAGTCTCCTTTCTGGGTCGTGGTCGAAAATTACCGAAAAGTTTTCGTTGAAAATCTTTTCGCCGAGTTTCCCGTTAAACAGAGAAGCGCCGTTGCAGTAAATATCCGCAACAAAATGCTGAAGAGCAAACGAGAAATAACTGCCGCTCATTATAACGGGAATTTTATCTTCTTTAAAGTGATCTACAGGCGTAAGGAATGCGTCAAGCCTTGTTTTAACGTCTTTGAAGAAATCTTCGCCTATTATTTTATTGTCCTCGACGGCAATCGAACCGTCCATTATGTTTGCGGATTTCTTATCCTTATATATAACAGCCATTGAAGTGGCGTTCCCTTTGTAGGAAAGCTTTCTGCCCGCGCCGTTATCGTACACGGTTTCGGTCTCGTTAAGGTAAGCTTTGCCGTTTATGATGAATCCTGGGTTTTCTTCCGCAATGCGCTTTGCCGCCGCGGATACGTAGGGAAGGAAATCTTTGTCGTCTATTATGTGCTTGTAAGCGTTGACGTCAAGTGTGAGCGAGGCTTCGGGCTTGTCGGGGTAGGGAATCCCGCGGGAAAGGTTGTTTTTAGCTTCCTCGGTAAGCGCTTCCGTAGAAGCTGCGCCTTTCTTGCCCGCAATGCCTATAAAACCGCCGTCGTAAACCCTTACGGTGGAGAGCTTTTCGCTCTGAAGCCTTAACGAATCGGCAACGCCCGCAGTTATGTTTACGCATACTTCTTTAGTGTGTTTTTTAATAATTTCCGTTCTCATATTACTGCACCCCCATTTCTTTTACTCTCATATAAGGACCGCCGAAGCCGACAGGCAAAGGCATTTGTTCCATTTTACCGCAACCGCCGGTTACGAAGGATAACAGCTCATGTTCTTTACTTAACCCGTCCACAAGCGAAAGGGTTTTGAACACGTCGCCCGTGATTACTGCAATTTTAACCGGGTCGCCTATAACGCCGTTCTTTATTTCGTAGCAAACGGTGGGGGCGATTGTAAACGTGCTTAATCCCGAACCGTGGCTTACGCCTTTAATAAAATAGCCGTGTTCTATGTCTTTTACAAGACTTTCAAACGATTCCTCGCCTTCTTTAACGAAAGTGGTCGTCATTCTTACGATCGGCTCGAATTCGCAATTTACCGCCCTTGCGTTGCCGGTGGGCTTCTCGTTAAGAGCCACGGCGGTTGTAACGCTGTGAAGCCTGCCCGTCAGCACGCCGTTTTTAATAAGATAAGTTTCGGTGCATTTTGTGCCCTCGTCGTCGTAGGGAACGTAGCCGCTCTTGTCGTACTTGCCGGAGTCCACAATGGAAAGAATATCGCTTGCCACCTTGGTGCCGAGCTTCCATTCCTTTTTCATCGTCTCGTCGCCGAGCATAAAATCGGCTTCACTCTTGTGCCCGAAGGACTCGTGGGCGAATATCCCCGTAGCGAGGGGGGAGAGGATAACCGGGTAATTCCCCGCTTTTTCCAGAGGTTTGGCGTTCATAAGGAAGTTTTCCGTTTCGTCGGTAAACTCTTTAACCTTGGCTTCGTCTATGGAAAGTTCGTTAAAAGCAAGCTTGCAGTCCGCAAAATTGTTCGCGAAGTTTTTCTCGCCGTCGGCAAGCTGAACGGAAACGGAATATCCTGCCGTCTGGTAATCGAATTCTATATCCGCGCCCTTTGCGGAAATAAACTTAAAGTGAGAATATCTGTCCAGATACGCGGCGGAAATCACCGTTGAATGCGGTGTTTTAAACAAAGGCAGGGAGGCGGTTAGAAACTCCGCTTTTCCCTTCAGCGGAACTTTATCCACGCAGCAATCCGCAAAGCGCATTATTTTGTCCCTGTTCACCTCGAACGCTTCTACCACCGGGTGAGAGAAAACGTTTTCGTTCGGCTTGGCAAAAGCGTATAACGCGTCAAGCTCTTCCTGAAGGTTATCCGTCTCGGAAACAGACGAGTAATACCACATTTCACCGTCGAAAACGCGTATAAACGCCTGATCGGTGTCAAGTTCTGTAGCCTGTTTTATTTCACCGTTAACTATGCCGATCTGCGTAGTAAAACGCCTTTCCGTCCTTATATCGGCATACAGGTCTTTGCGAAAAATTATTTTGCCCATATTCACTCCTTTCTTTGTATATTTTTAGAAATATTAACTACATAATAGCACAACATAATAAAAAAATCAACCGCGTAAAAGGAAAAATCGATTTAAAAACGCGAAAAAATCGGCATCTTACATGTGTTTGCATGTCGGCATTCGGCATTTTTCGCAGGGCTTTGTAACGGGCTTCGGTGCGATGGCAGCGTGGGGCAATGCCGCATAGTGGGGGTATTATAAGCCCGCCGCACGGCAATTTCAGCCGTGCGGCGGAGAAATGTGAAATTTTCAAAAAGTGATAAGAATTTATTGATTTTTGAAAAAGAATATGCTATTATGAATATCGAGTGATAGAATTAGGACAAAATAAAACATTATAATTTAACATATTTTGTCTGAAAAACTACACAAATCATACAAAAATGTGGAAAAATAAAGGGAATATTCCCTTTTGCTTGTTTTGCTAAAAACAAGCAATCACATTTAAAAAAGGAAATAAAAAAAAGGAGTAAACAGTATGATTGCAAAAATCAGGAAAAGAATATTTGCCATATTAAGCATAATATTCGTGTTTGCGGTAGTTGGCGCGTTCGGCGTGCTTATGCCGCAGAAATCGTCCGCGGAAACGGGTTCTGTCGAAGAGCCTTCTTCTTATACTGACGTGTGGGACGGAACCAGCGACAGAAGTTTTTACGACTTCTCTAAGAACACGCTCATGCTTGAATCTGCGGCGCAGTTAAAGGGCTTTGCCGATATGGCGAACGCCGGTTTTGACTTTTCGCCCTATACGGTAAAACTTGGCGTTAATGTGGATTTAAACGGCAAAGATTGGGCACCTGTCGAGAATTTCGGGGGTACTTTCGACGGGCAAAATCATACTATAAAAAACGGCAAAATCGTTTCCGACTATCATAGCGGCAGCGGTTTTTTCGGCACGTTAGATAAAATTTCGTATATCAAAAATCTTGTGTTCAGGGAAATGACCGCTAAATCTACTTCGTTTTACAATTATGCGATTGTAGCGGGCAAAAACACCGCAAACGGCACGGTATTTGAAAATATAGAGTTATATAACTGTTTTGTTAATACTTCTTCTTCTTCCAGTTCAAACAACGGGGGATTGATTCTTACTAAAAGTACGGGCGCAATTCAAATTTTGAACTGCTCGGTATATAACAGTATGTATTATGGCGGTTACAGCAATGGCGTTGTTGCCGCTTCGTTGAACAGTACCGAGTATCAGAGCGTTGTGGAAAACTTTGTTGCGTTAAATACTTTTGTTATAAATCCCGGAAACTCTGTAGGTTACGTTGTTGCATCCGGTAACGCAAAATTAAAGAATTGTTATAACAATATGTATCCTACCGAAATAAAAATGGAAAACGTTAAACAATTTTTTACGGAAGAGCAGCAAGGGTTATACGAGCGTATAATGAAAGCGAATAACAGAATTGCTTACTCTTACACGTGGGGCGAAGGTTGTGATTTAGAAGGTTGTTCGAGCATTGTAAAATCCATTAAAATAGGCGAAGATGATTTTACCGAGTATTTTTTAACAAATAATAACGGTTATGTTTATTTAGATGAAGCGGTTCTTTCGATTGAATCTGCAATTCCTGCCGAATTTGAGATTACTGTTGACGGAGTAACGGAAAACTTCAGCGGTTTGTCCGTATCAAAGAGTATTTCTGCAGATTCTCACATGGTAGAATTTTCTGTTAAAATCAGCGATGTGGTTGTGGCGTCGGGCTCGTTTATATCCGGCGCGTCAAGTATTGTCGGCGTTTATGAAACAAACGGAATAAATGTTGTAGACTCTCCGTCTTTTATAGAAAAAAACGGGGCGTCTTTCAGAGTCTCGTCTTTAGCCGAAGGTTATATGGTAAAAAAAGGAGTGGATTTAGCAGGCTTGACCGTTAAGGTAAACGGCGAAGTACTCGGCAACGATCCCGTTTCGCTCGTAAAAGACGAAGAGACAAAATCATGCAAAGCGACTATAACTTTTGAATACAACGGAAAGACTGCAAATGCGGATTACATTATCTGGACAGGTTTATTGATTTCGCAGGAAGGAGATTATCCTTGGGAGTATGTTAAAAACGGGGATAGCTATTATTATCGTTCCACCAACCAGGATAAAAATAGTACGTCCAGTGATATTGCGTTTACGGTTGCTAACGGCTGCACTCTTTCGTTTAGTTATGCTTGTTCGAGTGAAAATAACTATGATTACCTGTATTTTGATTGTAACG
This sequence comes from uncultured Clostridia bacterium, assembly GCA_934254725.1. Classification (GTDB taxonomy): domain Bacteria; phylum Bacillota; class Clostridia; order Christensenellales; family Borkfalkiaceae; genus RGIG3732. Next base: position 153 of record CAKQLR010000016.1, on the reverse strand, counting down.
GAGAAGTAACGAACACAAAAGGCAAAAACTGTTCATTAACTTCTCACGAAGCCGTTCTTGCCGATGCAACGGTATGGAAAACTTTTTCTTACACTAACGACACCGGCGCAAATGTAAAAATTAAGGTTTACTATAAAAAAGACAGCAGTAGCC
>CAKQLR010000015.1 GCA_934254725.1 uncultured Clostridia bacterium | reverse complement strand
CGCGCCTATCGGTCGCATATAAACGCTGCCCTGCGGGTAAATGTTGTTTACCTGTTCCAGAGTGACGCCGGGGGCTAAATAAGTTCCGCTGCCTTTTTTCCGCACAAGAAGCCCTTCTTCCACAAGGTTGTTAAGCGCTCTTTTTGCGGTAATGCGGCTTACGTTGAACATGTTGATAAGTTGGTTTTCCGACGGAAACCTGTATGTTTTCGAGCCGATGTTCTCTCTTATGGAGTGCACGAGAAATGCTTCGATTTGTTCATATAAAGGCAGACGTTTCATGGTTTTTTCCCTTTTCCCGAAAGATATAAAATGCGATATAAAAATACAGTATTCCCGAAAAAAAGTAAAGAGGATTGCTTTGCTTAAAAACGGGAAACGCTTCGCATAAAAGCCTTTTTAAAGGCGATATGATATAAATATTATACCATATTTGCAGAACAATTGCAAATAATTTGATATATTTATAACAGGATTGTGCATTTGATTTTTGGGTTTGGTATTGACATACATTGGCAATTATCATAGAATTGAAAATGAGCTTGAAACTGCTCGAATAAAAAACGGAGGAAATAATTTATGAGAAAGATCGCAGTATTCGTTTGTATCTTTTGCTTTGCGCTTTTAAGCTTCGGCTTCGGGTGCAATAAAGACAACGGAAATACGGGTAACGTAGTTGAAATAGTCGTGGACGGCGGAGGTCAGAACGCAATGTTCAATTCCACAAAATCCATGGTGTACGACAAATATGCTAACCCGTATCCTTATAATACGCTTGAAAAACTCGGGGAGGAGTGGTCTAAACTCAATCCCGGATACAAAATCAAAGTGGCGTCCAGCTCCATGAACAACGACAGAGAGACGATGGTTCCCGCCCTTAACCAGGGAACGGCTCCCGACATTCTGTTCTACCTCGGAACGACCGTTGCCGAAGATATGAACAAAGGCTGGTTTGTAGAGCTTAACGATTATATGGAACAGCCCAACAAATACAGCAAAGCGGGTGAACCCGGCAGCGTTAAGTGGAAAGACATATATTCTCAGGAAGAATACGGCACTACGTTTGCTCCTAACGGTAAAAAATTCACCGTAGAGCTTGAAAAGAACGCAATCGGTATAATTTACAACAAAACGTTATTTAAAGCCGCAGGCGTCACGGAAGAGCCGGAAACCTTCAAAGAGTTGATGGAAGCACAGGATAAAATCCACGCTTACGCCGTATCGATAGAAAAAGGTGACAACACGGCGGCGGATTACCTTACGCCGTACTATCCGTATTACCCCTGGTATGACGGCTGCATAGAATCCGCATTGTTCGGTGAATACCTCGAATACTGGGACGTTCTCAATAAAAACGGCGTTATGGACGCGCAGGAAGTAGCCCGCGCATACATGACGAAAGACGAAAACGGAACGAGGCTTTATTCGCCCGACGGCGCGCGCTCAGTGGAAAAAGCAAGGCTTGTAAAAATTCTCACCAAGTACTATCCCGCGGCGTTTGAAAGCTATTATGCGGAACAACAGTTCGTGGCGGGCAACCTCGTTATGATGGAAGCGACCGGCGGAACGATGCGTAAAATAATCGACACCGTAGGCGATAAATTCGAAATGGGCGTATTCTCCTATCCGATACTCGAACAGCAGCCCGCAGACGAGCCGGAAAACGAATACTATACGAAATATAACGTAGACAGGTATGTAAGAAGAGGTCTTTCCGGTTATTCCACCGGTTGGGGCGTAACCAAAACCGCTATCAACAAAGGCGAAGAAACCGTAGAAAAATGTATAGATTTTCTTCAGTACGTTTCCTGCTACGAAAACAACGATAAATTGATAAACGACAAAGGATTTTCCATTCCTCTTTCGGGAAATACGAATTACGAATATTTCAAAGGGTTATCCGAAGAATATATGAGCGATAGCCAGAACGAAAAAACTCTCGCGTGGAGCGCGGTGACGCCAGGCGGATGCGTAAACAAATCCTACTACGACGCCGTATATCTCATGAGAATAGAGATAATCAAGGAAAAAGACTCTTCCAAGTTAAAAGAGAAGCTTTCCGGTCTTACCGTTTCGCTTCAACAGGCGTTGAACACTCTTTACAAACAAAACAACTGGGATAGAAATTCCTGGCCCGCTTACGACGGACCCGCTATAAGCTGACGGAGAACAAAATGAAAGAACAATCGGCAAAAAAAAGTAAAACGTCTTTGGCTCAGTATTGGGGTGTAGCCTGGATTGCGCCTGCGTTTATATTGCTTTTAGTTTTCAGTTATTATCCGCCGATTTACGCGCTTTTACAGGCTTTTACGGATTGGAACGGCACTACGGCAAACTTCGTCGGTCTCGATAATTTCAAAGAATTGTTCGCAGATCAATTGTTCTGGCGTTCCTGCCTTACGGTAGTCATTCTTATGTTTTCGTGTATGATTATCGGAAACGTATGCACGTTGATTTTATCCGAAGTGCTTTTCAATCTAAAAAGCAAAAGAGCGAACGCCGTTTACCGCTTTCTGTTCGTTCTTCCCGCATTGATACCGGGCATAGTTACGATAATGATGTGGGGCAAGGTAATTCTCACCAGCCAGCCTAACGGTCTTGTCAACAGTCTGCTCATCGCGTTGGGTTTGCCTTCGTGTCAGTGGTTCGACGGCGAAAACACCGTTTTATGGTCTATTATCGTATACGGTTTTCCGTGGGTAGGGGGAACGAGTTTCCTCATATATCTTGCGGGGCTGAATAATATACCGGATTCGGTGCTCGAAGCCGCAAAACTTGACGGCATATCGGCTTTCGGCAGGATTTTCAAAATAGATTTACCGCTAATAATGGGGCAGATAAAATACTTTATAGTCATGGGAATTATCGGCGGTATACAGGGTTACACCATTCAGTACGCGATAACGAACGGCGGTCCGGGGTTGAACTACACTTCCATGGTGCCGGGCTACTATATGTATAAGGCGGCAATGAACGATTCGAGATACGGTTATTCTTGCGCCGTAGGTCTGGTTCTGTTCGTGGTTATTCTCGCAGTCACCTTGATAAACAACAAACTTATAAAGACAGAGGATTATTAAGATGACTAAGAAGAATTACAACAAAAGAGCGATAATTACTCAGGTTCTGATGCACGTTTATCTTGTGGTTCTGCTGTTTCTGGTGCTGTTTCCGTTCTATATAATGATCGTAAACAGCTTTAAAACGCCAACCGAGTACTACGAGAATATTTTTGCATTGCCTGCGGAATGGGTGACCGGTTTTTACAAATTCGCCTGGATTTACGTAAAAGGTTACTTTAAAAACACTTTGATAATAGCAGTTACCGAAGTGTTCGCGTGCGTGCTTGTAAACTCAATGGCGGCGTACGGCTTCACAAGGTACAACTTTAAAGGGCGCGAAGTATTGTTCATGATGATACTCGCGTTGATGATGATACCCGGCGTTTTGACGTTGATACCGTCATATTCGCTCGTAGCGAGTTTCGGTTTGCTCGGAACGCTTCTCGGCGTAATGCTTCCGCAAATCGCTTCGCCGTTCAATATTTATCTTCTGCGCTCGTTTTTCAACGGACTACCCAAAGAACTATTCGAGGCGGCGGAGATAGACGGCGCGTCGCAGGTAAGGCAATATCTTACGCTTGCCATTCCTCTTTCCAAACCAATACTTTTCACGGTTGGTTTATCCGTATTGATGGGCGCCTGGAACGACCTTGTATGGCCCCGCCTGATTTTGCTCGGGCAGGAGGATTTATACACGATAAGCGTTGGTATAATGGAGCTTACCGGGGCGGCGGATACCCTCGGCATGGGGATATCTCTCGCCGCTTACGTGCTTGTAAGTATACCGCTGGTTGTGGCGTTCTTCTTTACGTCCAAACAGTTCATAAGCGGTCTTACGAGCGGCGCTTTCAAAATGTAAAATAAGGAGAAAACGATGAAGGTATTAAAAAACGTTTTATATTTTTTAATGTGTTTTATAGTGATGCTCGGGTGTGCCTGCGATAACGGCGGACACTCGGGCGACAGCTCTTCCGGCGATAAAAACGAATACAGGGAAATACTCAACGACCCGATGTTTAAAAAAGGGTTCAACGTTTCCAATTTGAAATCCGGTTCGGTCGGCGGCACGTGGTGGAAATACTCTTCCACTGCGGATACTTCCGAACAGCCTGCGTGGGATTTAGCTCAGTATTGCGATCTTTCCGCCACGAGATTTCGTCTTGACGGTGAGGGGAACGAGTTGTGGAGATATAATTCCGAGGTAAACGATTTATCCCTTGCCACGATGTTCGAAGAGGGAAAGGGCATAGAAGGAAAAGAAGGGAACTACTTTACGTTGACAAATGTTTCCGGGAGCAAAAAAGTTTTGTGTAATCCGAACGACGGCTCCATAGTGCTTAACGTCGATACTTCCAAAGAATACCTCGGCGAAAACGGAAAAATTCTGCCGAGAAGCAACGGCGAGGACTGGGTTCACATCGTTCTCGGTCAGTCGGTCGGGAACATAAACGTTTCTGAATGCAGCGAAATAAGGGTTCAGATGGAGTTTTCGCTCGATAAAGACGAGCTTATTTCTTCGGTCGGAGGAGCAAGTCAGTTCCAGTGGATTTTCTCGGTAAAAGACTTAAACAGCGCAATCGGCGATTATTTCTGGTTCAATATAACCCTTTACGACAACAGGTATGCAGAAACGGGCTTCCCCGGAACTTCTCTTTTCGACGGTGGCAAGGCGGATTCGACTGGTAAATACATTTACGCTCCGACGGGCGAACAGGTTTTCGGAGAAAAAATGCAGTATCAGAAGAAATATACGATAGATCTCGATATAAGACCGCTTCTCGAACAAGCGTTCAACTCCGCAAAGGAGAAAGGCGCTCTTAAAGAATCGTCTTTTGAAAGTATGGCGTTGAATTCGATGAATCTCGGTTGGGAAGTAACTAACGTTTCCGCCGTTCAGGTTTCTATGGCGAATTTAGGTTTAAAGGTAAAATAAAAATGACGGAAATTGTTAATGACAGAAGTTTTGCCGACGGTTTTGAAGTAAGGCATGTGGAAAAAAGGGTGACGGATAAGCCCGTAGCCGTTTTTAAACTGAAAAAAACGACAAATAATTATCCCAGTTGGCAGATAGCCCAGTGGGGTAACAAAAACAACCTTGCGAACGGCAAAGAAATTGTTCGACAGGACGGCAGTTTTCAGATTTACGATCAGAGCAAAAGGGTTATCGTTTACAGCGAAAACAATTCCGCAACGCTCGAAATAGATACCGGCAACGAATATACCGTTCCGAGGGTTGAGGGCGAAGGTTGGCCTCATCTTCTGCTGGAACAATGGTTCAAAGAGAGAAAATCCGTTTTTTCGGCTGAGAAAATAGAAGCGAAAATAAACATTTGCATAAACAAGGTTGTCGCTTTGCAAAAGGATCTGATGCCGCATCATACGGCGCAGATTTCCTGGATATTCGCGATTGCGGATAAGAATAACGGCGATTACGTCTGGTTCGGTATGCCCGTGTACGATTTCCGTTGGGATTACCCCTCCGTATTTATAGCGCAGGACGGCGGTAAGCCCGAAAACACGGGAAAACTCATATATTTCATAGACTCGCGCAAGTATCTTTCAGCTCCTGTGGAAATAGGCAAAAAAGTGAGTATTTCGCTTGACGTCAAGCCGTTTATGCAGGACGCGATACTCGAAGCAAAGAAAAGAGGTTTTCTGAAAAACAGCAAACCCGAAGATATGGTTATAGAAAATACAAATATAGGTTGGGAGGTCACGGGTACGTTCGACGTTTCGGCTACGGTATCGGATATATCCGTGGAAGTGTATTGATGAAAAAAATATTATTAAAAATTTCGGTCTGGTTTATTATGATTACAATGATATTCGGCGGTTTTGCATGCTCTTCGGACGGCGGAGAAAGCAGCTCTTCGACTTCGGAAAGCGAAAGCCCCGCGGAAGCTACATGGGAAAACAACGCCACAAACGACAAATTGCTTACTCGCCCTACCGTTGACGATGCAGGCAGACAGGAAGTGTTGAAGGACCTTAATTTTTCAAAGGGTCTTGCAATTTCCAAGTTTCACTCCAACACCTCGGGCGGCATACCGTTCGGCGTGCTCGATTACGACGGAAGGGCTGCCGATGGCGGCAATATCTGGAGCATGGGGCAGTGGGGCTGCACTAAGAATATGATGGACGCGGAACTGACCCGCAACGGCGCCGTTTTATCCTACTTTGACGGAAGCAAAACGTTTGAAATAGATTCTTCCAAAACGGGTAAGGTAAAACTCGGCATAAAGGGCAGCGTGGAATACGGCACGGACGAAGACGGAAAGATAAGGGACAGATTGACTGCCACCGAAAACTGGCCGCACAACATCATCGGACAGAGTTTTTCCGCTATATCTCTGAAAGGCGTAAAGAAATACTACTGGCAGTGCGATTACAAGGTAACGCAGTGCGACAGATTAACCGAATATCCGATCGATCCCGCCCTTCATGCAGGGCAGTTTCAGTGGTTTATTTCGATGACGAATCTTAACGAAAACACCGAGAGTTACAGACAATCCATGTGGTTCGGATTTTCCATGTTCGATACCCGCAGCGTAAACGGCACGCCGAGCGGCATGGCTGCTTACGACGGCGGCAAAGAGGACAACACGGGAATGTTCATCTATATGTTCTCGCTCGCTCAGGTAGATACTTCTTCCGGTTCGGGGAACGTTGCGGATTTGCCTTCCGCGGTGGTAAACAAAGACAGAGCTGTTTGTGTGGACGTATTGCCTTTTATAAAAGCGGGTTTGAAATCCGCACAGAAGCAGGGTGCTCTTAAAGGCGCAACCGTGGACGACTTAGTGCTCGGCAGTACGAACATCGGTTGGGAAATCCCCGGCAACTACGATTGTATGGTCGAAATAGACAATATGAATATGTACTTTATCAAGTAAAAAACGATAGTTTTCTATCGAAAAAAATAAAAAAGGAGTAAGAAAATGAGAAAAACAATTTTAACCGCGCTTATGGCGCTCATGGTTGCTCTGTCTCTTTCGTTCGGCGTAATGACGGCGTCTGCGGACAGTGAAATTATCGGACAGCCCGATACCGACTGGCAAGTAACCGGCGGTAGCCCGACTGTCGTATTCGCAGAGGACGGATACACAAAGATCGGCAATCTGGCTGCTTTCGGATATATCGCGGCAACCAAAAACCTTTGCGTTCTCGACGGACTTAAAGTCTATCTGCGCGCAAACACGTTGACGGATGACACTTGCGCAGGTTTTTACTTTGCAAGTTCAACCGCTGCAAACTTTAACGAAGCTACATTGTCTGTAACGATGTGGAAGGGACTTTGGGGACAGACGAGAATAGCGATGGCGAAAAGTCATGATCCTAACGCGACGGCTCTCGTTTATACGACGCCCGATTTTACAAGCGCCGGTTTCGGAGTTACGCCGCAGAACGCAGTGCTGAACAACGTCGCGACATACGATTTGTGCTTTGAGTTCAAATACATCGAAAGCACGAACGAAAACGTAGAAAGCGCTTACGAAATTACCGTTTCTTCTTTTGCTGCGGACGTAATATGGGGCAATAACTGTAACTATACTACCGAAGGACTCAAAGAAGGCGCTGCCGCTGCGTTCAAAGTATACGCAAAAGCTTCGCTGTTGAATCCTCTTCTGAACGATAAAGGCGAATTGAACGTTCTTGTCGGCGGTTTCCCCGGCGGAAACGGTCAGACGCCCGAAATCGAAATTAAAGTAACGGACGATAATTACAAAGCGTATGTACAGACGGAACTTGCTAACGCAAATACCGCAGTGACCGAATACGAAAACGCAGTAGCCGCTATTGCAGACGAAGAGACCTTTACCACGGCTATGGAAAAAAGAACGGCTCTCGCAAACGCTTTAACGACGCTCCGCTCGTACGACAAAGCTAATTTAACCGCAGCTTTCAACGAAATAGACGCTTCCATAAAGGAAAACGCTCAGGCGGTTAATATAGTTAAAGGTCTCGTTCAGGAGGATATAACCGCTGCAAACGCGGCATTCGACGCGTTCGAGGACGAAACTACTTTAAACGACACGTCTTTCGCAGCAGCAAAAGCGCTCGTAAAAAAGGCAAACGACAACTTCAACGACAAAAAGACCATGCTTCCCGATGCTGAATGCACGGCAATAAGCGAAGCTTTAACCGCTCTTAAAGGAAGAAGAAATTACGCTTCCGTCCTCAACTGGGTAGTAGGATACGAAAACGAAATAAACGCTCTTAACGTTACTTCCGAAACCATCGGCGACGAAATAGCCGCACTTAAAGCTAAAAAGGCAGCTTTCGCCGGCAGCTCTACGGAAAAGACTCTCAACGGTCTCGGAGACGAAGATAAAGCCGCTCTTACCGCAAGAATAACCGCAGCGGACGAGAAATTGCTTGAAAAAGAAAGCTCCGCGGCAGTTGCCGTTAAGGAAAAGTACCTTGCGGATTTTGAAAGCGCAACTCAGGAAGACCTTACCGTTTTCGCTAATATAGTTGCCGCTTACAACGCAAACGAAACTCTTCTCGCAAACGTAAACTTAACGGAAGATGACGGAACTCAGTACACCAGATATATTACCGCTCTCGAAAACCTCGAAAAAGCAAACGAAGATTATCTTACCGCCGCTATAGCAGCAGTAAGCGAAACGTTGAACAATAAGTTCGCTTCCCTCGAAGCTTTCAATTCGGTAAGGGCTGCTTATAAAGCAATAAAATTCGATTATCTCAAAGAGGAAAGCGCTAATTACGCCGCGATAACGGCAGCTTATGCCGCTCTGACCGCAAAAATCGAAGCTAACGTTTGGTATGATTTCAACGCCGTAGGCATTTCCAAGACGGAGAGAAACGAAACTGGTATGTATTTTGAAATGACGCCTTCTTTCCCGAACAGAATTAACTATAACGGCAAGCTCGATTTATCCAAAGGTGCGGAAATAGTCGTAGAATTTACCAATATCGCTTACTTCAACGGAGATAAGGACGAAAGCGGCAATTCCAAGGGCGCAAACAACCTTTGCATAAACTTCCTCGACCAGAAGAACGTTTACAAAACGACAGGAAAGGGCATCAATATCATCGTTTGGATGTTTGAAATGGAATCTTCCGTAGACATCGTAGACGAAAAAGATCAGTCGATAGTCCGCGGCGTGCTCGCTACTCCCGTTCAGGGCGGTAAGCTTACCATAAGCGTAAAATACGAGCAGTCTTACTATGATTTTGCAGGCGACGAAACTTATCCCGCATATATCGTTAAGCTCAACGCGACCGAAATAGTTCTCCCCGCATCTGTTGCGGAAGCCAGAGGTCTCGAAATAAGCAACGAATGCTACTTCTCGCTCGGTTCCTTCGCGGATTACAAAGCCGATCCCAACTGCTTCACTATAGTTTCGGTTAACGGAAAGAGCTTTGCCGAAGAAAAAGCTCCCGACGACAGCTCGAGCGGTTCGGACGATTCCGGTAATTCTTCCTCCGGCACCTCCGACAACACCTCGACCGGTTCGGACACCGACGGCAAAACCGGATGCGGTGGATGCGGCGGCAACATCTATGACGTTACCTCGACCGCAGCCGTTGTTTTAGGCGCTTGCTTCATGGTATTCTTTTCTGTCAGAAAGAAAAAAGTTCAGGACAGATAACAAACTATAAATAAGTTTTCCCGCCGTCCCCGTACCAAACGCCGGATGGCGGGAATTTTAGAAAATAAAATGATTGCTTTAGACGAAAATAAAAATCTTTGCGAAACAGGATACGAAATGGATGACGAGCCGTTGCTGGCCGCTCTTCTTACGACGGGTAACGGTTATATGGGCATAAGGGGAAGTTTTGAAAACTTCGGCGCGCTAAGGGTGCAGGGCGCTTTTATACGCGGATATATCGACGAGATAACGGAAGTCTGCGAGCCTTTCGCAAACAACGAATACATGAAAAAGTATTATCTCGACGAGGATAAACTTAAAGACTTCGAAAAGCAGGACTCCTGCGTAAATATCCCCGACCCGCTCACCTTCAGAATAACGGTGGGCGAAAAAACTTTTGCCCCGTGGGATTACACGATACTCGAATGGAAGAGGTGGATAGATTCTTCCACGGGCGTATATACTCACGAAACGGAAGCGGACGACGGTGAGGGGCATATAACGAGGTTCGTCTTTGAAAGGTTTGCTTCTTTTGTCGATACGCATCTGTACTGTCAGCGCGTGACCGTTATCCCTAAAAACCACGATTTACCCGTAAAAATAGTTTCCGCTACGGACGAGAGGGTAAAAACGGGCGGACAGGTTATCACCGAGGAAACTGCGCGCGAGTATTACGGCAACACTTCTTTCTGTGTTTTCCGCGCGAAAAACAAGTACAAATTCCGCGTCGGCATTGTAGCAAAACATAACTTCCCCGCGGGCGAGACGGCGATAACAAACGAAAACGGGCTTATCGGCTACGAGGTCAAATGCGTCCCCGCAAAAAAATACGTTGCCGAAAAAATTTCTTTTTTGGGTACCGACAGGGATACAAAAGAAGAATTTATCGGTTGGCTTAAAACGGAGAGCGAAAAATCTTTCAAGCCGTACGATATCTGCAAAGAAGAGCACTTAGCGAAATACAAGGCGTACTTTGCGCCGATGGACGTGAAAATCGAGGGCGACGACGAGGCGGACGGTTTCTTAAGATACGCTTCTTATCAGACGGCGATTTCCGCCTGCACTACGGACAGCGTTCACGGCATTTCCGCAAAAGGTCTTACGGGGGAAAGATACAATCAATTCGTCTGGTGGGACTGCGAAATTCACCAACTTCCGTTCTTTATTTACACCGCTCCCGAAACGGCGAAAAACCTGTTGCTTTATCGCTACAATATGCTCGAAGCGTCTAAGGAAAATGCGCGTTTATGCGGGAAAAAGGGGGCTAAATATGCTTTCTGCTCTTCCGTGGAAGGTGACGAGCGCGTGTGGATTTACGCCCGTCATCCGTTCATGCAGATACACATAAATTCGGATATCCCCTTCGGATTTTTTATGTATTACGACGCTACCGGCGACAGAGATTTCTTTGCAAAATACGGTATCCCGGTTATAACGGAATGCCTCAGATTTTGGGCAGACAGAGTGACGCTCCGAGGAAACAGATACGAAATTCTCTGCGTTACCGGCACGGACGAACATCACCCGTACGTGGATAACGACGCGTACACGAATTACTGCGTTCAATATATTTTCAGGCGTTTTAACGGCATTGTCGATGAGTTTGACGTAAATATATCGGACGAGGAAAAGGCAATGTTTAAGGAAATAGAGGAGAAGCTCTATCTTCCCGAAGAAGAGAACGGATTTATTCCGCAGTTTGACGGCTACTTCGATTTATCCCGCGGGCTGAAAGAAGCCGGCAGAGGTTCTTTAGGACAATTCCAAATGAAGAAAAGCGGGCTGTACAATAAGAGCCAGGTTATAAAACAGCCGGACGTAGCTTTGCTCTATACGTTTGCGGATGTGGGTTTAAATAAAAAGCATTACGCCAAGAACTGGGATTATTACGAGCAGATGTGCGAAACTTCGTCGTCGCTTACTTTCCCCGTTCACGCAGTGGCTTCCGCCGAAAACGGCAGAATGCTGTCGTTCTACAACTACTTTATGAAGGCTTTGAAAATCGACGCGGACGATATACACGGAGTTGGTTGGCAGGGCGTTCACAGCGGTTGTCTTGCCGGCGGATATTTATCGGTATTAAAAGGAATTTTCGGCGTTCGCGCGAACGAAAACGGCTTGAGTATTTCCCCGAATCCTTACGATTTCTGGGAAGCCGTAACCTTGAAAATGTTTTACAGGGGTGCTCTTTTCGAACTGAAAATTCAAAAGAATCAACTCTCCGTCAGAAACGGAGGCAAGCCGACGGAAATATTTATTTTCGGTAAAAAAATAAAAATCGGCGAAAATCAAACGATTACGGAGGTAATAAAATGAAAAAAATATGGAGAAAAATTATCGCGACCGCGATATCTGCTTCGTTTTTATTGGCGGGGGCGTTCGGTTGCAACTCCGGCGACAGCAGCGGCGACGAGACAAAGGACGGCACTATGAATGACTTGGTAAAGAATTTTTGGCAAAACGACACAATGTACGACGAAACGGTTATTCTTACCGCTAAAACCGACGAAAACGGGGAGATTGTTTCCCTTCCCCAAGGGGATTTGCTGTTTGCGCCTACGGAAATAATCTCCGTAAAGCAGTATTTCCATGCGGATAACAGCGGGATAGTGGAGTTTGAAAAGGACAAGGACTACACTGTTTCGGGCAAAACGATAACGGTAAAGGGCGAAATAACCGAGGACGCGGAAGGGAAAAAGACTTCCGTCGATACGAAAATGCCCTATATAACCGACAGACAGATGGAAGGCAAGGATATTTTCCCCGGACTCGGAAGCCTTAATACGGGCATTCCTTCGAAGGACGGCGGGTACCTTCCCTTTTCGGAGTCGTATTATATAGTTCAGACTCAGATTTCCGTAACCTATAAACATAACGGCGAGTGGAACGGCGCGGTTCCGTCCTATCTCGGCGAAAAATTCACTACCGCCATGAACAAATTAAAGAATAAAGAAACGGTGGAATTGCTCGTTTTCGGCGAAAGCACGTCCACGGGTTCAAATTCGTCAAGCGTATTAAAAATCACGCCTTATCTCGACAGCTGGCCCGTTTTCGTCCAGAAGAATCTTTCGTCCTATTTCGGGGCGCAGGTAAACCTTACGAACAAGGCAGTGGGCGGCTGGACTACAGTAAACGGCGTTTCGGAAACGGAAAATACCGGTTGGGTAGGCGGAAAGCAGATCAGCCAGAAAGGGCTTCCCGCGGTTATGAGGGAAGAGCTTAAAGATTACGTTCCGGACATTTTCATTCTCGGTTTCGGTCTGAACGACGCCAGCCTCGAAGTAAATAAAAACACTTACGCCGAAAATATGAAAAAGATGATCAACGTAGTGCTCGAAAGAAACCCCGATTGTGCGGTACTCGTGCTCGGCACCATGCTTGCCAACCCCAAGGCGCTCAATCAAAGCAAGGGAGAAAAGGACTATTCCGCGCTTAACGAAAGGATAGTTTCTTCGTTCTACGGCGATAAACAGGTTGCTACCGTGGATATCGGCGCTATGCATCAGTCGCTTCTCGACAGCGGAAAGAAGTATATAGATATCACGGGCAACAACGTAAATCACCCTAACGACTTCCTCGCAAGAGTGTATGCGATGAACGTTTTATCGGCATTCATAGAGACGGAAAACGCCTGAAAAACTCAAAAACGCTTGCGTAATGCAAGAAAATATTATATTATAAAGTAAATAAGTAATTGAACCCGTTAATTTTTAACGGGTTCAAATTTCGCTCGGATAAGGATAAAGAGAATGAAAATCGACAGAGTTTGCAGAAAATCCATACCGGAAGGGCTTGTTTTACTCGAAAACGACGGCACGCTTCCTTTGAAAAAAGACGACAGAGTAGCCGTTTTCGGCAGAGGACAGACGGAATACTTAAAAGGCGGCACCGGTTCCGGGGGAAGAATTAACTGCCCTTATGTTAAAAACATATCGGACGAACTGAAAAAAGAGGTTCGGATAGACGAAAACCTTTCGGAATTCTACGAACGTTTTATAGAGGAACACCCATACGATACGGACGCGATATGGTCGTATCCCGAGAGAAAAATCGAACCCGTTTTCACCGACGAACAAATAGAAAATTACGCAAAAGAAAACGATAAAGCAATTTTCGTCATTGGTAGATTTGCGGGCGAAGGGTACGATTGCAAAGCCGAAAAGGGCGATTGGTACCTTTCCGACGAGGAACGGTTGACTATAGCTCAGCTTTCGCGCAGCTTTAAAAACTTTGCAGTGCTTATCAATTCGGGCAACATAATAGATATGTCCTGGGTTAAAGAACTTAACGTAAAAAGCGTTATGTATATCTGGCAGGGCGGACAGGAAGGCGGCGCAGGAACGGTTGACGCGCTTATGGGTTATAATCCTCCGTCCGGAAAACTGACGGATACGATTGCGGACATAAACAAAAACCCGTCCACAAGTCACTTCGGAAACGATAAAGAAAATATTCATTACGAAGATATTTACGTCGGTTACAGGTACTTCGAGACGTTCGATAAAAGCAGCGTTTATTATCCTTTCGGGTATGGCAAAACGTATACGGATTTCGCGATAAACGAAGTGAAAGTAACTAAGCGCGGCGAAAAGATTTTTGTCGGAGTAACGGTGGAAAACACGGGTAATTTCTTCGGCAAGGAAGTTGTGGAAGTATATTATTCCTGCCCTTCGGGAAAACTCGGCAAGCCGGCAAGGCAGCTTATCGCCTTCAAAAAGACAAAACAGCTCAAAAAGGGCGAAAGACAAAGGATTTCCGTGAGTTTTTCCGTTCGCGACATGGCGAGTTACGACGAAAGCGGCGCGACCGGTTATAAAAGTTCTTTCGTCCTGGAAAAGGGCGAATACCTCATTTTTGTCGGCAACAACGTAAGGGATGCAAAAGAAGTATTTGCTTTCGACATAGAAAAAGATATACAGGTAAAACAGTGCGGCAGGGCTTTTCCGAATAAATTTTCGTTCGATATAATAAAGGAGGAAAACGGGAAAAAGCTTTGCGTAAAGTCTTACGCCGATAACGAAAGCGTAAAAGATCATATAAAACCGATACCCGCAATCGAATGCGATTCGACCGAGGAAATGAGCTTTAAAGACGTTTCCTGCGACGAGGACATGAAAAAGTTCGTGTCACGGTTCAGCCCGCTCGAGCTGTCGTACTTGTTGAAAGGCGAGGGGATGTCGAGCATAAAAGCCCCCGTTCCTGGTACGGCTTCGGTTTTCGGCGGTTCGTGCAACGCGTTTTTAAAAAAGGGCGTTCCCGTAGTTACCTGTTGCGACGGTCCCGCCGGGCTGAGGTTCGAGTGCGGAATAAAAGTTACCTGTATACCCATAGGAACGCTTATCGCCTGTTCCTGGTGTCCGGGAAGCTTTAAAAACGTGTTCAAAGGTTTTGCCCGTGAGGCGGTGAAAAACAAGGTGGACATAATTCTCGGGCCCGGCATGAATATTCACAGAAACCCGTTGTGCGGCAGAAACTTCGAATATTTTTCGGAGGACCCCTTAATTACCGGCGAATTCGCGAAGATGATTTCCGAAACGTTTACGGACGAAGGTGTATACGCAACGGCAAAGCATTTTGCGGTCAATTCTCAGGAGCTTAACAGAAACAACGAAAACGAAATCGTTTCGGAAAGAGCTTTAAGGGAAATTTATCTAAAAGGCTTTGAAATCGCAGTAAAACACGGTAAATTGTTCTCGATAATGACTTCGTACAACCTTATAAACGGCGTATCAGCGGCAAGCAATTACGATCTGACGACTACGGTGCTTCGCGACGAATGGGGGTATAAAGGAATGGTTATGTCCGACTGGTGGGCTTCAGCCGACGGAATAATCGATAATTCACGTTCCTGTAAAAATATCGCGGGCATGATAAAAGCGCAGAACGACGTTTTTATGGTCTGCCCCGATTGCGAACACAATACGGACGACGTAGAAGAGTGCATAGGAAAAGGTATAGTAACCGTAGGAGAATTGCAGAGAAACGCGATAAACGTTTTGAATTTGGTTAAAAAAACTCTTGCGAACAAACGCCCCGTCGAAATAAATTCCGACGCGCAAACCTTCGGAAACGAAACAGTGTACAAAACCGTCGTTAAAAACGGCAGAGTAAAGCCCGGGTTGCCTGCCGGAATGTACTTTGTGGAATTCGAATACAGCATAGACGGCGACGAGCTTCAACAGCATACCGTAAATTTCTTTGCGGATAAAGGCGAAGCTTTGCCCGTGATAGTCAAGGGCACGAACGGAGAAGTTAAAAAAGCAGGCTTCAGAATGTATTTTGAAAAAGATACCGAACTGAGAATAGATGGTAACGTTTTATCTTTAACAGTGTTTAAATAATATTCCGCGACGTCGTGGCGGAAAAATGCCCCCCGAAAAGCCGACTGAAAAAATAAAATAAATCGAAGGTCTGTATTTTTACGGACCTTTTTTATTTGTACCGCCGATCGCTCGGAATGCCTTATAAAATAACTGAAAAGCTTTAATCATTTTGCGGGCGGCGGCTTGTCGATTAAAAAAATTATGCCAAAAATCTTCAAATTTTTTTAAAAATACCTATTGACAAGTTTCGATTCTCGTGTTATAATCCAATTACAGAAAGGAAAGTAGTGCATTGTTTACAAAGGATACATTTTATTTTCCTTTATATTTTTTTAACTATTGCACCTGGGTACATAAAGCAAAACATGCGGGTGTCAAACAAAAAACAGCTATATTGCAAAACAGAAGGCGTACATGAAAAAGAACATAAGCAGGAAATCCGTTGCGGAAATAGCAGGGGTATCGAAGACAACGGTCACAAGAGTTTTAAACGGCTCCGAGCTGGTATCGGAAGAAACGAGGAAAAAGATTCTCGACGTTATAGCGGAGCTGGGTTATACTCCCAACAAGCTCGCCATAAACGTTAGTTCGAATAAAAACAGCAACTTCGTAGCCATGCTTGTGCCGGATATGTCGAACTATTATTACCTTGAAATGTTCAACAGAATGGTTACGGCTTTCGAGGATTGCGATTATACTATATCGATATATCTCGTAAACGAAAACAATTTTTCTAAGATTTTGGACAAAATAATACAAAACAGACTATCGGCTATAATAAACCTCGCGTTTACGCCGTTTACGGAAGAATATCTTAAAAAAGCGGCTTGCGCTAACATAAAAATAATACATCCGGGCATAAACGAAGATCCCGTGAAGATAAATATTGATTATTCCGCCGCCATACGTCAGGCTTTCGATTTGATGAAAGCAAGGGGAGTTTGCAATTTTAAATTCCTGTGCGGAACGGATAAAAGGTTTTTAGACGATAAACGTATTTCTTCATATATATCTATACTGAAAGAATGCGGTGAGAAAACGCCCGAGGACACGCTGATTTGGGGTAATTACCCCGATAACCCGGCGCTTGCTGAGGGGTATGAGGCTATAAAAAAGCTCACCGAAAGCGGAGAAAAGGTCGAAGGTCTGTTCTGTCTTAACGACATGATGGCTTTGGGCGCAATGAAAGCTTTAAGGGAAAAAGGCTACAAAGTAGGTGAAAACGTTTTCGTCGTAGGGTTCGATAATATTTCGCTCGGTCAGTTTTCTGTGCCTGCGCTTACGACGATAGACTCTTTTATAGACGTCGAAGCAAGGCAGTATGCAAAATATATTTTAGGCAAAGGCGGCAAACCGAAAAACATTGTTTCTTCGCTGATCACGAGAAACAGTGCAAATTGACGTATAAGACAACAAAAAATCGGTCGATAAAAAACTTAAAAAAAGTAAATTAAGCCGAAAAAAATCGAATAAACAGTTTTAAAGGGATATCCCTTTAGCGTTGTTGGAAACAACGCTAAATCCACTTTAACACAATTGCGGAGCATTATGAAAAAGATTTTAAAAACGAAAACAATATTTTTAATAACAACTGTTCTGGCTTGCTTATGCTTTTGTTTATCGGTGGGTTTTACGGCGTATGCGTTTGCTTTTGAAGGTAAAACCAGTTCTCTCGGCGGCGATCTTAAAGATTATCTGATCACTAAGATGTTTACCGACGAAGAATCGGTTATCGCGGGGACACAGGACGGCGAAATCTTTGCCGAAAAAAAGACGGGGGAGCATATTTGGAACGTCGGTAAAATTTTCAACGTAGCCGTTTACGATATTATTACGTCGGACGGATATGTTTACGTCGCTTACGCAAACGGGAACGTGGTAAGGTTTTCCGAAGCCGACGCGGCAAGTTCTTCCGACGAAGTTTTATCTTCCGATAAATACACCGTATACAAAACGGGTTATACGTTCGACGGAAACTTAAGAAACACTCAGCTTTTGCTGAACTCGGACGGAAGCAAAATTTATTTAAGGGGCGAATTTAACGATCGCTCTTCCAAAAAAAGAATATACATCTTCGACGTTGAAACCGCCGCGCGTGAAAGCGTAGTCAGAACGTCCAAGAAAATAGGCGGCGCGGCTATCGAAAACGACGTTTTGTTTTACTCGGTTGCAAGTTCCGTATGCCGTTACGACGGAACGGAAAGCGTTGAAATAAAGGACGTGAACGAGCCGATATCCGCCGTGTCCGTAGTGAACGGAAATCCCGTGGTAATTACCGAAAACAACAATATAATCCGCATAGACGCGGAAACGGGAGAAACAAAAACCGAAAAGATCGCAACGGATTTAAATTCTTCGCTTATATTTTCCACGGGCAGAGATTTCGTTGCGAAAATGCGCAGCGGCGGCGTAGCCGTTATAGACGGCGAAAAAATGTCCGTCACCCTCAGCATGAGCGCGCAGGATAACGAAAACCTGATAATGTGGACGCAGGACGGTTTCGTTTTAAGGGACGAAACGGATATAAGCGCCCCGAAGATAATTTATTACAGCTTTTCGTTTGCAAAAACGAAATCCGTTTATCAGGGCTTAAAAATTCCTTTCCTGATTATAGACGTGTTGTTGCTGATAACCGTTTTATATTTCGGGTTCGGCATAAAAGAATATTACCGCAAAAAGATAAACGCTAAAATACGCGCATTCTTTGCGGCTCTCGCCAAGTACAAGTTAGTTTACATATCGTTGATCATTCCTTTTGCGTTACTGACGATATTCTACTATATCCCGATCGTTTTGGGGTTAGGGTTGTCGTTTTACGACTATTTGCCGGGCGTCAGATCCGTGTTTGTCGGGTTTGACAACTTCAAAGCAGTCGTATCCACGCCGGAATTCTGGCAGTCGTCTCTTACAATGCTTGAATTTTTGATAGCGGATCTGTTAAAAGCGATAATACCACCGATAATTCTTGCCGAAGCGATATGTGCGTTGAGGAGCAAAAAATTTTCCTTGTTGGTTAGAATATTGCTGTTCCTGCCGGGTGTTTTGCCGGGCGTTGCCACAACGCTCGTATGGAGCAGCGGCGTATTCGGCGCAACGCAAAACAGCTTGTTAAACGCGTTTTTGGGCTTGTTTGTGCCCGGCTTTGCGAAGAACTGGGTTTTCAGTACGTCGCACGCGGTGGCGGTCGGAACGCTCATTGCGTTCGGGTTTCCGTGGGTCGGTTCGTACCTGATATTCTTCGGTGCGATATCCGGCATAAATCAGGCGTATTTCGAGGCGGCTAAACTTGACGGCTGCGGCTGGTTTAAACGAATAGTCAGCATCGATTTACCGCTTATATTCCCGCAGATAAAATATATTTTCGTAACTTCGTTCATAGCGTCCGTTCAGAACTATACAAGCATATTCGTGCTGCACGGCGTAAACGGAATAATAAAAACGCCGGCACTGCTCATGTACAAGGAGATAGTAAACGCAAACTACGGCGTCGCAAGCGTTATGGGCGTGCTCATATTCTTGTTCTTAAGCGTGGCTACGTTCTTCAATTTCAGAATGCAGTCGGATAAATCCTGACGGGAGGTGAAAGTATTATGACGCAAAACACCGTAAAATTAAAAAAAGTTAGGAAAAAAGGCATAGACGGACCCGTCGCGCAGACCGTTCTCGTGATATTCGTCGGGTTAACTTTGATACTCACGCTTATGCCGATATTTATCACGTTTATAATGTCGGTAAAAGCCCCGCAGGATATAACGGACTATCCTATATGGACGTTCCCGAAGTCCGGCTGGTTTTTCTCGAACTATATAGAATCGTTCGGAGTGCTTTCAAAACCGCTTTTAAATACGATTTTGATCGACCTTATATCGACTTTAGCCGTAATATTTTTAAGCTGTTATATAGCGTTCCTGTTTGAAAGAAAGACTTTCGCCGGAAAAACTTTTCTGTTCTTTATCTTTATTGCTCCCATGCTCGTACCCGGCGCGGTTTTACTTTCGCCTACGTACATAGTCACGGTGAACTGGCTGAACTTAAAGGAAAACTGGCTCGGGCTTATTCTTCCGTATATAGCGGGTAACCAGATAGCTTCTGTATTTTTAATGAGAACGTTTATGGGGCAACAGCCGGTGGCGTTATACGAAGCGGGGACTTTGGACGGAGCAAACATGTTCGATTCGTTCGTTTACATATGTCTGCCGCTCACTTTCCCGGTAATGATGATACAGGGCATAGCGATATTTGCAGCAATGTACAACGATTATATGTGGCCGCAACTGTTGTTTATGAACCACATAGAAAAGGGCGTTTTAATGCCTTACTTAAAAGATCAGGTAGTAAATTACACGCAGGGCGTACAATACGCCATGTATCTCGTAGCGGGTATTCCGTTGATATTATCCACGGCTATAAGCGTCAAATTCTTTATCGGCGGCGATTTCGCCAGCGGTATGAAATTATAAAAAAAAGATCTTCTATTAAGGAGGAAAAAACATGAAGAACTTATTTTCAAAATTGCTTACGATTGCACTTGCGTTAGGCCTTGTTTTCGGTGCGGTCGCATGTAACCCTCAGCAGGATTCGTCATCGTCTTCATTGGACAGCGGATCGACCCCGAAGCCGCCTAAGAGCGACCCTGTAACGCTCACCGTTTACACTGCGGTAAACATTGTAGAACAGGACGCGTTGAACGCGGTTGCAACCGCTTATTCCGACCTTAAATTCAAAGAGGGTAATGATATCACCGTTATTATAAACAACAAAACCGACCCCAACACCTATATGCAGAACGTAAAAACGATGGCGGGTTCCTCGATAAATGCACCGACGATTGTTTCTACGTCCATTATTCCCGAATATTACGGCACCGAAAAAATAGTTGACCTTGCCGAATACCTCGAAGAAGCCAACCCGTATATCGAAGGCAACACCTGCTGGAAAGACGGACTTGAAGAAGACGCGTACAGAACCAAAGTTTCGGGTTCTACCGCTACCATTCCCGGTCTTAGCTATTCTTCTAACTATTTAGCTGTATTCTACAACAAAAAAGCTATGCTCGACGTTATGGGTGGCGATCCTATCGTAGCGGAGGACGGCACTATCGACAACAGCAAACTGACCTGGTCTTGGCTCATCAAAGCTTTAAAGACGGCTAAAGAATCAGACAAGAACTTTAAAAATCCTCTGGCGCTTTCTTCCGAAAAAGCTTCCTGCGGCGAAGACTCCTTCAATATGGTTTCGCACCTTATCAATATGTATCTCGATCAGTACTATCGCGATTTCATTAAAGAAGTACATTCTTCCTCGGACGATTACAGCTATATAGAAAGCATCGACGCGGATTGGGCTTACAGCGCGACCGATATGTCGATAGATTCCGTGGATAAATACACTTACAACCTGAACAAGGTTATCGATTTGTACTTCAATAAGACCGGATACAACCCCGAATCCGAACGTTATGCCGAAGTAATGGAAAATCTTTACGATTTAATGCAGTACTCCGATCCGGGCGCTCCGTATCTCGACAATTTCCATCGTTTTAACGAAACCACCATCGTTTACGAAAAGAACAGCACTCTTTACAAAGACATGAAGCTCTTCTACGTAGAAGCTCTCGACTATGTAAGAACTTACAGAGACGCGTTCAAGACCGAACAGGCAGGAGGAAAGACCTTATTCCCCGATACGAAAACCATAACTTCGCAACTCGGATGGTTCCTGATGCCCGCTATGGAATCCGACCTCGAAGGCGTTGCCGATAACGTTAGATCGTTCGGCGGTCCTGCGGAAAACTTCGGTATATTGAAATCCTCCAAAGCTTCCGATAACGAAGTTGCGGTAGACTTCCTTAAATATTTGTTCTCGCCCACAGGTCAGCAGGCTATACATTCTTCTTACAAGGGTTCCAATAACGCGCCTATAACCATGCGTCAGCTCGTTAAGAACATTCAGATCCCCGAAGCTATAGACTGCACCGGTTTTGTAAACACCTCCGGCGACTGCTCCGCTTCTCCGTACGTTATTTTCGGTAAAGCGTCCGGCATGGAACTCGCAACGATAGGCGATACCAATGAAAAAGTAAACGAAACCGTAGCTCAGACTCTTTCCGATTATTTCAGAGGAAATTCGAGAGATTGGACTGCAACGGGAACAAGCGTATTCAACACCATAAAGAGCGGTTTTGCAAGCTATGCAAAGAACAAAGCGTTGATCTTCACCGATTATACGAACATCGCGCAGGTAACCGCAAATCTTAAGAACTCTCCGTTTACGACTTCCAACTAAAAGAAAAGCAGGAGAAAAAATGTTAAAGAAATTTTCAGTATTACTTGCCGGATTGATGTTATTGTTTTCTGCCGCGTCCTGCGGCGGAAACAGTAATTCGGTGGCCGACGTATATACGCCGTCAACAGACTTTTCAACGGGCTTTTACAGGACGGCGGGCACGGACGACTACGGAAGATCCTTTACGCAGGTAGAAAGTTATAACGAAAACGTAGTAGGTATTTTCTACTTTCTGTGGCTCAGTCAGGCTTCGAAAAACATAACGGTGGATTCCTTTGAAAAAGAAGGGAAGGTTGAAAACACCGTTCGCGGCAGCGACGTTCCTTACGGTCCCACGTTCACTTACTGGGGCGAACCGTTATACGGATTTTACCAGGTAGAGGACGAATGGGTAGTAAAGAAACACGTTGAGTTGTTTATAAACGCGGGGCTTGATTTTATCTGCTTCGATACGACGAACAACGATTATTACGAACCTGCGGCGAGGGCGGTTATAAAAACCCTTATGGATTATCATGATAAAGGATATAACGTGCCCAAGGTTATGTTTATGACCAACTCCGACTCTACCGGAATGACCGAAAACATTTATAACGCTTTTTATCGCCGCGATACCTATGACGACATATGGTTCAAAGGTAACGGCGTGAAACCCTGGATAATCGCGGATTACGGCGGAAGCAATCAAGCTGTAATAGACAGGTTTTATTTTAAAGCCGCTCAGTGGCCGATAAAAACCTATAACGCAAACAAATTCCCGTGGATATCTTTCAAATACCCGCAGGAAACGTTTACCGACAATAACAACGGTTACGTTATAAAAAGCGTTTCGGTTTCTCAGCATCCGGGAATAACAAGCGGTATCAACTTCTCTCTTTCGGGGCTTTGTTCTCCCGATAACTACGCTACTCTTTCAAGCGAACTTAAAAGTGTTATAACCCGGGAAAAAGCGGATAGATATTACAACGCAAACTGGGGCAGAGGGTACTCTCACAAAACAAAAGTAAACAATAAAGAGGATACGCTTAAAAACGTAAACTTCGAAGAGCAGTGGGATACCGTATGGGAAGATACTTCCGTAAATTTGGTATTCGTGACAGGCTGGAACGAATGGATAGCTCAGAAACAGACGAGAGATCCGTCGCTCGGCAGCGAATACGGCTACTATGTGGATACTTTTAATCCCGAATTTTCCCGCGATATCGAAATGTCCGCAGACGGATATCTGGATAACTGCTATCTGCAGCTTGTCAAAAATGTAAGAAAATTCAAAGGCTCGGGTCATTCGTCCAGAACGTACGAAACCCGCGTTAAAAACGGCACGGATATGTTCAACCTGGGCAACTGGGATGGAATAACTTCCTATGCGGATTTAACGGGCGAAACCGAACATAGGGATCATTTCGGAATAGGCACGCTTAAATACACCAACGACACCGGCAGAAACGACATACGCGAAGTACGCGTCGCTTCCGACGACGACAATATATGGTTTATGATAGCTACCGAAGAAAATATAACCGAAAAGCAGGCTACGGATACCCGCTGGATGAACCTTTGGGTAGGCAAAGAAGGCGCAACCGACGGCTGGAACGTTCTCGAATACGTGATTAACCGCGATTACTCGAACGGAGTTTCGAGCATAGACAAGATAAAAGGCGGCTCCTCGTTTGAAAAAACGGGCGAGTGCGAAACAAAAATCAAAGACAACGTAATGGTAATAAAGATTTCGAAATCGGCTTTGGGTCTTAACGGAAATTCTTACGGAATTCGTTTTAAAGTCACGGATAATCTGACAAAAGATTTTGACGTCGCAGACCTTTACGTAAACGGCGACTGTGCCCCCATAGGCAGAGTAAATTACAGTTATTATACTAAATAAGGAGGAATGGTAGTTGAAAAAGATATTAAACAGACTACTGTCGCTACTGATGGCTCTGACTTTATCATTCGGAATCGGTTGTAATATTTCGTCGGGGGACAGCGGTTCTTCCTCTCCCGATGACAGTTCGTCTTCCTCGGGCGGCGGAGAAACACCCCCTGCGGGATACGAATACGGCGAGGACTGGGCAGACACTTACGACGAAGCTTATACGAACGAACTTCTTGCTCTGGGCGATGAAAAGTTCACTAAATCGCAGCTTTCCGCCAAATTTGACGCAGGCACCGTGTCTCCTCATTCTGTAACGACGGGCGGCAAATACGTCGGAATGTTCTACTTTATGTGGTTAGGGCAGGACTGGGGCAACATCTACGATATTTCCAAACTTCTGGAAGAAAGCGGCGCCCCCTACGATACGACGAATAAGTTGTGGTCGCTCCCCGGGCAGGCTAATTATGACTCGTCGGCGTCCCCGATAAACGCGTTCCATTATTTCGAAGAACCGTTATACGGCTACTATGCTTCGTGGGATCAATGGGTTATCAGAAAGCATTTGCAGCTTTTAAGCTTTGCGGGAATCGATTATTTGTATCTTGATTTCACAAACGCCAACATGAACGGCAAAAACCCCGCAAACCTTTATCCTAAGGCTACTTACGCGCTTATGGACGTAATTTTAGAAATGCAATCCGAAGGCTATAACGTTCCTAAAATCGTTCCTATGGTGTGCAACAACACGCAAAGCGATCAAACGATAATGAAGGTTGTGGAATGGGTTTACAACAATTATTATGCTTATAAAGATTTCAAATATAAATCGTGTTGGTTTACCGCGGATCCCGTAAGAAATCCTTCCGGCAAGCCCCTTCTGGCTTCATATTCGTTCAATAAGGACCTTCTTTCAAACAAAGATATTGCCGACGCATTCTGGGTAAGATATACCCGTTGGCCGACTTTGGTAACGGATTCTTCTTATAAAAACGGCTTCCCGTGGATGGATTATTCTATGCCGCAAAAGAATTACGACGGAATAATGAACGTGTCCATTGCACAACATACGGGCGGCAGCTGGTCGAGCGAAGCATACCTTGCGAGATCTATGAACAAATTCGGTTATCAATACCGCGGAAGGGGCGCTTACCAGAACCAGACGACGGCTATAGAAACCGACAGCGTTGAAAACGCAGTGTATAACCCCAACTTCATCTCTCAGTGGCGTAACGTTTTAAACTATTCCGGCAAGGACGAAGTGTGGATGGTTAACGTAACAGGCTGGAATGAGTGGGTAGCTCAGAAGCTCAACTTAAACAACAACTATGCGTCTTTCGTAGATACGTTTAACGTAGCTTTCTCCCGCGATATCGAAATGATGCGCGACGGCGGATACGAAGACAACGCATATCTTTCCCTTTGCCAGTACGTTCGCGAGTTCAAGTACGGAAAGGGAAATAAAAAATCGCAGGCGGCTATGTGGAAGCGCACCACCGTCGATTATAAAAACATTTCCGACTGGGATAAAGTTTCCGCGAAATATATTGACTTCGGCGGAGACGCCGTAAACAGAAACGTAAAGAGCGCAGCCAACAAGTACACCTACGTGGACAATTCCGCAAGGAACGATATCGACTACGTTAAAATTGCAAACGACAGCAAATACCTGTACGTTTTGGTTGCGGCTAAGTCGGATATAACCGCGCACACGGCGGGTGATACCGACTGGATGAACCTCTGGATATCCACGGGCGCAAAAAACAGTTGGAAAAATTATAACTACCTTATAAACCGTATGCCCGAAAACGGCGTAACTTCTATCGAAGCTTTAGGCACGACAAAGGGTAAAATCAATGCTGTTCGCACCAATGAGGACGCAGATTATTACGTAGAAGGCAAATTTATTTCCTACCGCATTCCGCTTGAAGTTTTAGGCGTAACGAGCGCAAACGAAATAGGCATAAAAGTTACCGATAATATTTACGCGAATACCGACAGCGATAAAAACGACGGCGTAGGCGTGTTTGAATTCGGCGATATAAACGCTTTCTATTACGGTGGCGACAGCGCACCCATGGGCAGGCTTAATTATGCCTACAGAATGGGGTATTAAAAGGCAAAACGCCCGTAATAAATCTTTGTTGCGGGCAAAAAAATCAATAAAAAGCTTAGCTTTTAAAAAAATATTACCTAAGGAGGTAAATTATGAGAAAAACTTTTAAGGCAAAGTCCATACTTATCGCTGTTTTAACGATGGTTATGGCATTAGGCTTAGTACTGGGACTCGGGCTTAACAATGTAAAGGCTTCCGCCGACGGCGAAACCGAACCCGCTCCGACAACTCCGGAATGGCAAGCTTATGATATGGCTCACGGGACTGACGTTGAAGTAAAGGAATTGGCAAATTCCGGAATTTACATCAGCGGTAACTTTACCGGCGCTACTATCAATAACACCGATATAATGCAGGTCGAAGGAAAGACTGTTACTTTCCAGTGGCGTATGAATATTGGTGGAAAATGGATGGGGTTTGCGTTCCTTGACGGTAAGGACGGTTGGAACGTAGTTCACCATGTAGGACATCACACTGCTGCAGCTGCAAACACCGATAAATATGCACACTTGATTATTAACGATGACGGTGCAGGGCAAATTCATCCGGCGGCTTCGGCTACTCCTATTGAAAACATGACAAATACGCCCGGTTCGGTAAGAGAGAAACTTCGCACCGTAGAGATTCACATCGGTACTGGTACGAATGGCGATGTTTCCTACATGAAAGTAGACGGACAAATGTATGGAAGGCAGAATAACCCTTCCGAATCTGCTCTTTATTGGATGACTACCGATTTATTCACTAACGGTTGCTATTTGGTTTTGGCTACTGCTGAATCTCCGCAAGGCGATATGCTTTTAGGAAAATTCAACGCTCCTTACACCGAAAATGTTTCCAGTGAATTATCCTATGTTAATCTTTCCGAAGGCGACGCTCCCGAAGACCTTACGTTTACCGTTAAAAATATAGAAGGCAACGCTAAGCTTTTCGTAAACGGAACCGAAGTTACCAACGAGACTACTTATACGGTAAGCGACGTTGAAGGCGGCAAAAAATACGTTCTTAAAAAATCTTTCTGGACTGTTTATCAGTCTGTTTTAAGAAAATCTTCCGCTATATACGTTCAGGCGGAAAACGGCAAGGGCGCTGTTGCAACTACCGTTCAGCTCGCTGCTCCTCCCGTATGGGCAGGCGAAAGCTATAAAGAGATAAATGAAGGCGACGCTTTATCTTATACGTTTACGTATACCGGCGCTCCGCAAACCGCTGATAGCATTAAAGTAATGAGCGGTGTTGCTCAAGTTTCTTCTACGCTTGTTCCCGAAACGGATTATACTCTTACGAAAAATGAAACTACCTATACGCTTACGTTTACGCCTGATTATCTTGCACAAGCATTCGGAACTTATCGTAGTTTCGTATTCAGTTTAACTATTGGCGAAGATTCTCTCAGCGGTTCTGTTTATTGCAAAGCAGCTAAAAAAGGCTGGTATGCTCGTTCTGTAGACCTTGCTGAAGACGAAATTAAAACAGAAGGCAACTATATAACCGCAAAACTTAATAAATTCAATGCAGGCAGATTACAAAGCAGAATTTATTATAACGACGCTTTAGACGTAACAAAACCCATTATCCTTGAGTTTAAGAATTTTGACGGAAACACCGAATGGGGTATGCTTTCTGTTATGGATTCATTAGAAATGATGGATTATTTTGCAGACGGTAATGCAAACAGAACTAAGCTTTCGGCACTTTTCTTTGGTAAAAACAGAACCAACATCCAACAGATGCACGGTATCAGCGGAGCTACCGGAAGTATAGCAGAGTATGAGCATTTCAGCGGTGCAAAGAATATAGTACTCGAAATGTATTTCGGCGCTACGGCAGAAGAAAGCTATTTCCGTATTAACGGTATGGATTGCGGAACTGTTTCCGTAAAACAGTCTGATTTCAGAGACGGCAAAGCTTATGTAGGTTTCTTCTTCAATAACCAAGTTGATAGCTTTGAATTTAAGGCTAATAAAACTGTAAACGGTATAGCTGTTACCGGTCCTAATAAGGAAGCAAGCTACAAACAAGACCTCGCAGACGCGAAAGACTTAGTTCTTGATGTTACCGGCACCACCGGCGCTAATATCGAAGTTACCAACGCTAAGGGCGTTAAGGCAACCGCAGAAGAAATAGCATATGTTGACGGCAAACTTACTATTAAAGCCGCTTACTTTGCAAAACTCGCTTTCGCTAAGAACGATACTCTTACCATAGCAGACAAAGATACCGACACCGCAACAGAAATCAATATGGTTTACTCCACCAGCAATATGGCTGGAACTATGGTTGCTTTCGCTACCAAGGGCGATATAAAGGATGCTGTATTTACGCTTCCCGAAGGTATAACTGAAGTTAATGACGTTTTGAAAAACGACGTAGCTTTAACCGCTGCGAATTACTCCGTAAAAGACGGCAAGCTTACCTTAGATAAATCTCAGGTATCCGATACTCAGACCGTAAACGAATTTATAGTTATCAGCGGCAACAAAGTCATAATGGCTTATGTTTACGTAGGTGAATTCGAAAACGGATACGCTAAGGGCGGTCAGGGTACTGTAGAAGCAGGCAAGGGTTCGTTCATTATGACGGGCGCTTCCAAAGTTACGCTTGAAAACGTTATAGACCTTAAAGCGGGCGTAATAATGAAGATTGACCTTAAGACTATAGCGGCTTACTACAACAATACCGTAAACCGTGATAACCCCACTTATATAGCGTTCAATTTCTATGATCCTAACAGCGGCTGCACTCTCATTTACAAGCTCTATGCTAACTTCAATGCAGAAGAAGCTAACGCAACCGATACCGCTTTGTATGAAGAATACAAGCTCGTCGACGCAGACGGACAGACAGTAAGCAGCATTTCCGGCACAAGAGCTTTAAGCTTGGAAGCAGCGGAAAACAAGAATGCTCTCGGCGTTCACTTAGTAAAAATCGAAGCTGCTGGCGAAGGTTTAAGAATCTCCGTTGACGATCAGAGAGCTACCACTATAGCAAGCCTCGGCAACTTCACGTTAGGCGCAACCATTCTGACTACCGAGTCTTCCGCTTCCATCGGCGAAAACGAAAGCAAAGTAGCGTTCAGATGCTACGGCATAAACGAAGAAGTTAACACCGAACCTATAACCGTTGAAAAGGATCAGCAACCCGACTCCGGCGATTCCGGCGACTCCGGTAACGACGGCGGTAACTGCGGAAGTTGCAACGGCGTTGTTTCCACAAGCGGCGCTATAGGTGTTCTTTCCCTCGTTGTATACGCTGTTATTCGCAAGAGAAAACACTGATTTTAACGGGCTAAAGTAAAAATCAAATCCCTTTAACGAGCAATTAAAAACCTTTTAGATAAAAAGGAAAAATGAGCCTGAGTTTAAGGGAGTAACGGACCGCTGAAAAATTGCGGTCCGACAAATAAAACAATTGTTACAAAGGCTCACGAAAACTTTTTCCGTGAGCCTTTTGTAACTAATTAACCCCCGTATTTTGCTGTGTTGCGGTTTTTTATTTCGATTTCCGAAAGCGCGGAAGCCCGTCAAAAAGTTGTTGACATATAACAGTGCGGCAGATATAATAGAAATACTTAAGAGATACCGGCTTTGAGGCAAACTTACCGATGATTATACCTGTAATACCCATCGGAACCTTTTGGAGGGCGCATATTTTTATTAAATATAGTTGTTGAATTTTATGAAATATTTATTACCGAAAACGGTCGTGAAATACGACGGTAAAATTGAAAAATGTGAGAATTTATTTAAAGAAAAAGCATTGCAAATAGGCTTGAACGAACCCTGCGTTACCGGAATATACGGAAAGAGCTGTATCGTGCTCGATTTCGGGAAAGAAGTTTCCGGCGGCGTCAGGATATTGACTTACGCTATCCGCGGGGATAATCGCGTGCGCATTCGTTTCGGCGAATCGGTGGGCGAATCCTGCGCCGAGATAGGGGAAAAGAACGCAACGAACGATCATTCGAATCGCGATATGATTGTTTGTTTGCAACAGTATTCGGATATGACTTTCGGACAGACGGGTTTTCGATTTGTTCGCATCGATTTTCTGTCGGACGAGTGTATTATAAAATCTGTCGTAGCCGCGGCGGACGAAGAACGAAATTATATCGGCAAATTCGAAAGCGACGACCTTTTGATGAACGAAATTTGGTCGACTGCGGCGAGGACGCTTAATTTGTGTATCAGAAACGGCTATATCTGGGACGGAATAAAACGCGATCGCCTGGTCTGGATCGGCGATATATATCCTGAATTAAAGGCGGCATACAGCCTTTTCGGCAATATAGAGGAGATAAAAAATTCTCTTGTTTTCTGCAGGGATCAGACCGCGAAAGGCGTCTGGATGAACGGTATTCCGTCTTACTCGGCATGGTGGCTGATCAACTTGTGCGAGTATTATTTTTACTCCGGCGACCGCGCTTTCGTAATCGAAAGCAGGGAGTTTATCGAGAGGATATTAAACGACCTTGCCGCTTGCGTGGATGAAAACGGCGACGTCGAATTTTCGTACTATTTTATCGATTGGGCAACGCATCACGAAGTTTCGGGACAAGACACGGAAGAAGATTTGATAAAAAAGGCTGACGAGAGAACGGGAACGAATTTCCTGCTTCGTATGACTTTCATGAAAATAATTCCTCTTTTAAAAGAGTTCGGAATGGATGCAGAAAACGCAGAGCAAAAATTAAAATGGCTTTGCAAAAAGAAATATTGGGTGGAAAAATATAAGCAAATAGCCGCTTTGGGCGTTTTAACGGGCGAGCAAAACGAAGGAAACGAAAAGGTTCTGCTTTCCGGCGGAGCAAAGGGGCTTACTACTTTCCTTAATTATTTCATCTTTACGGCTCTTGAAAAATACGGCAGACATTCGGAAGTCCTCGAAATGATAAAGAGCTATTACGGTAAAATGATAGAACTCGGAGCGACTACTTTCTGGGAAGATTTCGATATAGACTGGGCGGAGAACGCTTGCAAGATAGATAAATATCCCGACAAAAACAAAAAAGACATTCACGGCGATTTCGGCAGATTTTGCTATAAAGGCTACAGACACAGCCTTTGTCACGGTTGGTCGAGCGGAGTGCTGGCGTATATGTCCGAAAATATTTTGGGAATACGCAAGACGGGATGTAATGAGTATTCCGTAAAACCGAATTTAAACGGCTTTAACAAACTGAAAGGGGCTTATCCGACGCCTTACGGAGAAATCGTAGTCGAATGCGAAAGATTATCGGACGGCACTTTAAAAATAAAAGTGAACGCACCTTCGGAAATAAAGATAATCCGGGAATAATTTAAGAAACCGTACGGGCGGTTCGTCAGAAAAGTTGCAAACATTTTTGATGTTTCGCAACAAAAGAGCGTATAACGGCACCTCGTAAGCAAAGAAAAAACTTAAAAGAAGGGGAAGTTCGATTATGTTCGGGCTTCCTTTTTGTGTGTGTTTGCCTGTAAATTTTTCGGGAATTTATTGTAAGCGTTTGTGTAATACACAGACAAAAAATAGTGAAAACGTCCTTATATGACAGAAAGAATTTTTATGAAAATTCCGTTTTTTTCCTTGAAAAACAGGGAAACATAAAGATGTGGAAACAAACGGGAAACAAATCTCTGCCGAAAAAATCTTTGCGGTATTGACAAATATTGCGTTTGTGTTATATAATAAAATCCGCAAAAAAAGTGGCGTCTGAAAAAACGGAAATCGTAAAAGAGGGAGGAATCGCAAGTTGCATAATTATACTTTTCAGTATTTTGCAAAAAACGAAGATAAAATTATGGTAAACAGATCGGTGTATATTGACAACAATTTACCGATGCACAGCCACAATTTTATGGAAATAGTTTATATAAACAAAGGTGAGGGGATACATTATTTAAACGACGGCGAATATTTTGTCCGTGCGGGCGATATGATTTTGCTCGACTTTAAAAGCGTGCATACTTTCAGACCCAAAACAAGCGATTTCGAGTGGATAAACGTTTTATTCAAGCCCGAATTCATCACCGACAGACTCGTTAACGAGATGAGCGAGCATAACATGATAAAGCTTTCCTTTTTTAACGACCTGATAGAGAGTAACGACGGAAAGTATCACGATATAATTCTGAATTCGCTGGACGAATCTTTTACGTTGCTTATTCGTTTAATGCTGAAAGAATATGAAAATCTCACCAGAGACAGCAATTATATATTAAAAAATTACCTCGTGATATTGTTGTTCAAAGTTTACATTTTATGCCGTACGGACGGTAAATCGTCGCAGGAAGTAAACGTTCTGATAAAGCAGATAATGCAGGAGGTTTCCGATAATATTCAGGAAGAATTCACGCTGGCTTATATTGCCAATAAAGTTCATATGGCGCCTAAATATTTATCCCGTTTTTTCAAACAGCAAACGGGGCAGACGTTTATAGAGTTCGTTCACGAAAAGCGAATGGCGGAAGCGTGCAGGCTGCTTGAACAAACTGATATGGCGGTAAACGTCCTTAACGTTCGTTCGACCATAGCCGAATTTTGCTTCTATATGTCAGATAACGGCATAAATTTCTATAAAATAGGCAGCGTGAACGCTTCGGGGCTTACCGCTATGCACAATGCGGGAATGGCGGGGAACGGGTACGGGCATATCGATCTCGAACAGCCCGTTATTATGGGATACGCTTATCAGGAAAGTAACGGCACGTGGGGACAGTGGCCTACCGCAATAAGTTATCTGACAATTCGTCAGGTTGAAAAAATAGTCGAAAAAGATTTTATCGAAACTTATGCAAAGGATCCCGTTTGGGAAACCGAACCCGCGGCGTTTGCGTTTACTACTCTGCACGATACGAATGAAAATGTTCCGCTTTCGGGTTGCGCTCCCGAAAACGTACTCGACGGGAACTCGAACAGCAAATATTACAGCGCCACCATGGAATATGAATTCCAAGGGCAAGCCATAGCGATCGGAACGCCCGGTTCGTTCAGTCAGATTACGGTTCAACCCGTTGGCAGTATGGTTCATTTCCCCGTCGATTTCAGGTTCCAGTATAGCGACGACGGGATTATTTTTTACGACATCGAAGGCGCTTCGTATACGAATTATTCCATATCTTCTTCGGAGCCGATAACGTTCAAATTCGGTAAAAAAGTGACCGCTAAGTACGTTCGTTTGCTTGCAACGAAATTATCTAAGGACAGTTTCGGAACGTATGCGTTGGAAATAGCCGAAATGTCTGTAAAATAAACGATTTTTAACCGAGAATATGATTGTGATAAAGGCCCGTCCGCATTGCGCGGGCGGGCCTTTATTTTTGTAAAGAGAAATTAAGCGAGGTATTTTGTTAAGTGACGCAGAAGTATTGAAGAAACGGAAGAAGTATGCTATAATAACAGTATTTTCAAGGAGGCAATAATGATAGAAATAAAAATAATCGACGCCCCGAATAAAGCGGACGTCAATATTCCGAACGAAAAGTTTCAGGAGTTCGGAAGAATTATTCCGTCGTATGACGGCAAGAAACGGACGTGGACGTACGAGTTGCTTCGTTTTGCCCCCGAAAACGTCACTGAAACATGTTTTCCCGAAGAGAATTACGATTTCGATTCAATGCAGGACAGTGTATTTCTCGGCGCGTATGACGGCGATAAATGCGTAGGACTGGCAATTCTTCAACCGGGCTTTTTTAAGTATATGTACTTGTACGACCTTAAGGTGAATAAAGAATACCGCAGGCAGCATATCGGCCGTCTGCTTATACAAAAATCAAAGGAAACGGCAAAACAAAAGGGGTATTCAGGGCTTTATACTCAGGGGCAGGACGACAACCCCGGTGCTTGCCTGTTTTATCTTAAATCGGGCTTTTATATAGGCGGGCTTGATACGAATATCTACCGTCACACCAAGCAAGAGGGAAAGGCGGACATTATTTTTTACTGCGAAACCGATTAAAAAAGCCCCACTCGACTTATCTACCGAGCGGGGCAATATGAAAAAAATTTATCCTTTGTGAATACCCGTTACCGAAAATTCTACCCATTCGGCAACGTTTACGGCGTGGTCACCTATACGTTCGAAGTATTTTGCAATCATCAACAGGTCTATGGCGTATTCGCCGTCGGCGCTGTTTTCCGCGATCATAGAAATCAAAGTTTTCTTTACACGTAAAAACGCTTCGTCAACTACGTCGTCGTAGTCTTCGACAGCCTTTGCAAGGTTTACGTCTCTTTTAACATAGGCGTCTATGCTGTCGTTAACCATTTTTATGGTAGCTTCCGCCATAAGGCGTATATCGTGGCATTCTTCGCCCGTTCTGCCGTTCAGGAATGTGATGATTTCCGCAATATCTTCGGCTTGATCGCCTATTCTTTCCATATCGGTGATCATTTTGAGCGCGGCGGAAATAACGCGCAGGTCTTTCGCTACCGGCTGCTGCTGAAGCAAAAGCTTCAGACAGATAGACTCTATTTCGCGCTCCATCTGGTCTATTTTTATTCCGTCCTCACGGGCTTTTGCCGCTTTGTTTTTGTCGCCTTCGAGCAACGCCTGTACCGAAAGGGCGATTATTTTTTCGCATTCGCCGCCCATTTCCGTCATTTTGCTATTCAATAATTCCAATTGTTCATCAAATCTGCTTCGCATATTATTAACCAAACCTTCCTGTAATGTAATCTTCCGTGCGTTTGTCCTTGGGGTAGGAGAACACGTCTTCCGTCTTGCCGAATTCGATAAGCTCTCCCAAAAGGAAAAATGCCGTATAGTCCGAAATACGCACAGCCTGTTGCATATTATGCGTAACTATAACGATGGTATATTTTTCTTTAAGCTGTAAAGCCAGCTCCTCGATTTTAGAAGTCGAAATCGGGTCGAGTGCGGAAGTCGGCTCGTCCATAAGCAGAACTTTCGGCTTTACCGCAAGCGCTCTTGCTATGCAAAGGCGTTGTTGCTGCCCGCCGGAAAGCCCGAGCGCGTTCTTTTTCAAACGGTCTTTAACTTCGTCCCATATCGCCGCACCGCGTAGGGATTCTTCGACTATTTCGTCGAGCTTGGCTTTTTTGGTCACGCCGTGCGTTCTCGGTCCGTACGCGATGTTGTCGTAAATACTCATAGGGAAGGGGTTAGGTTTCTGGAAAACCATACCCACGTCGCGGCGGAGTTCGTTTACGTCCACGTTCTTTTCGAATATGTCGTTTCCGTTATACTTTACCGTTCCTTCGATTTTGACGGTAGGAATTAAATCGTTCATGCGGTTAAGCGTTTTCAAAAACGTTGATTTACCGCAACCCGAAGGACCTATAAGAGATGTTATGCTGTTTTCGGGAATGCCGATGTTTATATCTTTCAGCGCGTGCGTATCGCCGTACCACAGATTAAGTTTTTCGGTTGTTATGATATTACTCATGCTTTTCTCCTTTTCGCGAAGTGTTTGCCGACCCATGACGCCAACAGATTGATGAGGAGCGTCAGTATCATCAAGATGGCTGCAATGGCAAATGCAACGCCGAATTCGCCTTCTTCTTTCGCGTATACGTAGAGCGCCACGGTCAGCGTCGAACCCGCGCTCGTAAGCCCTTCGAATATTCCGTTAACGGCATGCGCTATGCCCGCGGTGAAAAGCAGCGCTGCCGACTCCCCGAGGATTCTTCCTACGGAGAGGATACAGCCCGTAACTATACCGTCGATGCAACCCGGCAAAACTACCGTACGGATTACTCTCCATTTGCCCGCGCCAAGCCCGAATGCGCCCTCGCGATAGCTTTGCGGTACCGTTTTCAGGCTTTCCTGCGTCGTTCTCATAACGGTGGGCAGGTTCATTATAACAAGCGTTAAAGCGCCTGCAAGAAGGCATGTTCCGAAATTGTTGGAGAATAAAAGCATTCCCACAAGCCCGTAAATAACGGACGGAATTCCGGAAAGCGTTTCCGCGGCGTATTCTATTACCGCAACTAATTTTTTGCTTTTCGCGTATTCGGTAAGGTATATAGCCGCGCCGACGCCGAGCGGCAAAACTATGACGAGCGTTGCGAGTATTATATAAATCGTATTCAGAATATCGGGCAGAATGCCTATTTTTCCCGTCAGGTAACTGCGTTTAGTCGTGAGAAATTCAAACGAAATATTCGGCAGTCCCTTAACCATTACGTAAACGAGCATAAACAGCAACAGAGCCACGGTAAGCGACGCGCACAAATACATCGCGCCTTTCATTAAAACAGAATATACTTTTCTTTTTCCGCTCATATTACTTGTCCTTTTCTCTCTTTAAGAAGAAGTTCAGCGTTGCGTTTATAAGCATAATAAACAGGAAGAGCACAAGCCCTATAGAGAACAACGCGTTTCTTTGCAGGCTTCCCGGGCTGGAATAAGCCATTTCGCTTGCCACCGCCGTGGTAAGGAAACGCACGCTCTGGAACAGCGACGGCATATTCGCAACGTTGCCCGCAACCATCATTACCGCCATGGCTTCGCCTATCGCTCTGCCCACACCGAGTACGACCGCTGCGGCAATTCCGCTTTTAGCGGCGGGTGCCGAAACTCTGAAATACGTTTCTATGGGCGTTGCGCCGAGTGCAAGGGAAGCGTCCTCGTATTCTTTCGGAACGGCGTCGAGAGCCGTTACAGATACTTTTATAATGCTGGGCAGTATCATAACCGCAAGCACGATTATAGCCGCAAACAGGCTTGCGCCGTCCGCCAGATTGAATATTTTTCGTATTCCCGGTACGAGTACGAGCATACCAACAAGACCGTAAACGACGGAGGGGATACCCGCAAGCAGGTTGACGGCGGTTTCTATCGCCGCCCTTACTCTTTTACCCGCGATTTTAGAAAGGAACATCGCCGTAAAAAAGCCTATGGGCACGCCTATAATTATAGCGCCAGCCGTTCCGTAAACGCTTGTAAGAATAAACGGAAGGATACCGAACTTCGGTTCGTCTGCGGTGGAAGCCCATTCCTTGCCGAAAAGGAAATCGATAAGACCGATTTCCTTTATAGCCGGGATACCCGAGATTATTAAATAAACTGTTATCGTCAAAACACAGCCGACGGTTATAAGACCGAGTATAAGGAATATTCCGTGAACTATGTTTTCGAACAATCTTTTGCTTTTCATAGTTTTTAATCAAGGACGCCGTTGCGTCTTTTCTCCGATTATTTTACGGGAACCGCGCCTGC
Organism: uncultured Clostridia bacterium; assembly: GCA_934254725.1. GTDB lineage: Bacteria > Bacillota > Clostridia > Christensenellales > Borkfalkiaceae > RGIG3732. Next base: position 2,379 of record CAKQLR010000015.1, on the reverse strand, counting down.
CGCGCTTATAACCGCGCTTGCCTTTTCGGAAGTGATGTAATCGAAGAACTTCTTTGCGTTTTCCGAAAGTTCTACTCCTGTCTTGGTTACGAGTACGAACGGACGCTGTACTACGTAGCTGCCGTCTTTAACGGTCGCTTCGGAAGGAACTACGTCGTTTACCGTAAGAGCTTTTACGCTGTCTTTAACGGAAGCGAGGGAAGCATAACCGATAGCGTTCGGGTTGCTTGCAACGGTTGTGATTACGTCGCCGGTAGAAGTAAGTTCCTGACGGTATTTGCAGTTGTCTTTCGTTTCGGTAATCGATTCGAATCCGTCTCTCGTGCCGCTGCCCGCTTCACGTCCTATAAGAACGATAGTCGCGTCGCTGCCGCCGACTTGGTTCCAGTTTGTAATTTCGCCTGTGTAAATCTTAGCGATTGTTTCAAGGGTGAGGTTGTTTACGGGGTTTGCGGGGTTTACTATAATTGCAATTCCGTCGTAAGCAAGTATCGTTTCGGTAAGTCCGTTTGCTTTTTCGGAATCTTTAAGGCTTCTGCTCGAAAGACCAATGTCGCATCTTCCTTCTTCAACCGCCTGTATTCCCGCGCCGGAACCTGTAGCGTTGTAGGTTACCGTTATTCCGGTTTCTTCTTCGAATATTTCGCTGAGTGCGCCGATTACTTTGCTCATAGAGGTGGAGCCGTCGGTAGAAACGGTCTGTTTTTCGCTGCCGCATCCGGTTAATGCGCATACAAGCAATAATGCAGCTGTGATAAAGCTAATAAATTTTTTCATGTTTTTGTTTCTCCTTTTTTGAATTTTTCTTTTTTGTCGTTTTCCTTTTGACTACACCGACATTGTACAACCGAAAAGTAAAATCCGTAACGCCGCTATTGTAAAATAAACGTAAAATGTCAAAAGCCTTTTATGGGGAAAGATAGCCCCGCAATTTATCGTGAAAAAAGCTTTTTGTAAAAAGATATAAAAAAAGAATTTCCGTATTTTATAGAAATTCTCTTTATAATAAGTATATACTTTTTTATTGTTTTATTTACATAGTAAATATAGTAAGTGCCCTTTTTCGCGCGTTATCGCCGATTTTTATCGGCGGAAAGAGTTGTTTACTTCCTTTAAAATGGTGGAAATTTTAAAGTCTTTTTCGGTTACGGGCTTATGTTTTAAAAGGTCTATGATGATTTTAGAAGCGGTTTCGCCTATTGCCGCAGTGTTCTGTATAAGCTTTATATACGGGAAGTTTATTATATTGTCGAAACTTACTTCTTCGTCGTACAGAGCAAGGGAAATATCCTCGCCGATTTTTACGTTGTTTTTGGCTGCACCGTACAGCACCTTGTTCGCAAGCTCTCCGCTGCTCGTTATAATCGCGTCGAATTCTCTGTCCGAAAGATATTGCGACAGCGTTTGCTCGAACTGCCCTATTGTGGCGTGGTCATACAATAAATAGTTGCTTTTCGCTTCAAGCACGGGGAAGTGGCTCAGCGCGGTTTTGTATCCGTTAAAGCGGTGTTTTATAGAAGTGTATATAGGCGGCTCCGAAATAAAAAGAATTTTTTTCCGCCCCGTATTGTGGAAATACTCTATTATTTTGTAGCTCGAAGCAAAGTGATTGGAAGAAACCGTATAGGCGTTTAACCCTTTGTAATATCTGTCTATAAGCACTATGGGGTATTGCTTGTTTACAAGCTCGGTTAAAGTTTTGCCGGGCGATTTGCTGAATTGCGGGTAATAAATTATCGCGTCGAAGCGTTTTGCCGCAAGCATTTCGAGCGTCTTGTTTTCGGTCAGCGTGTTCGTGGCGAAATAAAAGGAAGGAGTCAGCCCGTTTTCTATAAACGAATCGTTGATGGTGTTGTATATTTCCGCTATAAACTTGCTTAAAGGGGAAGGACCAAGAACGGCAATTTTCGTTTCCAGCAAATCCTTTACGCTGTGTTGAAGAACGTATTCGGTATTTATATAGCAACCGCTGCCTTTTTTCTTTATTATAAGTTTTTCCTTTTCAAGCCTTGCGTAAGCAAGTTGCGCGCACATTCTGCTCGCCGAAAACTTCTCGGCAAGTTGGTTTTCGCTCGGCAGTTTGTAGTTGGTGGTAAAACTGTTTTCCTTGATGGTCGCTATTAAATAATCGTAAATTTTATGGCTTATTTTATTGTTGTCCAAAGCTGAAATCCCTCTTCATAATTATAATTTTATTATACGTTGTATTTGTGCTTTTGTAAAGACCGATTTATATTTTTTTTCAAAAAGATGAATTAAATTTACATTAAAATCAATCGCAAAACAGGCGGTAAAAATTTATCGCGTCGCAAAAAAAGGCGCGAAAGTAACAATATAAAAGAGCTTTGCCTGCATTTAAAAGGGTAAAATGGTTAAAAA
>CAKQLR010000014.1 GCA_934254725.1 uncultured Clostridia bacterium | reverse complement strand
TGTTTTAGTATAAAATATGAGTTTTTAAGCCGTTTTTGACCTTATTTGGTCGCCCTCGGATTACGGATATTCGCCTGAGCGGCTGCAAGACGTGCGATAGGTACTCTGTAGGGAGAGCAGGATACATAATCCAAACCTACTTTGTGGCAGAACTCTATGGACGAAGGATCGCCGCCGTGTTCGCCGCAGATACCGCAGTGAAGTTCGGGTCTGGTCTTTCTGCCGTTGGTTACAGCCATTTCAATAAGTTTGCCTACGCCGTCGGTATCGAGACGGGAGAACGGATCGCTTTCGTAAATCTTTGCTCCGTAGTAGGAGGGAAGGAATTTATTAGCGTCGTCGCGGCTGAAACCGAACGTCATCTGAGTAAGGTCGTTGGTACCGAAGCAGAAGAATTCGGCTTCTTTAGCGATCTGGTCTGCGGTAAGAGCCGCTCTCGGGATCTCAATCATGGTACCTACATGGTATTTAAGATCTACGCCGGCTTCTTTAATAACTGCGTCTGCGGTAGCTACAACAGTCTTTTTGCAGTAAGCAAGTTCCTTAACTTCGCCTACGAGCGGGATCATAATGTTAGGAACGATCTTCCATTCGGGGTGGCGTTTGGAAACCGCGATAGCCGCCTTAATGATGGCTTTGGTCTGCATTACGGCGATTTCGGGGTAAGTAACGGCAAGTCTGCATCCGCGGTGACCCATCATCGGGTTGAATTCGTGGAGAGCGTTGCAAAGAATTTTAATCTCTTCAACGGTCTTGCCCTTAGCTTTTGCAAGCGCTTTAATATCCGCTTCGTCCGTAGGAACGAACTCGTGAAGCGGCGGGTCAAGGAATCTGATGGTAACGGGTGCGCCTTCGAGCGCTTCCATAAGACCTTCGAAGTCAGCCTGCTGCATAGGCTCGATTTTGTCAAGTGCGGCAGATCTTTCTTCAACCGTTTCGGAACAAATCATTTCTCTGAATTTGTCTATTCTGCCGGGGCCGAAGAACATGTGCTCTGTTCTGCAAAGGCCTATACCTTCTGCGCCGAGTTCTGCAGCTCTCTGAGCGTCTGCGGGAGTATCTGCGTTGGTCATAACTTCAAGCGCCTTATACTTATCCGCAAGCTTCATTATTCTTCCGAAGTAACCGCTGCTCGGGTCTGCGGGAACGGTTTTTATGCAAATATCGTAAATGTTACCGGTGGAGCCGTCAAGAGAAATGTCGCTGCCCTCGCGGAAAATCTTTCCGCCGAGTTCGAAGAATTTTTCTTCTTCGTGCATTTTGATGCTTTCGCAACCGGAAACGCAGCAAGTACCCATACCGCGGGCAACAACCGCCGCGTGGGAAGTCTGACCGCCTCTAACGGTAAGAATACCTTGAGCGTACTTCATACCCTCGATGTCTTCGGGGGAAGTTTCAAGTCTTACGAGAATAACTTTTTTACCCTCTTTGCCGAATTTTACAGCGTCTTCTGAGGTAAATACAACGGTACCTGCGGCAGCTCCCGGAGAAGCGGCGATACCTTTGCCTACAACGTTCTTCTTATCCGCAGCTTTAAGAGCGGCAGCGTCGAACGTGGGATGGAGAAGCATATCGAGCGATTTAGCGTCGATCTGCATTAAAGCTTCTTTTTCGGTAATCATACCCTCGTCGATAAGGTCGCAGGCGATCTTGATTGCAGCGGCTGCGGTTCTCTTACCGTTTCTTGTCTGAAGCATATAGAGTTTTCTGTTTTCAACGGTGAACTCCATATCCTGCATATCTTTGTAGTGATTTTCAAGGGTTTTGCAAACTTCCTGGAACTGAGCGTAAACTTCGGGGAAAACTTCCGCCATCTTGTCGATAGGCATAGGAGTACGAACGCCCGCAACTACGTCTTCGCCCTGAGCGTTGGTAAGGAATTCGCCCATAAGCCCCTTTTCGCCGGTAGCGGGGTTACGGGTAAACGCAACGCCCGTTCCGCAATCGTCGCCCATGTTGCCGAACGCCATCATCTGAACGTTAACCGCGGTACCCCAGCTGTAAGGAATATCGTGGTCCATACGGTAGATGTTCGCTCTGGGGTTGTCCCAGCTTCTGAATACGGCTTTGATAGCTTCGAAAAGCTGTTCCTTAGGATCGGTCGGGAATTCTTTGCCGAGTTGCTTTTTATATTCCGATTTGAATTGATTTGCAAGGGTCTTAAGGTCATCCGCGTCAAGTTCTATATCCTGCGTAACGCCCTTTTTCTCCTTCATCTCGTCGATGAGTTTTTCAAAGTATTTTTTACCTACTTCCATAACTACGTCGGAGAACATCTGGATAAATCTTCTGTAGCAGTCCCAAGCCCATCTGGGGTTGCCAGACTTTTTGGAAAGTACTTCGACTACTTCCTCGTTAAGACCGAGGTTAAGAATGGTATCCATCATACCGGGCATGGAAGCGCGTGCGCCCGAACGAACGGAAACAAGCAACGGATTTTCCTTATCGCCGAATTTCTTTCCGGTTATAGCTTCCATCTTCTCGATATTCTCCATAATCTCTTTCTGAATACCGTCGTTGATTCTTCTGCCGTCCTCATAATATTGCGTACAAGCTTCTGTGGAAATGGTAAAGCCTTGGGGAACGGGTAAACCTATTTTGGTCATTTCCGCAAGGTTTGCACCCTTACCGCCGAGAAGCTCACGCATCTGTGCGTTTCCTTCGGTAAAAAGGTAAACATACTTCATAGTAATAGTATTCCTCCTAAAATGATTGATTTCGTAAAAATAGTATTTTAAACTATTTAATTATAAACGATTTACATCGATTTGACAAGTATTTTAGGCGTTCCGTCGCTTTTTTTGTCATTATATATAAAATATTTTTTATCATTTATTATATAGGAGGAGCGAATTTCAACGGTTTTACGAGGTCCCCCGACGAGAATTTTAATGACTTTTTGCTTGAAAACAGCCGTTTATATGAGAAAAAGGCGGTTTTTATGTTCCGCCTTGTTGAATAATATATTTTTTAATTAAAAATCCCAGTTATTGTGTGAAAAAGGCTGCTTTTACAGCTTGTCCGTTTTTAAGACAGTACGGCTCTTTTGGTAAAAAATACGCGGTTTTACGCGAAAAAGGCTACTTTTTGTTTTTATCGAACACTTTCCTTGCCCGCGCTTCATGGGTGCGCATAAAGGACATAAACGCTTCCAGATTTTCTCCGTCGGAAGCATTTTCGTTTTTCCACTGCTCGGGATTTTCTTCCCTCTTCTCGGGTTCAGAAGGAGAATAATCCTGCTCGGTCGGAGAATAATTTTGCGTTCTGGACGGTTCTTCTTCCGATAAACCTAACCCATTTTCCTCTTCGTTTAAGGGCTGTTCCCCCTCGTTATTCATAAACGACGGCATAAGAGTGAATTTTTCCATAAAAGACCTCGTCACCTTTAATATTCGAGCGCGCGCCCCGCAAAAAACTCAAAACGACGGTAAAAAAATGAAAAGAGTGGTATTTATTACCGAAAAAACAATTGATTATTTTAGATTTATAGTGTATAATATACAAGTATATTATGCGTGGATAATACGCGGAACGGTTCGGCTCACAATTAAGTTATTCCGAAAGTGCGCCTGATATACCTTTCCCCCGCGCAGGAAAAGAAAAACAGCAGGTCAATTATCGCGCCGCTCCGTTCAGGACGCGGGGCGAGGGAAAAGGAGTTCATTTATGAGCAAAAAACTTTTGGCAATCGTAACGGTTATCGTGTGCGTGCTTATGGCTTTCACCGCTTGTGACGGCGGAAAGAGCCCCTTGACGGGCGATAACGGCAAAAACGTTTCCGTCGGCGGCTTTATGGCCGAAACGGACGATTACGTTTATTTTATAAACGGCAGCGAGCTTTACACCGAAGACAACACTTTGAACAAAGTGGAAAAAGGCGCGCTCGCCCGCGTTAAGAAAACCGACCTCGAAAAGGGTTCGAAAGCAACCGTAGAATGCGTTGTTTCCAAACTCGTTTCTACAAGTTATTACTCCGCGGGTATCGCAGTTGCCAACGGCAGAATATACTTCGCTACCCCGAGCGCGGAAAAGGATAAAATCGGTACCGTAAAGAATACCGAAATAGAGTTTTACTCCGCAAAACTCGACGGAACGGATTTAAAGAAAATAGCTACTTCCAACAGCTCGGACGGCAATTCCGCCGCTTATAAATTCCAGTACGTCGACGAAAAAATGTACGTTACCTTCCTTACCGAAGAAACCGTTACGGAAAACGGTTCGGACGTTACCAAGAAGTATCTTAACGTTTACGGCGATGACGGAAAGCAGGTTTTCAAAACCGAATACGAAAGCTACGTTTTCGATAAAAACGACGGCAAGTATTTATACTACACCGCTTCCGTTAAGAACGAAGCCCTCAATTCCACCGAAAGCTTCAACGCGGTTTACCGTAACGAAATAGGTAAAGACGTGGCAGAACTTATGCTTTACGGCGCAGGTTCCAACAGAAACACTGCGGAAACGACTTATAAAAACAAAGGCGTTCAGGGCGTTAAGTTCACCCTTCTCGCGGCACAGAACGGTTACCTCTACTTAAGCGTCGCTTCGGTAGATACCGCTCCCTCCACCCGCACTTTCTACGCTTACATCGGCGAAACTCTCGAAGCAGACGCGGAAGCGACCTATGAAAAGCTTACCGTTATGACCGACGACGGCGCTAACGCAAGCAAGGCGTTGGCTTCCACCTCTATATTTTTCGCGCCCGATAACATTTTGTATCTCGACAGCACTCTCGGTTTCTGTTCTTACAACTACAAAAACCGCCTGAGTTATGAAAACAACTACGGCGTTACGGTAGAATACTCCGACAGCGATCTCCTCTCCGGCTCGATCGCTTACGTTACCGACGCATATCTTTACTGCCAGGTAAGCGGCGTTTACTACAGAATAAACCTTACCGAAGGCAAAATCCCCGCTGACGCAAAGACCGAAAAGATTTCCGCGCTCACTTATTCCACAAGCTGGTACGCGCCCGAAACCGTTAAGGTAGGCGACAAAGAATACGTTCTCGGTATGCCCTCGTCCTCCGATTATAAGGAATACGTTTTCGCAACCGAAATAAAGGACTTCGAAGCCGATCTCTTAAAAGAAACCGAAGACGGCAAAACCGAAGCCGCGGAAGCCGACATCCAAGCGTTCGTTACGAACTTCCTCACCGAAGAGAAAACGAACAAAGCTTTCTATAAAGATAATGCGGAAACAAAACTCGGCGCATTCCTCACCGGCAACAACAGAACTTCTGTTAACTATATGTGGACTAAGGTTGTTTCCTTAATCGGCGAAGACGCTCAGAAGGAAATTGACGATTACCTTGAAAAGACGTATCCCGAAAGCGATTCTTCTTCCTCCGACGACAGCACGGACTCCTGCTCTTCCGCAGTTACCGGTTCGGCAATCATCGCTGCGGCTATGATGGGCGGATTTGTAGCGATAATCGCTAAGAAGCGCGGCAAATAAAACTAAATCAAAAAGCACCGTATACCGCGAGAGGTTATTGCTCGCGGTATCGTTTTTTACTAAAGGAGACGGAAAAAATGAAAAATTTCTTTAACGAATTCAAAAAGTTCATAACCCGCGGAAACGTGGTAGATATGGCTGTCGGCGTTATCGTAGGCAGCGCGTTCACGGCAATAGTAACGGCGCTTACAAACAAAATTCTTATGCCGCTTATAAACTGGCTGCTTCTTTTGATAACGGGCGGCACGGACGGATTTGCGGACGCAGTTACCTTCCTTAAAAAGGTGACGGACGCAGACGGCGCTGTCGATATGGTTAAATCCATATATATAGATTGGGGCGCGTTCATAACCGCTATAATCAACTTCATTCTTATAGCGTTCATGCTTTTCTGCATTATAAAAGCAATCAACTCTGTTAAAGACGCGGGCGGCGTATTCTATATGGGCTACACCCCTGCGGAGTACAACAAATTAAGACGTCAGGGACTTAAACGCAAGCAGATAGCAGATATGGCAAAAGAACGCGACGAACTTGCCGCGGCAGAAAAAGCTGCCAAGGAAGCCGAGGAAAAAGAAAAAGCTGCCGAACCTACCAAGACGGAAGCTCTTCTTGCGGAGATACTCGAAACTTTAAAAGAGAAAAAATAATTTTATTTTTCTTGCGAATTTTTTTAAGACATTAAAAAATCCGAATGCAAACTAAGCATTCGGATTTTTCTTTTTAGGGATTCCATTCCTTATCACTAACTACCGGAAAGGCGGCTTTTTAGCTCTTTTCCGTGAGCGTTCGGGAGCGGTGCGCCCGGCACAGCAACCCTCACGCTCACAAAAAATAATTTAAAAATACGCACTTTGCGGCGCTACGCGTTTTTGCGGATAAGAAATCGCCGCTTGGCGGTACGGTTTTTGCAAGGCAAACGACCGAAATTGTGCTAAACGCACTATGAGGAAGTTTAACAAAGCAAAAACCGATTTATTCACGCAAAAATAATTAGTGATGAAGAATGAAATCCCTATAAATAATTACTTAAATCTTATAGTTATTATTTGCTTGGGTTTAAGCGCGACATACGCCTCTTTTTCAAACGATTGAAGCGTTTCCTTTCCGTCAAGTCTGACCAGTTCAAACGCCCCGTCATAGGCAATTTTAAGCGTTCCGTCAGAGCTTTTAAAGTTCACGAATCTCGCTTCCGCAAAGCCGCTTTCGGCAATACGGTAGCTTGTATTGATAACGTCTTCGCCCTCGAAACGGAACTTTGCAGACGGGGTTACAACCTTGCCTTCAAACTTGTCTTTGGAGAAATAATACTTTTCAAGCTCGGCGCTCTGCACTGCAAATCTGCCGCGGGAATAGGTCTTTTTGTCAAAGGAATCGGTAGCGGTTAAAAGTCCCGTTCTGAATACTTTTGCCTCGGCAAAGCAACTTGCGGGCGTTTGAACGCCGAGTTCCAGCCCGAGCCTTCCGCTCATTTCCCTGAGGCATTGATTGCCGGGAACAATCCACTGCGCTCCGCCCGTAGGCACGCAGTCGGGAGTTTTATTTATATAGCCTGTGCAACGCGCAAGTGTTATCACCATACCGCCGGGGGCAAGCTCAGCTTCGTGCTGACCTTCCGTATATACCGTGAACGCGTTTTTATTATCGCTCGCGTACGCAAAAGTGGAATTGCAAACCGAACGGTCAAGCGTGTACTCGAAGCACTCCGTTCCATCGGATTTGCCGAAGTCGAACGCGCTGTCCGTAACAAGTCCGTCCGCATTCACGCCGAAATCGAAACCGAAACGGATTTTATGATCCTTGCAAACGTTGTTTACGGAATAGTTTATTTCAACCTTTCCGTCGCTGGCAAGTTTGATTTTAACTTCCCCTATCATTTCCTTGGTTTCTTTATTGCGCATATCTGCGGTAAAGTCGTAATCTTTCGGGCAAGCGTATGAATAGCTAAGCGTTATTTCTTTCTCGAAAACGCCGTTTTTTGTGAGATTTGCGGCACTTTGCAGAATCTTTAAAGGCTTCTCTTTTGCGCTCGGTCTGAACACGTAGGAGTCTCCCCTATCCGCTTCGTCGATAATATAAAACGGGTTTTTATATGCTTTCCCGCTCTTTTTGTCCGTAAAAATCAAGTCTTTGCCGTCCGTTTCGACCTTTATGAAGGAATTTTCAAATCCGTCGAACTCTTTTTTCGCAAAAACGGGCTTTGCGTTTGTTTTAATGACGTATTCTTTGTGCGAAAATGCGGGTATTTTGCCGCTTAAAAAGCTGAAACGATAAAGCGTGCAATCTATTACGCCCGGCAGATTAAGCCCCGAAAACACGTCTAAAACGGCTTTTTCTTCGCTGAGCAGTTCATACGGAACAGCCTCTCCGTTTTCGTTTGTAACCGCAAAACTTTCAATGGGCATATCGGTCGGAACGTACAGCTCCGCCGTGATAACATCTTCCGTTTCCACAGCATGAGGATTGAAAGCTACGGTAAACCAATCCGACTGATTTCTGCCCTCCCTGTTTACGTGGGAAGTTAAAATTTTAAGCCCGCGTTTTAACACCTCGCCGCCCATTTCGTTTATCTTTTTGAAGTTATCCTCCATATGGGCGTGAACCTCGTCGCGCGAGCAGCCGCAAATGCTGTCGTGCGGGTGGTTTTTCATAAGCTGTTTCCAAAGATAATTTATCTCCGAAGAAGGATTTACCCCGTCAAGACCGCTCTCTGCAAGATAAGCGTAAAGAGGCTCTATTTCGCTTTCAAGAAGGTCCTGAGCCCTTGTGTTGGCAATTTTAAGATAAACCCTCGAAGAACGGCAACCTTTAAGCACGGCTTCGTCGCAGCCTTTATTAAGCGCGCCCGTATAAACGCTCGGCTTTATCCCGTTTTCTTTTATATATTCCTTTATGCAGGAAACGTACTCGTCAAGGGAATACTGTCTTATATCTCTGCCCTCTCTTCTGAGCAGAGCGAGAATTTCGTTTACGTCCTCCTGCGGTTCGAGGTGGTCTACACCGTTCATCAGAAGAATGTACGGTGTAACGTTAAATCCCTCGAAATTCTTTTCGTTTATATCCAGAAGAAGGTTTGCAAGCTTGCTTTCTTCGGGAATATGCTGGGCGTTATTATACCAGTATTTAAGGCAAACGGCTATACATTCGCTGCCGTCCTCTCCCCGCCATATGAACTCCGCGGGAGTCGGTTCCGGAACGAGAGCGCCGTTTTCGTCCTTTTTAAGTACCTGATTTCCGCGTCCGAAAATAAAGCTGTCTATGCCGAAGCCGTTCAGTATCTGCGGAAGCTGAGAGACGTTTCCGAACTGGTCGGGAGCATAGCCTACTTCGGAGCATTTACCGAAGCTTTCGGCTATTTTTCTGCCAGTAATAAGATTTCTTACGGTAGCCTCGCCGCTCGTGTAATAGAAGTCGTTCTGAAGGTACCACGGTCCCACTAAAATATTGCCTTTGGTAATATACTTTTCAAGCAACGCGCGGTTCTGAGACTTTATTTCAAGGTAGTCCTCCAGAACGATCGTTTGCGCGTCAAGGTGGAAAATATAATTTTCGTCCTTTGCTAATATGTCGAGCAGGTTGTCGATAAGGTCGATAAGTTTAAGCCTGAACTGCTCGAAAGGCATATACCATTCTCTGTCCCAATGCGTGTGAGATATTACTACGAATTTTTTCATTAAACGCCACCTGTTTATCCGAAGTCTCGGCTTCGAAAAAGGATATTTGTAATTATTGTGTTATTTATTTTATCATTTTCCCCGCATAAATGCAAAAAGAAATGATAAAAAAAATCATTTTTCGTTAAAAACATACATTGTTTTTTAAATAACTTTTTAACTGCCGAGCAGATTTTTCTGCTCGGCAGTTCTTTCGGTCATATAGGTTATAAGCCGAATAAAAGTTATCTTACTTCGCTTTTCTGTTTTCTTTTCAGAACTACGGAGAGTGCGATAGCTACAACCGCGATAATGCCGCATTCTGCGCCCGCGTTGGATTCGCAACCCGCTTCTTCTATAGCGGTGAAGGCTTCTGCTTCTTCGAAGTCAACTTCTATATAAGTGTTGTTTTCGGGAAGTTTGCCGTTAGGTCCTTTGAAGGTACCGTTCTTGTCGATTTCCTTTTCCCAATCGGGAGCGGTGAATAAACTCTCGTTACCGACGTAACCGATGGTTATTCTGTCAACCTTCAACATGCTCGAGTCTATATTATTAACATAGATTCTAAATCTGCGGAGATTGTCGAAGTCAGGCATACCGTCGGAAACTTCTGCTTCGGAGCCTCTGAATACAACCCAGTTCCAACCCTGAGAAAGAGTCTTTGCTACGGGGATGAAGTTCCAGTTGATTTCCGCCTTATCGTACGCGTTGTTGGAGGAAAGCTCAACCTGACCGTCTATGCCCTCTTTGTTGTACAATGCGGGATTTTCAATCCATACCCAGAACGCAAGAACTATGGTGTCTTTTGTAAGGTCTGTTTTGCCTACGTCGAGGTCGGTCGCGTTGAGCGCGTATCCTGCACCCGAGGTGTAAACGGAACCGTTACCGTATCTGTAATCTTCCTTGTCAACCTTGTTGCCGGTGAAGATTGTTCCGCCTGCGGTGTTACAATCGATGATAACCAACTCTTTGACATAATTTCTGTTCTGAGATTCGTCTGCGGGTTCAGCGTAGTTTGCTTCTACGCCTGCGTTGATTACTTTAACTCTGTCTATTCTTACGGTGAAGTCAGCCGTAGCTTCTTCCGTTACGGCAGCGTTTACGGTAAGAGTTGCAAGAGTGATGTTATCCGCATCCGCATTGCCAGTTACCGAAACGGTATTGTCAGCGACGCTGAGTACTACCCAGTTCCAACCGTTTTCAAGACCTGCAAGCGTCCAGGTTATGGATCCGGTGCCTGCGGTAAGCGTGAAGGTTACGGAAGAAACTTTTGTAGTGTCTTCAACGAACAACCAGAAGCTTACGCCCAATTTATTGTTTTGTTTATAGTTAGTTACGAGAAGGTCTGTTTTACCCGTATTTACGGTGCCGGAAGCGCTTACCGTAGCGTTGCCGTTACCTTTAACGAGGATAGAAGCGAAACCTGCTTTCTTGTTGGTTTCGTCAACCGTACCGTTCTCCCAAGCCTGTTCGCAGTCGTTTGCGTCAACGTAGGTTACGGGGTTAAGAACTTTCTTGGTTTCAACCTTGTCGAAAGCGCCTTCTATAGTGGAGTCTACTATTTGGAAGCAGTCGAGCTTAATAGTGTTAGTAGTGCCGTCTTTGCCGAACGCGATAATTCTCGTCCTTACGATGCTGTCAACGTCTATAACGCCGCCTACTCTCTGAGCGTCGAAAGCTTTCAAAGTAATCCAGTTCCAACCGCTTTCAAGATTTGCAAGGTCTATCGACCATTCCAATTCGAAATTGTCGCAATCCGCGCTGCTCGAAAGTTCAACCGAGAGCGAAGAGAGATTTTCAAGTTTTTCTACATAGAACCAGAACGTATAACCGAGTTCGTTGTCGCCCTTGAGCGAAAGACCTGTTTTAACGGGTGCAAACGTAGCGGTAAGGATTTCGTCCTTGTTCTGTCCGTTAGTGGTAAGAGAAGCAACACCTTCTTTAGCGTTTTCGTCGTCAACGGTAAGTCCTGCGAATACGCCGTCTACAACCTTATCGCAGTCGAGGATTATCTTCTTGTCTATCTTTTCCGTCGTTTCCGCCAAAGCGAATCTGCTTTCTATAGCGCGGAGGTCGTCGAAGTAAACTCTTATTCCGCTAAGACCAGTTTTGATGAAACCTACGAAGTTAACCGCGGTAAGATCGCACTCGCCGCCCGTTCTCGTAGCAGTTTTGATGTCGAATAAAAGATAGTTCCAACCGACTTTAAGGTCGTTCGGGAAGTGGAACGTCAATTCGTTTACGTCGCACGTGCCGGAACTGGATATTTCCATTTCCGTTCCCGCTATCTGTTTGCAGGTGGATTCGTCAAGGCAGTTAACCCACATAGCGATTTTGTCTGCGTCGGAAATATCAACGGGTTCGGAATATTTTACTCTGTCCTGCCAACCGTCGCCGCTCATGTTAAGGCAGTTGCCTACTTTACCTACGGTGTTTTCAACGTAGTTTCTGAAGCTGCCGTCAAATCCTTCGATAAGCGCGCCTTCGGTTTTGTGTACGTGCATATCGTCGAATATAGTAGTTACTGTAGAGGAAAGTCCTACGAAGTAGAACCGCATATAATCGATCTTGGTGATATCAACGTCGCCGGATTTAACCGCGTCCTTAAAGTAAAGAACAACGTAGTTCCAGCCGTCTTTCAACTTAAGATTCTTAAGTTCCCAATGATACTCGTTATTGTCGTCAAATCTGCCGGAAGAAGTCAGTTCGAGCTGACCGTCAGCCATAGCGAGGAAAGTTGCCGCGTCGTCAACGTATAAGTTGAAGGAAAGCGCGTCGTAACCGGAAAGATTGAACGTATGAGCGAGCACTTTGCCCGTGCCTGCTGTTCCCTGGCCGGTAAGTCTCATGGAAGCGGCGCCTTCTTTTACAAAGCCGGTACCCGTTTCTTTAGCGCCGTCGCCGAACGCTTCGTCAAAGGATTCGATATGCAAACCGCTGTCAACATCGCAAGGCTCTCTGTAGTTGCCCGGTTCCGGTTCGGGGGGAACGTACCCCTCTACGGTGAGTTCGGTTACGTCGGAAAGTATAACGCTTATATCGCCGAAACCGGTGTTCGTGGCAGTTCCGCCTACCTGAGAAGCGTTTACTCTTATATTCTTAATAGAGGACCAGTCAACGCTGCCGTTTGCGTCTATAACGCCTGCCGAAAGAGGAATGATTACTCTGTTCCAGCCAACTTCGCACATAGAGAACGCACCTGCAATGTTGAAGGAAGCTTTATGGTCGTCGCTATAGGTATCCGACGAGCAAACGTCAAAGTTAAAGGTAGTAACAGACTTGTAATAATTGAGATCGGCTTCGTCTTTAAAATAGAATCTGAACGCGAGGGCGCCCCTGCCGCTGTTTTTGAGTGCTAAAACGTCGTAAGTTTCGTCAAGGGTAAGAACTCTTACGTATCCGCCACAACCGTTCACGTAAACGCCGTCAAACGTATTATCGCCAACTGTTATCTCGGAAACGTTAAGACCTTCGCCTGCGTCGGTAAGACCGAACGTAACGTCGGTTATTTTGCCTTCAACCGTCTTTTCGGTGTAATCGGTAGTGGTAAACGTAAGACCCGCAACAGCAATGTTGTTGTCGCGACCTATACCGAATGCCGTACAATTAAGACGGATTGCGCAGATCGTTTCAAAATTCATGTTGTTCTTTTCGTCTGCTTTATCGAACGGAAGAATTATCTTGTTCCAACCGCAAACGAAATCCTTAAACATCCCGCCGATGTTATAGCTGAGCTTAAGCGAGTCGCTGTAAGCGTCAGAACCGTAAACGTCGATATTCCAGGAGTTATTATCATTGCCGAGGCTGATATATTGAGCAAGGAGATTTTCGTTCTCGATGTAGAAGTACATCACCAAAGCGCCCTTGCCGGTGGAGTTCACGAACGATGCGTCGTAAGGTTTATCGAATATAAGCTTTTTAGCAAATCCGCCCCAACCAGTGCAACCGTAAGTGTCATAGTTAGTACCGTTAATTTCTGCGGTACCCTTTGTTAAATCTTCCCAGCTTTTAACTGCGGGAATAACGGTGCTTTCGTCAACTACAGTGTTTTCGGTGTAATCGGTTACCACAAATCTGAAGTCCGCAAGTTTAACGGTGTTTGTACCTGCGGCAAATCCGCCGCCGTTAAATCTGAAATGACGGATAGTCGTAAAGTCTATATCTTTCTTTTCGTTGGCTTTTGCAAAGGGAAGCACTAATTTGTTCCAACCTATTTTAAGGTTTTCGAAAATATTATTCGGAACAAACGTGTATTTATTATCGTCGTTATAGTTTTCTGCCGAACAAACGTCTATATTGAGCGTGGAAGCGTTTTTATACGCGTTGAGAACGGTTTCGTCCGTTATATAAAGACGGAGAGAAAGCGCGCCTTTGCCCGTATCCGCTATATCTTTAATGTTGTAGGTTTTATCTGTAACCATATAGTTAAGAAAACCTGCCCAACCATTTGTCTCATACGTTTTGTATTCTTTGCCGGCTATATTTGCGGTGCCTTCACCAAAGCCGCCCAAAGAAGAGAAAGCAATCGTAACGTCCGAAGTATCGGGTTCTTCTACTTCTTCCTGTCCGTAAACCTTAACGCCAGGTTTAACGGTGTCCGAAATAGTAACAAGTTCTACCGAGTAAATATCTACTTCGAACACTGTTCCGCCGCCGAAAGCTCTGATAGCGAAGGAGTCGATTTCTTGTCTCTCGTCATTCGAGATAATATAGCCGTTTCTCGCGAAACCGTCAAAAGCATCGGTTTTATCAAGGGGAAGCGTTATAACGTTCCAGCCTGCGGTAATAGAGGAAACGCCGCTGCCCTTTTCCCATCTGATGCCCGCCGCGTCCATTATGCAGCTGTTTTTAAGGCTCTCGCCTTCTCCCAATGCGCCGGCAAGATTGAATACGCCGAACTGAAGGGTTTCGGGAGCCATATCGGTTGCGAATTTAGCGATAATTCTTACCGCGTCATATCCGCCGATGGTGTTCTTTTTTACCGTAGAAACATAGGAGAAAGTTACGGATGCGTTTTCGTTGGTGTACACGTAAGACTTTCCGCTTAAACCTTCGGGAGCAGCGTCCTTGGTGGCAGACGTTGCTTTGCCCGTTCCCTGATACGTGGAAGCTATCATCGACGTATTGCCGTTAAACAGATAGCCGTCGTCCGCATAGGAAACGTTTACGTAAAGCGTAGCGCCTACAGAGAAAGCAAGCAAAACGCTTAAAATCGAAAGAAAAATCTTTTTAGTTATATTCTTCATTATTTTCCCCTCCTCATGCGTTGTTCTGCTGAGCTAAAAGCCCGTAGAACGTGTAAGGATCAACTACTTTGAAGTTGTAGTCCTGATACTGTTCGGAAGTAAGCGTGTTGTAAATAGCTAATACGTCCGCGGGAGTTCTTAAAATAAATCTTACGCTTACGAAGTTGCTTTCATCGCCTACGCTCTTCTTGGAGAACCTCGAAACGAGCTGGCTGACGGATTCGTAGTCAATGCTTACTACGGTTTCATAACCGGCAACCTTTTCGGTGGTGTTGAAGTTAACAGCCGTGCCCTTGGTGAATTTAGCAAAACATTCGAGGATTTCTTTTGAAGCGGGTTTTCTCGTTATGAGGAAGCCCTGATAGTCTATATCGAATTTCTCGTATAAAGGTTTGTTGTACGTAGCCCAGCTGTCAAGATCGCCGTAGAGACCCTGAGAAGCGGTGTCTGCGAAGGATTCGGGGTTGAGGTAACCTGCGCCGTTATCGCCCGCAACGAAGTAATCGTTTTCGGTAGCGGTAGAGTACATCATATCGATAACGTGTCCCGCACGTTTGGAAATATTGAGGGAGAACGGCCAGCAAAGAGGAATTTGTCCTCTGCTCGAGTTATTCCATACACCTATCATAGCCGTGTTGAGCCATGCGGAAGAGTCATAGTCGCCCATGAAGAACAACAAATAGTTAGCGCCCTTTTCGGTAGAGGAAGGCAATTCTTCTTTTATATCCTTATCCTTACTGCCCTTCTGTTTGTATTGCGCCTTCATCGGGAAGTGAGCGTAAATGGAAGCGTTTGCCATAGCCGTGAAGCCGTAAGCGTCCGCATTGATGTACGCGTTGTAAATGGAGAACTGGTATACGGTTTCCCATTCGCAGGTAACTTCGCCGGAAGCGGTAGGATTGGTGAACTTAGTGTATTTAAGATGCCACGGAGTGAAGCCGCCTATATCTATAGGAGTAGTATCGTCAACATTTTCCGCATACTTATTCTGCGCGGTCATTATCGCGGAGAACGTCTGGAAGTCGATAGTTCCGAGATCGAAATCGATGTCTAAATCCTGCTGATCGGGATCGTCGTCGGGAATTTCAAACGCCATGGGCGAAAGATCGAAGAAGAAGCATTTGTTCATTATATAATAATCCCTGTTGGAAAGGAACATATTCTGTAAATCCACATACTGAGCGAACACGGTATCGCTTGCATAAGCGTCAACGTGGTAAGCCATCATGTGAGAATTGGTCTTTTCCGTATCGAGATATTCTTGTTTTGCCCAGAGATATACGTCGTTCTTTCTGCTGCCGGTGGACTGAATGTTCGTTCCGTAAATCATTCCCTTACCGGTGAATTTATCGCCGAGGTCGAGTTTAACGGGTTTGTTCTGGAATTCTTCAGCCGTCTTTACATAGTAGTAAAGACTGTTGGAAACAGTGGAATATCTTACGGGGAGAAGATTATCTACGCCGCAAGCGGTAGCAACCGCGTTTACCGTAGCGGGAACTTTTCCGTCCCAAGCGGCAAAACCGGTATAGTATTTATCGAACACCTTCAAAAGGGTTGCGGGCGATTTAACGGTTACAAGCTCTTTACCCTCGAGCCAGCCGCCTTCCGATCTTAAGTAGTTAAGCCAATAAGCGTCCGTATCATCCGAAAACGTGTTAAGCTGCTGGAATCTTACAAAAAGTCTCTGTCCGTCTCTGTTTACAAGACCCTGAAGCGTGCAAACGAGGTTAGCTATATCGTATGCTTCCTCTGCATTCGCAACGGTAGTCATATAAGTGTTAAGGTCAAAATAATATAAAGCGTTTTCGTTGAATGCGATTTCGCCGTCCTCGGCAATTTCCGTACCGAGTATTTCTTTTCCCGTTAAGCTAAAATCGGGAAGGGATGCTTTAGTCTTACTCATAATACCAAATTCGCTTACGCGCACATAAGTTGCGCCCGGCCAGTAAATTTCAAAAGTAGCCTCCGTCGTTTTGCCTGCGTCGAAAGTAAACGTGAAGTCCTTATAAGTCAAAGGCGCTTCGAAGTCGCACACTCTCGCGGTCGTTCTGCCAAGTTCTTTTCCGTCCTGATCGAGAACCCTTAACACAGCGGCAACCGTTTTGTTGTTTGCGCCTTTTTCGCTTACGAGAAGTCTCGCAGCGGCGGTGTAAGCCGTGTTGTAAAGAGTCTTTGTGGATACTCTGCAAAGAGCACCCGGCTGTTCGTCGGCAACAGAGCCCCAACCGTCGTCTATAGCCATATCGCCGGTATCATGCTCAACGCCTTCTTCGTTGGCTCTCCACACCTGACTGTAAGGACCGTATTCTTTTTCGACAGGTTCTCCCCCTTGACAGGAAGCCATGCCGAGACCGATTACGGCACACAGTAAAAATGCAAGAATTTTTTTCATCATTTTTTCTCTCCTTTTTTTATTTGTTAAGAAAATTTTTGTCTGTGTTTATTTAACCCCGCCGACGGTAAGACCTTCGACGAAATATTTCTGAAACGCTATATATACCGCTATGGGCGGTATCATCATTAAAATACCCATCGTCATAACGAGCGGGTAATCCTGAAGCCCTCCGCTTCCGTACAGATAATCCGACTGAATTATTACGGATACCACGCCGATAGGACGGGTTACTTCCGAAGCGGAAAGGAACATGAACGGGAACAGATAATCGTTCCACTGTCCTATGAACAACTGAATCACTATTACCGCGAGAACCGGCTTCAACATCGGCATATAGATATAGAATACCGTGCGAAGGAAGCCCGCGCCGTCAATTTCCGCCGCCTCTTTATATTCGTTGCCTATCCCCTCGAGCGCCTGCTTTACCAAAAAGATATTGTAGGCGGAGAACAGCCCCGTAACGAAGAGTATGGACGCCCTGTTTCTGAAACCCGTTCCGCCCTGACCTAAAATGTTGTTGCCGCCCACAAGCGGGAACCTGCTGAGCATGAGGAATTGCGGGACAAGCATAGCTACGCCCGGTATCATCATGGAGGACATCAAAAGATAGAAAGCGAATTTCTTGAAACGAATATTCAGCTTGGAAAACACATAGCCCGCAAGCACGGAGGACGCCGTTACGAAAACGGTGTACCATACGAACCTTAACAGTGTGAGCATTATGGAAGGAAGTATCTCCTCTCTGTGGAAAATTCTCGAAAGGTTTTCAAACAAGTGCGCCGGATCTTCCGGAACGGGCAGAAAACCTACGTCGAAAAAGCCTTCCACCGAAACCATGGTGCCCAAGAAAGCGAACATAAACGGGTACAGCATTATTACCGAGCCTATCGCCAGAATTACGTGAGCGATTATTTTATCCGATTTTTTTACAACCTGCATAAACGCCCTCCTAATCCTTGGCTTCGCCCAACTTCATGTTGATTGCCGTAAGTATAAACAGAATAACCATTACTATAACGGAAATGGCGCTGCCCATACCGAAGTTGCCGTTCTGGAAAGCTTCGTCGTAAATCTGGTATAAAACTACCTTGGTGGAACCGTCCGGACCGCCCGCCGATATAAGCTGAACGGGTTCGAACACGTTGAACGCGCCGATTATGCTCGTTATAAGAACGAATATAAACATAGGTCTGAGCTGCGGAAGCGTTATTTTGAAGAACTTTACGAACTTATTCGCGCCGTCAACGTCCGCCGCCTCGTATATTTCCGTGGAAATACCGGATAACCCCGCGACAAAAAGAATGACCGTCGCGCCGAGACCTTTCCAAACGCATATCACGATAATCCAGAAGTACATCCAGAAAGTGCTGTCCTTCCACATTATTTTCTGCCCGCCTAAACCGACGATGAGATTGTTCACCGTGCCGTTATTGTATTCGAGCCATACGTTTGCTATCTGTGCGATTACCGCCATGGAGATTACTACCGGCAAATAATAAACCGTTCTGTAAAAACCTTTACCCTTTATATTGCTCGTCATTAGTTTTGCGAGCAAAAGCCCGAAAACAATACTTAATCCGATTGTAAAAACGGCTATAAGAAGGGTATCGAAAAGAAGGGTGTAGTATTCCTTATCCGTGAAAAACGTTATGAAATTCTGAAGCCCCACATACGTTTTACCGAGGAAGAGATCGTCCTCGAACAGACTGTAATAAAGCACTATCGCAAGCGGGACAAGCCCGAAAACCGCGTGATATAAAATCAACGGTCCCAGAACCGCCCACCCGCGAAGGTTATCGGCTTTTTCTCTTTTTCCCATTTTTTTGCGCCGCTTGTCCTGCAAGCAGGATTGCGGCGCGTTATTCATGCGAATCATTATTTTATCTTATTCGCAATTTCTGTCTGAGCATCTTCGGCAAGCTTTTTTATGTTTGCATCGCCGGTAAGAACGCTCTTGTAGAAAGTACCCCATTTAGTCCATGCGTCCGTTGCATTCTTTGTGAAGCAAGGAAGTCCGCCGTGGAAGCCGCCTTCCAGAAGCGCGTCTATATAAGGATTGATGTTCGGATAAACAGTTCTGATTTCTTCGCTCGAAAGAGTTTCTTTGTTTACGGGAAGTCTGCCGTCGAGTTCATAGAACCAGTTCTGTACTTCCGCGCTGGTGAGGTATTCGAGGAAAGCCTCGGCTTCTTTGTAGTGAGTAGACTGTCTGGTTATACCGAAAAGAACGTTACCTACGTAGCAGTTACCCTTTTCGTTGCTGTCTGCGTCTGCAACGGGTAATGCGGCACTCTTAATGTTTTCGCCTGCGCCCGCCATGGACCACTGACCTTCTATCATATAAGCGGCATAACCCTTATTGATGAAGTAGTTCTGCAAAGTATCTTCGTTTTCCGTGGTTAAAGAATCTTTGTAAGCGTATTTAGCAAGGTTACGAAGGTACGTAAACGCCTTGACGTTTTCATCGCTTGCTATAGCGAGATTTCCGCTCTCATCGAGGAAGTCGCCGCCTGCCTGACGCATAAACGGCAACGCACGGAATGCACTGGACATACCGGAAACGTTGTTAAGCATTATTCCGCCGTAAGCTTTTTTGTTTGCCGTAGCGTATTCGGATACCTTTTTGCAGTTTTCAAGAAGTTCTGCCCAGGTAGCGGGTACGTATTTGGATTCTTCTATGCCCGCTTCCTGAAGAATAGTCACGTTGTACTGCAAACCGAAAATACCGGTACACATAGGTACTGCATACATCTTGCCGCCTACAACGGTATCTGCATAAGCGCCTTCTACTACGTTGGAGAATTTGGTTTTATCGAGTTCCGCGAAAACGTTGTTCTCAGCAAAATAGCTCATATAGCCTTCGCCTATCATGATATCAACAGCCATCTTGCCGCCGCTGTTCGCGTCACGGATATAGAGCTGTTGTTTCTGATAGAGCGCGTCACCCCAGCCGTCTTCTATAAACTGTACCTTTACGTTGGGCGCTTTAGCCTTGAAGCCGTCGAGAAGCTTCTTGGTGAACAACGCCTGGTTGTAAAGCTGCGAACCTTCTTTTTCGCTCTTGAGAAGCGCCGCATAGTTCTGTTTAAGCGGAGCCGCCGATTGAACTTTTAAAGTAACGTTCGTTTCACCGTTGTCGCTGCTTCCGCTATCGGTATTGTCGCTCCCGCAGGAAGCAAAGCAAAACATCATAACTACAGCGATTGCAAGTGTAAGAATTTTTGTAAATAGTTTGTTCATACATTCTCTCCTTTTATTAAAGTACGGTAAGTTTTTCGGGTTTGACCGATCGGACGCGCACACGGCGCATAATTCTACGGCACTCCGTTTTACCGATTAAATAGTACAACACCATCGGGGTTTTGTCAATACGGTTTTTCAAAAAAATATAGCATAATAAAAAATATGTTATATAATTGAGCCTGCTACCGAGCCGTTTTTATGTCATTTGCTTTACCTTTTTTTAAAAGTATGATATACTTAACGAAGAGGTGCGATATGAGTGAAAAGCTATATGTGAAAGTTTATAACGACATTATATCCAAAGTAAAAGACGGCACTCTTAAAGTCGGGGACAAACTGCCGACCGAGCTGGAGCTTGCCGAACAGTACGGAGTAAGCCGCATTACCATCACCCGCGCGATGAAAGAGCTTAACGACATAAACCTTATATATCGCGTGAAAAAGGCAGGTACTTATATAAACGGCAAGGTTAATTTCAAAACCTCTCAGCTTATTATACCCATTATTATGCCCTTCCATGAGGATTTTAACGACATAGTGAAAGGCATACAGAGTATTACTACCGCAAACAATATTTTCACCCCTTTTTACGACACCAGAAACAATATTAAAAAAGAACAGGAATTTCTTGTGGAAATTCTCAGGAGCGAATTCGACGGGCTTATAGTCTACCCCTGCAATTCCATACTGAACATAGGTTTGTACGCGAAAATTATGGAAATGAACAAACCAATAGTCTGCATAGACAGAGGAATTATGGGTATAGACACCCCTCTTGTAACGAGCAAAAACGCAAAGGGAATGGAGCAAATCGTGGATATACTCGTTCAGAACGGTCACAAGAAGATAGGGTTTTTCTCCGTAAACGAATCCATGGCTATAACAGAAAGAGACAGGTTTATAGGTTTTTGTTCCGGGCTTATAAAGCACAACCTCGAAATCAAAAAAGAATATATTTTCAACAGCGACAAGATGAATTTGATAGAAATGCACCAATCGCCCATGAAACAACACAAACTTTTCCACTCGTATACCAACAAATGCATAGACGAATTTCTCGCCCTGCCCGATAAGCCCACCGCCATCTGCTGCATAAACGACGTAAGCGCAAACGGATTTTTCCTCGACGCGACCGAGCGCAATATTAAAATTCCGGAAGAAGTAACGCTTACCGGATTTGACAGCATAGACGTAAAAACCAATGCGGAAAGACATATACTTTCCGTTTCGCAGAACTTCCGCGAGATAGGACTCAGCGCGATACAGCTTCTCCTCGATATGCTTAACGGGCAAAAATACGAAAAAACAAGATATATAGACGTACTGATGAACCCCTGCAAATTATAAAATTTCAATAAACTATGCAATAAAAAAATCGGACTCCGCACGGGAATCCGATTTTTATTTTAAAATTTTCTCTTTTTATCTGTGTTTTGCGTGGAAGCTTATTCCGAGGGTGGAGGGTCCGCAATGGCTGCCCGCCGTGGGGTTTACTTCCACTATAACGAAATTCAGTTTGTCGCCGAATTTAGCTATAAGCTTTTCCTTTATTTTTTCCACGAGCGGAAGCGCGTCGCTGTGTCCGATAATAAATCTGTGGTTTTCGAGATCTTCGCCGAGCGTTTCCACGTATTCGACAAGCCTGTTTATCGCGCTATCCCTGCCGCGCTCTTTGCCGACGCTTTTCATAACGCCGTTTTCGTCCATGGTGAGAATGGGACGAACGCCGAACAGGTTGCCCATCGTAGCGGCAATACCGCTCACCCTGCCGCTTCTCGCAAAGAATTTAAGGTCGTCCGCAAAGAAGTAGGTGGCAACCTTGTCTATCCCCGTAGAAGCCCATTCGAGTATCTCTTCCGGTGTGGCACCTTTAAGTATTAAGTCCCCTATTTCGCACACCGCGTTGTAACTGCATATGGTGATGCCCTTCGTATCGACCTCGTAAAATTTACGCTCGGGGTACTTTTCTTTAAGCTCGTTCAAAGCAAGCTTCATAAAGTCGAAAGTAGCCGTCATCGCCGCCGAAAAATGAATGTAAAAAATATCGTTGCCGGCTTTGAATTCAGGCTCGAAATATTCGATATACGCCTCTTTCGTAAGCGCGCTGGTAACCGGCATGACCCCGCCGCGAAGCGTATCGTAGAAGCCCTTGCAATCGAATTTTTCGAAATCGACGTAAGGGTATACCGTCTTACCTTCCGCACTGTAAGGCATGCTTATAAGTTTATAGCCGTACTTTTGCGCTTCCGCCGGCGTAATATCGGTATCCGTGTCCGTAAAATAAGTAACCATTTTTTCTCCTTTGTATATAACCCGTTGTGAAAATTATTCCGCCAGATCGCGCGCTATGTTTTCTATAAGCCCGCCGACGTGAGTTTTATAAGCTTGTTCTATGCACTTTTCAACGGTGACCGCAGTACCGTTTCCGTGACATTTTATTATCGTTTTCTTTACGCCGAGCATTATGCCGCCCGCGTAATTGCGGTAGTCCATAAACTCCTTTTTTTGCATAAGCGATTTTCGCAAAAACAACCCGCCTATTTTATTAGAGAAGCTTGCGTTTATCTCCCTCTTAAGCATTTTTAAAACTTCGAGGCAAGCGCCCTCCGTAGACTTCAGAAGCACGTTGCCGGAAAAGCCGTCCGCCACTACGAGGTCGTACTTTCCTGAGAGCAAATCTCTGCTTTCCATATTGCCGACGAAGTTAACGCTCTTTTCGTTTTTGATAAGCGAAAACGCCTCTTTTCTCAGCGTATCGCCCTTTTCGTCCTCTGCTCCGATGTTAAGAAGAGCGACCCTGGCGCTGTTCAGACCGTATACGGCTTCCATATAGCGGGAGCCCATCACGGCAAACTGTTTAAGGTATTCGGGCTTGCATTCGGCGTTGGCTCCGCTGTCGCAGATAGCCACGAACGACCCGCTCATAGTGGGAAGTACCGGGCAAAACGCGGGGCGAAGCACCCCCTTTATTCTGCCTACTTTAAGCACCGCGCCCGCAAGCACCACGCCCGTGGAACCGAGGCTTACCATGCCCGAAACGCTTTCGTCCTTAGCGGTAAGTTCCAGCGCCCTACCAAGGGAAGTATCCTTCCTCTTGATGGCTTCGGTCGGCTTTTCGTCACAGGAAACAACCTCAGGAGCGTTTTCTATAATCAATCTTTGCCCGTCGTATTTAAGACCGGAAAGTTTTTCTTTTAAAATTTTTTCGTCGCCCGTAAGAACAAGCGTTATATCTTCGTTTGCGTTCAGCGAGTTAACCGCCCCTTGTACGTTCGCGTCGGGGCTTAAATCGCCGCCGAAGCAATCCAGAACGATTTTAACCATATTTTCTCCTTAAATTCGATGCGGGTTTATTATACGGTATTCGTATTAACTAAACGATAACATCTTGCTTTAAAAGCAAAAAAGTCCTTTAAATCTCACGTTATTCCGCATTTTTATAAAAAATCAGAACAGAAGCTTCGCCCTGTCCGGAAGTTCCAGGACCTTTGAATTATCCCCTCTTATGCGGAAAAACTCTATGTGATAAGTCTTGTGCGGAACTATGTAAATTCTCTTGTTCGTCCAGATTTTCTTTACGTCGCTACTCAACGCGCCGCTCGCGAAAATATAGCCGGCAATCTGTTCGTTGACGTCTATGACCGCGGCGGAATATCCTTTCGCAAAAATATCGAGCAGCGCCGTGCGGATTTTAAGAACTATGTAATCGTCGGAAAAGACCTTTCCGTCGCCTTTGCAGTACGGGCAGACCTGTTCGAGCATAGAGGTACATTCTTCCCTCTTTTTCTTTCTTGTAAACTCCACAAGCCCGAGCGCGCTCATGCCGAGCACATTACACTTGCTTCTGTCGTCCTTAAGCGCCTCGGCGAGAACTTCGACCACCTTGTCGCGATGAGTCTGCTCGCTCATATCAATAAAATCCACAACTACGATGCCGCCGATGTTCCTCAGCCTTACCTGTCTTGCAATTTCTTTAGCCGCGAAAACGTTGGTGGTGAAAACCGTATCTTCAAGGTTGTTTTCGCCCGTGTATTTGCCCGTGTTTACATCAATAACAGTCAACGCCTCCGTCTTATCTATAATAAGGTAAGCGCCGTTGTCGAGCGAAACGCGATTTCTCAAAAGTTTATCGACTTCCTCGTCAAGCCCGAAATAGGCAAACATATCCGTATTTTTATCGAATAACACGGACTTTCTTACATATTCGTCGTTGCGCTTGCCCTTTCTTGCAAGCATGATTTCGTAAAGCTCTCTGGAGCCGAAGAATATGTTTTTTACGTCGTCCGAGTACACGTCGCGAAGCATTCTCGTAATTAAATCTCCGCTTTCGTAGCACAACGCGGGCGCGTCGGCGTTCTCCGCTTCTTTCATCACTTCGAGATATTTCTGTCTGAGAGATTCTGCTTCTTTCTTTATCTCTCTCTTCCCGATTTTTTCGCCTGCGGTACGAACGATAAAACTGCCGTCGTAAATATCCACAAGTTCCCGCGCCCATTTGCCGAGCCTTTCGCGGGCGGCTTCGTCCGTGATGCGGCGGGAAACGCTTGCAATGTGAAAGCACGGCATGTAAACGAGGTATACCCCCGCAAACGAAAGATAGGGCGAACACTTAACCCCCTTGTTGCCTATGTAGTCCTTTACCACCTGAACAAGGATTTCGTCGCCCTCTTTGATGTCAAGGACGGAAGGAATTTCGTCCCCTTCTTTTAAATCCGCCCCGTCGGGCGCTAATTCTCCGACGCTGAGATAGGCGTTCTTTTTAAGCCCTACGTTCACGAAAGCCGCCTGCATTCCGCCGAGTACCGTTATAACTTTACCCTTGTAAATGTTTCCGACGATATTCGGGTTGGAATTCTTCTCCATATAATATTCGAGAAGTTTTCCGTCCTCCGCAAGCGTGGCGATGAAGTTACCGCCGTTGTTGTCAAGATAAATGTTTTTTGGCATATATTCCCGTTTTCATGATGCCCGACAATGAAGTTAAAAAGTTATTTAATGTTAGATTTAAGGGGCTTTTCGCATTTTTTAAAAGCGAAAAGCCGAAAAATTTCACTCTTTTAAAGAGCCGTTTTTGTTTTAAGTTAATGTTTTAAAATATACTCGTCTACGGTTTCTTCTCCAACAAAGGAAGCCGTTTTCGTAATAGAAATGTGCTCCCCTCCGAAAAGAAGTTTTAGTTTTTCAGCAAAGCAATCGGGGCGAAGAGCGTTATTGCCCGCCTCTATCAAAGCCTTTATATAAAACTCTTTTTTTCCGTCCGGGACTTCTCTTTCGGCTTTCTCCACCGAATAAATTTTATTTCTCACTTCTTTCTCGTTGCCGCGTTTATCGGTTATGAAAAATTCGGCGGAAGCAAGAACTTCCTGCGGGTCGAACTCATTAAGCCCGAAAATTTCGTATTCCGCCCTGTTTATAATAGCGGCGAGGTTTACGTTTTTTTGCGTGTAAAAAGCCCCCTCGCATTTGATTCCGCGCGGCGAAAATTCATTGAATAATTTTTTGAATTCTTCGGGAGAAATTTCCGTATCCACCGAGCAATATTCCGCAAAACTTTTAAGCCCCACACCTATAGGGCTGGACATATAAATAAGCGGGTGCGGATGAAACCCGGCGGATTTCTTAACGGGAATCGCCGCCCGTATAAGGGTTTTGTTTAAATGCCGAAGGGTATCCAAATGGGATATAAATTCCGCACCGTCGGTCTTGCGATATCTGAAAACTATCATACTGAAAGCCCCATATTTCACGCTTTATTCGCGTTTTTTGCCTTATGCTGTTCAAACTTCGGGCAGTACGTTCTCTGAAGCCCGCACCCCTTACAACTCGTCTGACAGCTGCCGGTAACCTTTTCCCCGTACGCCGCGTGCCTTTCCTTTAAAAGGAAGGACTTATCCACAAGCATATCTATAAAATCCCACGGGAGAATTTCGTTTTCACCCCATTCTCTCGTATAGAAATCTTTATTCACGCCCGTTTTCTCAAAGGCGTCGTACCACTTTTCCTTATCGAAAAGCGCCGTCCATCCGTCGAAAACGCAGCCGTTTTTATAAGCCTGTTCTATAACTTTGCCCGTTCGCCTGTCACCCCTTGCAAACACGGCTTCCATCTCTGAAAGTTCGTAATCGTTCCAGGAAAAGCTTACGCCTTTAACGAACAGGTCTTTTTTAAGAAGATTTATTTTTTGTTCCACTTCCGCTTTGGTTGCCTGCTTCTCCCATTGGAACGGAGTAAACGGCTTGGGAATGAAAGTGGACACGCTTACGCTCACCCTGAGATTTTTCAAAGCCTTCGGGCGGGCTGCGTAAATTTCCCTTATCTTGAATACAATATCCCTTATTCCGTGCAGATCGTCGTCGGTTTCCGTCGGCAAACCGAGCATAAAGTACAGCTTGATGCTCGTATAGCCCTGCTCGAAAGCCTGTGTTACGCCGGAAATAATTTCTTTTTCGGTAACGTCTTTATTTATTACATCGCGAAGCCTTTGGCTGCCTGCTTCGGGCGCGAAGGTTATGGAAGATTTCCTCGTCTCTTGAACGAAATCCCCTTCGAAGCTGTCAAGCCTTAAAGAGGGCAACGCCAGATTCACGTCGGGAAGCGCTTCTTTAAGCTTCGGAATTATCTCTTTCAGCCTGCTGTAATCGCCGGTGGAAAGACTGTTTAAACTGAGTTCGTCAAAGCCCGACGTGCAAATAAGAGATTTTGCGGTTTCCACGCAGGCGTCCGCGTCTCTCTCCCTTACCGGGCGATAAATAAACCCTGCCTGACAAAATCTGCACCCGCGATAACATCCGCGCATAACTTCTATAACGCCCCTGTCAAACACGGCTTCTATATTCGGCACTAAGAATTTTTTCGGGAAAACGGCGTCCGCCAGATTTTTGCAGACGGCTTTTTTAACTTTTTTGTTCGTAGAAAAACCTTTAATCGTCCCGTCATCGTTGTAACTTACTTCCATAAGCGCGGGTACGTAAACGCCTTCTATTTCCTCGGCGGCTCTTAAAAGAAATTCCTCTTTGGATTTAACTTTCAATTTCAGCTCGGCAAGGGCTTTCATATTCTCTTCGCCGTCGCCGATCGTGAAAATATCTATAAAATCCGCCATCGGCTCCGGGTTGCAAACGCAGGGTCCGCCCGCCTGAATAATGGGGTATTCTTCGCCTCTCTCGGTGCGTTTAAGCGGAATTCCCGCAAGGTCGAGCATATACAAAACGTTGGTGTAGCTCATCTCGTACTGAAGCGAAAAACCAAGCATATCAAAGGTTTTCAGCGGTTTTTTATTGCCGAGCGCATACAGCGGAATGCCGTTCTCTTTAAGCTTTGCGCCGAAATCCTGCCAGGGGGCAAAGCACCTGTCCGTATACGCGCCTTCAACGCTGTCTATCGCCTCGCACACGATTTTTATGCCGAGATTGCTCATACCCACTTCGTAAACGTCGGGGAAACAAATACAATAATTAAACTTGCCCTCGAACGGCGTTTTTTCGTTGAACTCTCCGCCGGTGTATCTTGCCGGCTTTTCCACCGAAACAAGTATTTCGTTTAAACTTAGTTTATCCATAGGAACATCCTTGTTCTTTGTCCCGTCCAAAGCAAAAAAGCCAACGGACGAAACCTTCGGCTTTAATTGCCGATAAAATCCACAATATATTTATTATACAAAAAAACATCCGTTTTAGTCAATTAAATTATTACGATACGCCGAAATTGCCGTATAACATACGCTAAAATCGGCAGATTTTACGAAAACGCTTTACTATTAAACGCCGTTGTGATATACTTTTTTTATGAAAAAATTAGTGATTGCATCCTCCAACAAGGGCAAATTAAAGGAAATTTCCGAAATGCTCGGAAAAGAATATACTGTGCTTTCCATGGCGGAAGCCGGCTTTACGGACGAAATAGAAGAAACGGGCGACACGTTCGAGGAAAACTCCATGCTTAAAGCGAGAACCGCGTGCAACGCTTTATCTCTGCCCGTACTCGCGGACGACAGCGGTCTGCAAGTGGATTTTTTAGGCGGCGCCCCTGGCGTTTACAGTGCGAGATATTCGGGCGAACCCGTCGATAATGCGCGGAACAGGGCACTTCTTTTAAAAAATATGCAAAACGCAACTGACAGAAATGCACGCTTTATATGCGTTATGAGCCTTTGTTTGCCTGACGGCAGGTCTTTTGTGACCGAGGGCAAAACCGAGGGACGCATTCTTGAAAAGGAAACGGGAAACAACGGCTTCGGTTACGACAGTCTGTTTTTCAGTTACGACCTGAATAAAAGCTTCGGCGAAGCGAGCGACGAGGAAAAAAATTCCGTAAGCCACCGCGGAAGGGCTTTACAGAAAATGGCGGAAATTCTTAAAACGTTATGAAGATTTCAAATCTTACGCTGTCCCCCGGGGAGAGCGAAACAAATTTAAAACGCAAAGCTTACAAAAAGGCGGGCACAAACGAAAAATCGTCGCCTTTTTTTCGCATAACAAAAAAATCTATAGACGCGCGCGACAAAAACGACGTAAAAATCGTTTACTCTGCGGAGATTTCGGACGCCCCGTTTAACGACGAAACGCTCCCTCTTACGGCAAAAAGAAAAGGCAGGGTTCTGGTCGTCGGCGCAGGTCCTGCAGGATTGTTTTGTTCTTTGACGCTTGTGCGCGGCGGAATGGACGTTACTCTTATCGAACGAGGCAAACCCGTTTCGGAAAGAAAAAACGACGTGGATAATTTCGTTTCCACACGCCGGTTAAACACCGAAAGCAACGTGCAGTTCGGCGAGGGCGGAGCAGGTGCTTTTTCCGACGGCAAGCTAAACACGCAGGTCAATTCACCGCTGATAATGCGCGTTTTACGGGACTTTGTGCGTTTTGGCTCACCCGAAGAAATAGCCTATTTATCCAAACCGCACATAGGCAGCGACAGGCTCCCCGCAGTAGTTTCCGCCATAAGAGAGGAAATTAAACGGCTCGGCGGCAGGGTGATTTTTTCAGAAAAACTTACGGATATAAACATAGCGAACGGCAGGGCTAAAGCAAAAACATCGTTTTCGGACGAGGACTATGACGAGATAGTTTTAGCACTCGGACACAGCGCGCGCGACACGTTTTATATGCTGAACAGCCGAGGGGTGTACATAGAACAGAAAGCTTTTGCGATGGGCTTCCGTATAGAACACCCGCAATCGGTTATAAACTTTTCACAGTATGGCAGAAGCGCGGGGCTTTTACCCCCTGCCGATTATAAACTTGTAAGCCACGCGGGCGAACGCAGCGTATTCACATTCTGCATGTGCCCCGGCGGCGTTGTTATGCCCGCGGCAAGCGAAGAAAACGCCGTAGTTACAAACGGCATGAGCAACTACCTGCGCGACGGGCAAAACGCCAACAGCGCGATTATTTCCGAAATAAGAAAGGAAGATTTTCCTTCCTCTTCCCCTCTTGCGGGCATAGATTTTCAGCGTGAGATAGAGAGAAAAACCTTTGAAGCGGGCGGAAGAAATTATTCCGCACCTGCAGCAAAAGTGGGCGATTTTCTGCGAAAAAGAGGGTTTTCTTCTCTCGGCACGGAAGTAACGCCTACTTATCCGTTAGGCGTCACGCCTTACCCTTTGCATAAACTTTTGCCTGAGAGTGCTTCTCTTTCCATTGCAAGCGCAATCACTGATATGGACAGACGGCTTCACGGGTTTGCTAACGAAAACGCCATACTTACGGGTACGGAAA
This sequence comes from uncultured Clostridia bacterium, assembly GCA_934254725.1. Classification (GTDB taxonomy): domain Bacteria; phylum Bacillota; class Clostridia; order Christensenellales; family Borkfalkiaceae; genus RGIG3732. The sequence goes on along the minus strand of CAKQLR010000014.1, from coordinate 12,517 downwards.
CGAGGACTTCCTCCCCCGTAAGAATTACCCGAAACGAAAAATTTGCTTCCGTTTCCGCAGAAAACCTTTACCCTTGCGGAGAGGGCGCGGGCTACGCGGGCGGCATTTCCAGCGCGGCGGCAGACGGAATAAAAGTTGCCGAAGCTATTTTAAAAAAGTACGGGGCGGATGAATCCCCCGTGCTATAAAACGATAAAAGAAATTTATTATGAAAAAATGCGCTATAATTACAAACGGATATTTTTTGGGCGAATCCACCCTTCATCAGCTGAACTCCCTCACTAGAGAGCTTAAAGCGCTCGACATAACGGCGGACGAAGTTAAGGGTAACGACGCACTCGCATACATCGACGGAGAGGACGCAAAAAGCACTTTCCCCCGATACGATTTCGCAGTCTACCTGAATAAAGACATACACACGGCAAAAATGCTTGAAAGCACGGGACTGCGGTTATTCAACAGCGCCCGCGCGATAGAACTTTGCGACGATAAAATGCTTACCTACATTTCACTTGCAGGGAAAGGCGTGAATATGCCTTACACTATTTCCTCCCCTCTTATGTACCGATTGCCCCAAAAGGACGATTTCGCAAAGATTGTAGAGGAAAAAATCGGCTACCCCGTCGTCGTTAAAGAAGTTTACGGCTCGATGGGCTCGGGCGTTCATCTTGCGAGGAACTTCGAGGAGCTTTCCTCTCTCAGGGAAAAGCTGAGACTTGTTCCCCATTTATATCAGAAATTCATCGGCAAGGGCGGGGAAGATAAACGCATCATAGTGATAGGCGGTAAAATAATCGCCGCCATGAAACGGGTGAACGAAAATGATTTCCGTTCCAACATAGCTCAAGGCGGAAAAGGCTTTAAAATAGACCTTTCCGAAGAAGAGGCGGAAATGGCGGTAAAGGTGAACAAAGCGCTCGGTCTCGATTATTGCGGCGTGGATATTCTCACCGGTACGGACGGCAAGGCTTACTTTTGCGAGGCTAACTCCAACGCATTTTTCAAAGGCATAGAAGAAACTACAGGCGTAAACGTTGCCGCCGCCTACGCAAAACATATTGAAAGCGAAGTTTACGGCAACCGCCGTACGGGTTCGGATTAAAGAAAAATTCGGACGGCAAAAGATTTGCTTCCGCAAACGCTTGTTTTTAAAGCCGAATTATTATATACTGTATTAGAAAAAAAGTAAAAGCGTGGGTGATTTTCCCGCTTTTAAACGGAGATAAGAATATGAAACTCGGAGTAGTAGGGCTTCCCAACGTAGGAAAGTCCACGTTGTTTAACGCAATAACACATGCGGGCGCACAAGCGGCTAACTTCCCGTTCTGCACGATAGAGCCGAACGTCGGCGTGGTTGCAGTCCCCGACGAACGCCTTGAAAAACTTGCAGCGCTTTATAACAGCAAGAAAATCACACCCGCGACGATAGAATTCGTCGATATCGCGGGGCTTGTAAAGGGCGCAAGCCACGGTGAAGGGCTTGGCAATAAATTCCTTTCGCACATAAGAGAGGTGGACGCCATCGTGCACGTAGTGCGTTGCTTTATAGACGACAACGTAACCCACGTAGAAGATTCCGTGGACCCGATAAGAGATATTACTACAATCAATCTGGAATTGATTTTAGCAGACCTCGAAAGCGTCACGAAACGTCTTGACAAGGCGAGAAGCATGATTAAAACCGGGGACAAAAAATATAAGACGGAATGCGATATTCTTGAGCGCATATACAACACCCTTTCGGAAGAAAAACCCGTGAGAAGCATGGAGTTTTCCGAAGAAGAACAGGATTACGTCAAAGGATTATTCCTACTCACCGCAAAACCGGTTATTTACGCCGCAAACATAGGAGAGGCGGATATGGGCAAGGCAGACGACGAAATTCCTCTTGTTAAACGAGTAGAAGAGTTCGCCGCAAAAGAAGGCAGCGAGGTCCTCGTTATCTGCGCAAAAACGGAAGAAGAACTTTCTTCTCTCCCTGCGGACGAAGCGACAATGTTCCTTGAAGAGCTCGGGCTTAAAGAGAGCGGACTTAACCGTCTGGTTAAAGCATCTTACAAACTGTTGGGCTTAATCAGTTACCTTACGGCGGGCGAAAAGGAAACAAGGGCGTGGACCATCGAAAACGGAACAAAAGCCCCCCAGGCGGCAGGTAAAATTCACTCCGATTTCGAAAAAGGCTTTATCCGTGCGGAAGTCGTCGATTGGCAGACGTTGCTTGACTGCGGCAACTACAATAACGCAAAGGAAAAAGGCAAAGTCAGAAGCGAAGGTAAAGATTACGTTTTCAAAGACGGAGACGTCGTTCTGTTCCGCTTCAACGTATAAAATTAAAAATTCATAATATAAAAAGCGTCCCGAAGCAATCCCCTCGGCGCGCTTTTATTTTGCGTATAAAAACTTGCAGCAAAACGGTCTTTCCCCTCTTAGGGTAATTAAGGCATTATAAAAGACTGCCTGCAGTACGTTTCTCAACATCTTACGGACAGCCTTTTTACTTATAAAAAATATCTATTAGTTCATTATCCAAGCTTCTTTGTACAATGAAAACGTCGAATACTGCTGCGTAAACTTACCTGTTTTCAGCCAATAGTCATTATATGTTACAGTTAAAGCCTTAACGTCTCCTGCAATCAATTTGCTTAATGAGTTATCCGGATACAACGATTCCGTCGTTGTTTCTTTACTCGCCATATCCGGATCGCATACACGTTGGTATTTGAGTTTTGAACTTAAAGCGCTTACCCAGGCATCAGTGTTCTCAAACGCGATATTTGAATAATTGCATCCGTAAAAAGCATATGCCCCGATCGATTTCACAGACGAGCCTATCGATATATTGACATTAACACAATTACAAAAAGCATATTCACCGATTTTTGTAGCATATAACGAAGTTGCCGAACCCAGATTTTCACAACCGTTAAAAGCATACGAACCGATACTTTGTACCGTTTCGGGAATATTGATTTCCTGCAATCCAGTACAACCGTCGAATGCGTTGTCGCCGATTTGTTCTATATTATCCGAAACAGTTACTTTCTTAAATGTTGTTATACCCTTAAAAGCATCTTTCAGTATTTTTGTTACTTTTTTCCCTTTGTATTCGCTCGGAATTTCAACCTCGTCCACGCTTAAAATGTCATCGCCGCCCTTTACTCCGTATGTGCCATTTTCAAGCAAATAAAATTCTAATGTTAAATCCTCATCGGGAATGACTTTCCCTATTTTTATCTTTAAATCCGGGTTATCGGTATACGTAATCCACAAATAACCGTCAATGATTTCCACACTCAAAATACCGCGACCGGCTTCGCCCTTTTCGCCTTTTTCACCCTGCGGCCCTGTCGCTCCGGTTTCGCCCTTTTCTCCCTGCGGTCCTGTCGCTCCGGTCTCGCCCTTTTCGCCGCGCAAGCCTTGTTCTCCCCTTTCTCCTTTAATCGTTTGAAGCCATTCGTCATAAGATAACGGAGTGCTATGTTCTTCATTCATTTTTTTTACGTATAAAGCATAAATTGCCACAATTTCATTATCCGAATTAGCCGCAGAACTATCGGAAGTATCTCCGTTATCGTAACACGAACAAGAAACACTTCCAAACACGATAAACACAGATAATATCATTCCCACTATTTTTAAAATAATATTTTTCATTACCTACAATCTCCTTTTTATCTAATAAATTTCAAATACAATTTGCAAAATAAATTATTATAAAAAAATATTATCAAGTATTAAATGACTTTAATGTTTCCATACAAGCATTCTCCCTCAACAAAAATCAATTATCAGTATACTAAAGTATTTTGCAAATGTCAAGTAATATTTATACTATAGTATAGAAATAGTTTACAAACGTGGATACTTTACAGAGATAATTTTATGTTGAACGATAGAATTAAAGAATTGCGACAAGCAAGACACATGACCCAGGTAGAGCTTGCAAAAGCTTTAGGGCTTACAAAGCAGTGCGTCAGCAACTGGGAAAACGATAACGTGGCTCCGTCCGTTGAAATGCTCGTAAAAATCGCGGACTATTTTTGCGTTAGTACCGATTTTCTTTTAGGCAGAGACGAAAGTCATAACCTTAACGTTTCAGGGCTAACGACGGAAGAAATAGTCCACATTCAACAACTTATTAACGACCTGAAAAAACGTTGAGTTTATATTAACGCACCTTGGGAAAGGGCGTTTAGTAACAGTCTTAATAACACGGGCAGTTCCGAATACGCTTCCTGTAATCCATCGTTTCCGGCACCCGCTTTTGGCGCACCTGCACAATAATTCATTTTCGGTATACAAAAACAGGGCTGAGCGAATTTTAATTCGCTCAGCCCTATATTTATATTGCTATTAAATTTATAAGGAAATTAGTCCTTGCATTCGTCAGCTTTGCCTGCGCAACCGAGAACGTCTTTAAGTTTATGTCTGACAAGCTCTTTAATGTTAGCTCTTGCAGGTTTAAGATATTCTCTGGGGTCGAACTTGTCGGGATGCTCAACGAAGAACTTTCTGATCGTACCTGTCATAGCGAGACGGAGGTCGGAGTCGATATTGATTTTGCAAACGGAAAGCTTAGCAGCTTCGCGAAGCTGTTCTTCGGGTACGCCGATAGCGTTAGGCATCTTGCCGCCGTAAGTGTTAACCATCTGAACGTATTCCTGAGGAACGGAAGAAGATCCGTGAAGAACGATAGGGAAGTTAGGAAGCCTCTTGGAAACTTCTTTCAAAATGTCGAAACGGAGAGCGGGGGGAACAAGTATACCCTGTTCGTTTCTCGTGCACTGTTCGGGTTTGAACTTGTATGCGCCGTGGGAAGTACCGATAGCGATAGCAAGCGAGTCAACGCCGGTTTTGGTAACGAATTCTTCAACTTCTTCGGGTCTGGTGTAAGAACCGACAGCGTGAGAAACTTCGTCCTCTATGCCTGCCAAAGTGCCGAGTTCGCCTTCAACTACAACGCCGTGGTCGTGAGCGTATTCAACAACCTTCTTGGTGAGTTCGATATTGTCCTTGAAAGAATGAGAAGAACCGTCGATCATTACGGAAGTGAAGCCGCCGTCTATGCAGGACTTGCAGGTTTCGAAATCCGGACCGTGATCAAGGTGAAGAACTACGGGAATGTTGGGGCATTCGATAACCGCAGCTTCGACAAGTTTAACAAGGTAAGTGTGGTTAGCGTAAGCGCGCGCGCCCTTTGAAACTTGAAGAATTACAGGAGCGTTTTCTTCTTTGCACGCTTCGGTGATACCTTGAACGATTTCCATGTTGTTGACGTTGAACGCGCCGATGGCGTAACCGTTCTTATAAGCCATTTCAAACATCTTTTTGCTTGTAACGAGAGCCATTATATTTTTCCTCCAAAAAATTATCAAAAAGTGAATACGGCGAGCAGGCAAACCTATAATCAAGAGGGTCGTTTTTTATTTCAGAGCCGAAAATTTAACACCGAAATCCTCTTCACCCGCTCTATACATGATACATTATACACTAAATTTTTAAAATTGTTAAGTGTTTTTACGGGCATTTTTCTTGTTGCGGATAATTTATTTACAAAACTGCGACGATGTTTTTTCTCCCCGTTGCCCGTTATTTATGTTGTTCCAAACCGTATTTTGCTCCGTTAAAGTGTGAAAAAGGCTACTTATTGACTTGCGCCAAAGCAAAAAACATAGTATAATTAAAATAAAAACGGGTGAATTATGCACAAAGTATCAACAGAAATCGGTTCGATAAGCGCGATAGTCGGTGAAGAAAAAGCGGTAGAACTTGTAGCAAAAGCGGGCTTTGACGCCTGGGATTTTTCCATGTTTTCCATGGCGATATACGACCACGCAACAGAGACGATAAAAAAGGATAACCCACATCCGCTTGCGGGAACAAACGCCGTGAAATTCGCAAAAACGCTGAGAAGAATCGGCGAAGACAACGGAATCGTCTGCAATCAATCCCACGCGCCGTTCCCTGTAAGTTGCAGGGAAATAAGAGATATGCTTAAAAAAGCCATAGAGCTTACGGCGATTGCGGGCGGCAGTTTTTGCGTTATTCACCCCGATAACAATAAAACGCCCGAGCAGAATGCGGAAATCTTTTTCGAACTTCTCCCCTTTGCAAAAGAACACGGAGTAAAAATCGCAACCGAAAACATGTGGAACTGGAAGGGCGAACACGCCGCTCCCGCAGCATGCTCGGACGAAAAAAGCTTTAAAGCGCACCTCGATGCGGTTAACGACGATTATTTCGTCGCCTGCGTGGATATAGGTCACTGCGAAATGAAAGGGCTTGACACTTCTGCCGAAAAAATGCTGCTTGCGCTTAAAGACAAAGTTAAGTGTCTGCATATTCACGATAACAATCTGCTGCACGACTGTCATCAAATTCCTTTCTCTATGGATATAGATTTTTCAAGAGTGGTAAGCGCTTTGAAACAAATAAATTATCAAGGATACCTGACGCTTGAAGCGGCCAGATACCTCTCCTCCTGCGGGTACGACAAAAATCCGGCGGAAATTTTCACCGGAGTCAAAGCTCTGTATCTTGCTGCCGACAGATTGAGAAAAATGTTTATTTAAGGCTTCCTTTTAAACGGGGCGTCTGTTTTCGTAAAGTCTTAGGAAACAGCTATAGCCGTGCAAAATCTTACAAAACGGGCGAGAAAGACTGTTAAAACCCTCATTTTGCGCAAAAACACTTGATATTTATCTTTCTTTAGTATATAATGATTTATATAAATGCGGGGTAAATTACCGCCCCGCAAGCAATGCGAAATCTTTAAAGGAGTATTCTTTATGAAAAACGTAAACGAAACGATTAACGCCATAAGAATTTTATCGGCGGAAGCAATTCAGAAAGCAAATTCCGGTCACCCGGGACTTCCCCTCGGTTCTGCACCCATTGGCTACACCCTTTTTGCAGACTTTTTGAAGTTCAACCCGAAGAACCCGAATTTTGACGACAGAGACAGATTCGTTCTTTCCGCAGGTCACGGCTCCATGCTTCAGTACGCTCTTTTACATATATTCGGCTACAACGTAACGATGGAAGATTTAAAGAACTTCCGTCAGCTCGGTTCCAAAACTCCGGGACACCCCGAATACAAGCACACCCCCGGTGTAGAAACGACGACCGGTCCTTTGGGACAAGGTATCGCTAACGCCGTAGGTATGGCTATTGCGGAAGCTCATCTTGCCGCAACGTTCAACCGTGAAGGCTTCCCCATCGTAGACCACTATACTTACGCTCTCTGCGGCGACGGCTGCATGCAGGAAGGCATCGAGTACGAAGCTGCTTCCCTTGCAGGCACTTTAAAGCTCGGCAAGTTAATCGTTTTCTATGACGATAACGAAATCACCATCGAAGGCAACACCGATTGCGCATTCACCGAGGACGTAGCCGCTCGCCATAAGGCACAGGGCTGGCAGGTAATAGACGTTAAGGACGGCAACGACGTAAACGCGATAAGAAAGGCTATCAAGAAAGCTAAAGCCGAAACGGAAAAGCCCTCCCTTATCGTATGCCACACCACTATCGGTTTCGGTTCCCCCCTCGCAGGCAGCCACGCTTGCCACGGCGCTCCTTTGGGCGAAGAGAACCTTGCTAAAACAAAAGAAAACCTCGGTTGGACCTGCGCTCCGTTCGAACTCCCCGAATCCGTTAAATCCGTTGCGAGAAGCTACAAGATTAAGGGCGGAAAGATCGAAAGAGCATGGAACGAACTCTTTGCAGCTTACGAAAAGGCTTACCCCGAACTAGCTAAGCAGTACAAAGCTTGGATGAACAACGAAATTCCCGACCTTGTAAACAACGCAAATCTTTGGGATTTCCCCAAAGCAGACGCTACGAGAGGTTCTTCCTTCACCGTTCTCAATAAGCTTGCGGAACTCGTTCCCAACCTTATCGGCGGCAGCGCGGACCTTGCTCCTTCCAACAAGTCCAACATGAAATCGAGAGAATATATGTCTGCAGAAAATATGGCAGGCTCCAACATTCACTTCGGTATCCGCGAACACGCTATGGCTGCAATCACCAACGGTATGACCGTACACGGCGGACTCCGTTGCTACTGCGCAACCTTCTTCGTATTCTCCGATTACATGAAGAACGCTATGCGTCTTTCGGCTATGATGAACATCCCCGTAACGTATATATTGACGCACGACTCCATCGGCGTAGGCGAAGACGGCTGCACTCACGAACCCGTAGAACAGCTCGTAGGTCTCCGTTCCATCCCCAACATGAAGGTGTTCCGTCCTTGCGACAACAAGGAAACCACCGCGGGCTGGATTACCGCTTTGACCACTCAGTCCCCCACCTGCCTCGTTTTAACGAGACAGACTCTCGCTCAGAACGAGAATTCCGGCGTAAACGCGCTTAAGGGCGGCTATATTCTTTCGGACAGCAAGAAGGCAGTTCCCGATTGCTTGCTTATCGCTTCCGGTTCCGAAGTAGAACTCTGCGTTAAGGCTCAGGCAGAACTCCTTGAAAAGGGCGTAGACGCAAGAGTAGTTTCCATGCCTTGTATGGAACTCTTCGAAGCTCAGGGCGCTAAATATAAGGAATCCGTTATTCCTTCCAAAGTACGCGCAAGAGTATGCGTAGAAGCAGGCTCTTCCTACAGCTGGTATAAATATTCGGGACTTGACGGAAAGATTATCTCCATGGATACTTTCGGCGCATCCGCACCCGCTAAACAGTTGTTTGAAAAATACGGCTTCACTGTAGCTAACGTTGTTGAAAAAGCTCTTGAAGTAACCAATAAATAATCGTAAAAACAACTTTAAACAGGATAACTAAAGAAGTTTAAGACGGAGTGCCGTCGTGTTAATTCCGACGGCACCCCGATTTTATTATTAAAAAGGGGATTGGTCTTTCTGACACGGCGGCGTTTAAATTCCGCCGGATTGACCGCAAATAAAAATACCGGCGTACTTATACGCCTTTTTTGCATTGAAAGACATAACAAATTTTCTCCCGCTTGCCATTAACAAACATGAAAATAAAAGAATTACTTGGCAAACTGCTGAAAAAAATTAAAGACGCCATCGCATCCGACTCGTTACGACGCAGAGTGTTGTTTTACGTAATAAACTGCGCTCTGTGTTTTACTGCTCTCGTGATGTCCATAGTCAACGTTTTTACGCATGAATACATTCTGCTTGTATCGACCGTGGCTTTCAGCGTTGCGTGTCTTTTGAATATAATAGCACTGAAATTTCTACATCTGCCAGAACCTTTGGTTTACGTGTCGTTTTGTTTAGAGTCTTTGGCTCTTCTGTTTTTCTTTATTATAAGCGGCATACCAAACGGGTTCAGCGCGCTGTGGATATGCCTTATACCGAGCTTCGGCATTCTCGTATTCGGCTTGCGGCACGGCAGTATTTTCTCCGGCGTTGCGTTCTTATTGCTTATACTGTTGTTCTGGTTTCCCTTCGGTCAAGGGATTTTGCAGTACGATTACACCAAAGAGTTTATGCTGCGCTTCCCGTTCTTCTACCTGTGCAACTTCGTTATCAGCCTGGTTATAGAGCTTATAAGAAGGGAAACTCAGCGTCAACTTGAAGATACCAAACGGCAATATTACTCCCTTTACAGGCATGACGCGCTCACCGGTCTTTATAATCGTTACGGCATTCACGAATTTGTAAAAAAGCATATAACAGGGAATAAAAACGCATCGGGATTTGCCGTGGTAATGTTCGATATAGACGACTTTAAGGCTTTAAACGATAAATACGGGCACGAATTCGGCGATAAAATTTTAACTACCGTAGGCAATCTTTTCCCTGAAATCGTATGCGAACATTGTCGTTGTTCCCGCTGGGGCGGGGAAGAATTTCTGCTTATAATGCAGTGCAAACACAACCCGTTCGAGACCTCGGAAAAGATACGAAAAGCGCTGAACGAATATCCGTTCGAGTGCCACGGCGAAAAGATTACGGTAACTCTTTCTTCCGGCGTATATATCGTTAAAAACACGGACAGCCTTGCGTTTAACGACATAGTCGCACGGGCGGATAAAGCATTATACCAATCCAAAGCCAACGGCAAAAACCAAACAACCGTTTACGAAGAATAATTACGTACAATACTGAAAAAACGCGTAAATATATAAATAAAACCGTGGAAGGGGTTCTCGTTAAATTTCCCCTCTCCCGCGGTTTTTTATTGCCTTAAAAAGCAAAATACGATTTATTCCCACAAAAACAACTATCGGCAAGGAAATGGAATCCCTATGCACACCTAACCATGCTTTGAACCGTAACCGATTTTTGAAATGAAGTACCTAAGGGGTTTGTTCAGCTAATCGGTTATCAAAAACATCGGGTTATCTAAAAGTCCTTTGTGCATAGAATGTCTGCTGGGTCTATATCAAGAAGAACGCATAGATTAGCGAGCGTATCGAGCGCTGGCAACTTATCGCCTTTTATATAATGCGAAACAGTCTGTTGTGATATCCCTATGCTTCTGCCTATTTCCGTTTGCGTTTTTCCGCTTTGTTTTATCGCTTCCGACAATTTTTTCTGAATTTGTTCAATGGTAATTAAATTCTTCATATGTAAATATTACAACCAATAGGCGTAAAATACTTGACTTACGCCCGTTAGGCGTGATACAATTTAATTGTCATGACAAACTAAGGAAATACGGAGGTAAAATTTTGGAAACAAAGAAAAAATGTCTCAGAGCCGCTTTGATTTCATTCATTGTCGACGCTGTTCTTGTGATTATTTCGGTCATTTGCTTTTGCTTTACAGACGACGATCATATCGCCCTGGGTATAATCGGCTTTATATTTGCCGCTTCGGCTTTAAGTGTGCTCATCCTGAGCTTCTCCCTGCTGAATGACGCAAACAAACTTTATTGCAACAAATGCGGAGTAAAGTACGATTATGAAAACGTCAATTGGAAAATATCCGAGCAATATGAAACGAATAATTCTGTTAACGCAATCGTTGATTTTGAGATTTATTGCCCGAATTGAGGAGCGCAACGTGAATATAGCAGAAAATATCGTGTCGCAAACATAGATAACAACGGACATTTGCATAGCCATAATTTAGAAAATATAATTAGTCGGCAATATAAACGGAAAAAATGATCGGGGACTATAATTGGCAAAAAAATCTTGTTCAGTTATGCGAGGCTGTTTCTCTAAAAATTTGGTTTAATTATTGTTCGTCATTACCGAATACATTTACCCTCTTAGTAAATAAATATCGGAATTACCCGCATTATTCAAAATTTAGGAAAAAGCGTGTAATTAAAAAAATTATAAAAATAACTTGCGAATATCTAAAACTTAATTTTAAATATATCAATCTGAAAATCGAAGAATATTCGGGCAGATTTGCGTCCGACAACGTCTTCGGTTCGTTTCGGGCAAACTCAAAGTTAGGTGCGGATATTTACATAAGTTATTCATCGCAGTTTACAATTTACCGGCAAACGGCTGTTATAGTTCATGAATTAGCACATTATTTCGCTTATTATAACAACATAACTTTTGATGCCGATGAAGAAAGCTGTACAGATATACTGTGCTTATTTTTAGGGTTTTATCCTATAATGTACAACGGTTACGCCGTTGAAACTTATTGTAATAAGAATCTGTTCTGCGAAAAAAGATTATATGCTGCAGGGTATTTATCCGATCTGGAACTGCGATTTTGTCAAACAATTATATCTTCAATGAAAGATAGCAATAAAACCTAATATCATACGTGATAATGGTATATTGAAAAGATTTGCAGCCTATCACGACAAAATATTTGTGTCCGATTAAAAAACTGTCGGCGAAATATATAAAGGAGTGTAAATAAAGTGTGTGAGAAAATAACTTGCACGCTTTATTTTATGACCTCTTATAAATGACGGAGAGTACTCAACATTATAAAAAACTTATAAAATTATGCCGTAAAAAAGCAAAAGAATTTAAAAGCTCCCGATTATTCGAATATAATATGCCTGATACAGTTTAATTATCGGTAAATACACAAAAAAACTAAAATCAAATTTTGCCCGAGGGCAACAAAAAAAGAACCTTTGAAATACTTCAAAGATCCTTCTTTAAAATGGAATGCGGCGACTCCATATCCTCCCGGGCCGTCACCAGCCAAGTACTTTCTGCGCAATCGAGCTTAACTTCTGTGTTCGGAATGAGAACAGGTGGATCCTCGACGCCATCGTCACCGCAATGGTTATATAAACAGGTTGCCCTGCGTACATACTTTGTTGTTTAAGAGTAGACTCACAACTGCATAAAAGAAATCAAGAAATAAAGCAAGAAGTCCTGATCTTCCAAAAGGTACATAATAATTCGCTCTTCTCATTTTATGAGAACAAGCCCTCGACCTATTAGTATTGGTCAGCTGCATGCATTACTGCACTTCCACCTCCAACCTATCAACCTCATTGTCTATAAGGGGTCTTACTACCTTACGGTATGGGATATCTTATCTTGAGGCGAGTTTCACGCTTAGATGCTTTCAGCGTTTATCTCATCCGCACTTCGCTACCC